>NZ_CEYXRG010000016.1:73784-115884 GCF_982940295.1 Leisingera sp.
GAACAGCCATGGCCGTGATGACATCACACCCCTGCCCGGCGACGATGCCGCGCTGCTGACCACTGGCGGAGTCAAACAGGTGATCAGCACCGACCACCTGCGCAGTTTCACCAATGATCCGGTCATGATGGCCCGCATCGCCGCCGTGCACGCGCTTGGCGATATCTGGGCAATGGGCGCTGAGCCGCAGGCGGCCACCGCCAACCTGATCCTGCCGCGCATGTCGCCGGACCTGCAGGCCCGCACCCTGCAGGAACTCATGGCAGCCGCCACGGAGGTCATGCAAGAGGCCGGCGCCGCCATCGTCGGCGGCCACACGTCGCTGGGTGATGAGCTGACCGTGGGCTTCACTGTTACCGGCCTCTGCCCCCGCCCCGCAATCACCCTTGCAGGCGCCAAGCCCGGCGACGCGCTGATCCTGACCAAGCCCATCGGCTCCGGCGTGCTGATGGCCGCCGAGATGGCGGGCGAGGCCAAAGGAGACTGGGTGGCCGCGGCGCTGGAGCAGATGAGCCAGCCGCAAGGCGACGCCGCCCGCATCCTGCAAGACGCCCATGCAATGACCGACGTGACTGGCTTTGGCCTCCTCGGCCATCTGCTCGGCATCTGCGAGGCCTCCCGCGCAGGCGCCGAGGTCTTCACCGGTCAGGTGCCCCTGATGCAGGGCGCCGCCGAACTGGCCGAGCGCGGCATCCGCTCCTCGCTGCTGACTGCCAACCAGGCGGCGCTGCCGGAGCTGAAAACCGCCGGCTGGCAAGACCTGCTGTTCGACCCGCAAACCGCAGGCGGGCTGCTGGCGGCTGTTGCCGCAGACCGGGCGGAAAACCTGCTGGAGCAGCTGCGCGCTGCTGGCTGCCCCGCAGCCATTATCGGCAAAGTGACGTCAAACCCGGGGGCAATCACGTTCAGCAGCTAACGGCTGCCGGTCCAAAGAAAACTCCGGGCCGGATAGAAGCGCTGCTTCTGGTCTTCTCCTTTGCAAAAATACTCCCGCCGGAGGCGCGCTGCGCGTCAGCGCAGCGCCACGCCCAACGGGAGCGGGGCATCCCAGATGCCCCGGCGACGGGCGGGAGTGCCCTGTTGCCGCTTACAATCCAGCCATGATCTCTGCTATTTGGGCCGCCGCCGCATTCAGGCCCGGCTCGTCCAGGTCAGCGGCCTCCACCGTGGCGGCCACCTCCGCCCCGATCGCGGCCCGGGACTTGCGGTAGGCGGGATCGTAATGCTCTGTCATCAGCGCCCCGGTCAGCCCCGCCTTGTCGCCCTCGGCAATCCGCGCAAACCAGCCGTCCACCACCGCCCCGGAACGGTGGGCGCGCAAGGGGCCCAGCTTCTCGCGCAGCCGGTCCGCGTCCGACAGGATGTCGTCATAGGCCTGCACCAGATACCGGCAGCGCGCCGCCACCGGCACCTGCAGTTCGATCCTGGGCGCCTGCTTCATGGCATCCCAGACCGCAGGCGGAATGATCCGCTGGCCGATCTTGTTGGACTCCGCCTCCACCAGCACCGGGCGGGCGGGGTCCAGCCGCATCAGCGCCCCCGCCACAGCGGATTCAAACGCTTTCTGCGAGGGCTGCGGCGTCGGCATGTCCCCCAGCAGGGAGCCGCGGTGATTGGCCAGCCCCTCCAGGTCCAGCACCTGCACGCCCAGCTCGCCGGCACGTTTCAGCACCTCGGTCTTGGCCGATCCGGTATAGCCGTCCAGCGCCACCAGCCGGTGCGGCAGCGCGGTCTCGTACATCGCCTTGTGCACCAGCCGGCGGTAGGTCTGATAACCGCCCTGCACCACCTCGGCACGCCAGCCGATCTGCTGCAGCATCCAGGTGAACGACCCCGACCTCTGGCCGCCGCGCCAGCAATAGACCAGCGGCTTCCAGCCCCCATCATGGTGGCTCAGGCTCTGCTCAATGTGGTTCGCGGCATTGCGGAACACCAGCGCCGCGCCCAGCTTGCGCGCCTTGAAGGGGCTCTCTTGCACATAGATGGTGCCGACCTCAGCGCGCTCCTCGTTGTCCAGAACCGGCAGGCTGATCGCACCGGGCACGTGGTCCTCGGCGTATTCCGCCGGGCTGCGCACGTCGATCACGGTATCGAACCCGTGGCCATAGAACTCTTGCAGGGAGGTGAATGTCAGCGCCATGGCCCATGCCTACCGCGCCCCATGCGCAAGGAAAAGCCGCAAATGCCCGCTCCGCGGCAATAATACTTGCGCGCACTGCGCACGGGGCAGTAAGGCAAACGGAGCGAACAGACCAGCCCGGGCGAAGGCCCCGCGGCGCCGCACCGGCAAGGACCAGGACCCATGGACACCGACCCTTTGGACATACACGCGCTGCCCGGCCATCTGATCCGGCGGCTGCACCAGATCTCCGTGGCCCAGTTCATGGAGCGCATGGCCGAGGAAGGCGCCGACCTGACCCCGGTGCAGTTCTCCGCCATGGCCGCCATCCGCCGCCATCCGGGCATCGACCAGGCCTCGGTTGCGGGGCTGATCGCCTATGACCGCGCCACCCTGGGCAAGGTGGTGGACCGGCTGGTGGACAAGGGACTGGTGGCGCGCCGGATCTCTGCCGCGGACCGCCGCGCCCGCGAGGTCAGCCTGACCCGTGACGGCGAGGCGCTTCTGGAGCGGCTTTTGCCGGTGGTTCAGGCAGCCCAGCCCGCGATCTTCACCGGCCTCACCGAGGCGGAGCAGGAAACCTTCGTGGCGCTGCTGCGCAAGGCGACCCTGGCTGCAAACGAACTGAGCCGGGCGCCGCAGCGCGACCTGCCCGGCAGCCAGGCGGCAGAATAAAAGCTCAGATCAGGCGGCCGCGCGGGGTATCGCCCTCTTCAAACGGCTCGATCAGCTCCGGCCCTTCGGCGCGGTTGGAGTTCACCGCCGGATCGACCCGGTGATACTCCAGGATTCCTTCCGCCCCCGGCTGCATCAGCGCCGCGGCGCCATGCCCCTCCTCGCCCAGCCATTTGCCCCAGTCCTCAGGCTCCAGGATCAGCGGCATCCGGTGGTGGATCGCCGACAGCCCCTGATTGGCGGCGGTGGTGACAATGGCGCAGGTCTTGACGGGTTCCTCCGCCCCCCAGCTGCGCCACACGGCGGCGAACGCCAGCGGCGCGCCGTCGCTGCGGAATATGTACCAGGGCAGCCGGGCGCCCTCCTCCGACTTGGTCCACTCATAAAACCCGCTGGCCGGGATCAGGCAGCGCCGCTCGCGGCAGGACTTGGCAAAGGCGGGCTTCTCCGCAATCGTCTCTGCCCGCGCGTTGATCAGCAGTGGTCCAGCGGTCTCGCTCTTGTACCAATGCGGCAGGAACCCCCAGCGCATCGCCACCAGCTGCCGCCCGGCCTCCCCCGCCTGCACAACATGCACCTGGTTGGTCGGGCAGACGTTGTAATCGGGCACCTTGGGCAGATCGTTCGCGGGCTGCGCCGCAAACAGCTGTGCCATTGCATCCGCAGGCAGGGTTGTGGCAAATCGTCCGCACATGCTGATTTCTAACCCGGGCCGGGGCGCAGATGCAAAGCTTCCCTTGGCCGCCGGTTTTCAGCCGCCCTGACAGGATGATAGATAGGCCTCATGACTCTTCAGAATGATCTCCAGTCCGCCTTGGGCTTTCTCAATCAGGGCAAGTTCAAGCAGGCGCTGAAACAATCCAAGGGCGGCATGAAGCGGCACAAGAGCCACCCGGACTTTCCCAATATCGCCGGCATCTCCCTGTCCGGCCTCGGCAAGCACCGCGATGCCGTCCCGTATTTCAAGAAAGCGCTGGCGCTGGCCCCCGGCTTTCACG
The DNA here is from genome assembly GCF_982940295.1 of Leisingera sp. Taxonomy (NCBI): domain Bacteria; kingdom Pseudomonadati; phylum Pseudomonadota; class Alphaproteobacteria; order Rhodobacterales; family Roseobacteraceae; genus Leisingera; species Leisingera sp. The sequence goes on from NZ_CEYXRG010000016.1 coordinate 77,577, forward strand.
ACGCCCGCAAGAACCTGGCGCAGACGCTGCTGTTCCTGCAGCAGGGCGAGCAGGCGATGAAGCTGCTGGACCGGGTGCTCAAGGACCAGCCCGGAGATCAGGCGGCACTGTATCTGCAGGCGCAGTCACATCTGGTGATGAACGCCCCCGAGGCCGCGATTGAAACCGCCACCGCCGCTCTGGCCCGCGACCCGCGCCAGCCGCGGATGCTGCGGCTGCGCGCCACTGCATGGAACACGCTGGGCGATGAAAAGGCGGCGCTGGCGGATTACCAGGCAGCGCTCAAGGTGAACCCCAACGACGCCGACGCGCTGCAGAACGCCAGCCTGCTGCTCGCCCGCCTGATGCGGCAGGATGAGGCCACCGAGGCCGCACAAAAGGCCGTCGCCGTGGCACCGCAAAACATCGAGGCGCGCAGGCGCCTGGCCAGCCAGCTGATTTCCAACGGCGACTCCGCCGCAGCCCGCGGCCACTGCCTGGCGCTGCTGGAGCTGGACCCCAAGGACACCCAGGTGCTGGAGATGCTGGCCCGGATCAACAGCCGCGAGCAGAACGCGGAACTGCTGCCCATCGCACAGAAAGCGCTCAAGGCGGCGCCCGCCCGCTCGCTCGACCGCGCCAACGCCGCCTTTGCTCTGGCCCGGATTGCCGATCAGGCCGGCGACAAGGAGGCCTTTGCAGCCCACAATGACGAGGCCAACGCCTGTATGGCGGCGCAGACCCCCTATGACTACGAGGAAAGCGAACGCCAGTTCAGCCGCATCATGGCTGCCTTCCCAGGCCAGATCACCCCGGCTGAGACCGCTCCAGAAGGCCCGCGCCCGATCTATGTGGTGGGGATGCCGCGCTCTGGCACCACTCTCACCGAGACCGTGATCGGCCTGCACCCCGATGTGTTCCCGCTGGGCGAACGCGGCGTGCCGGCCTTCCTGCTGCATCCCTATATCGACAAGGACCAGGAGTTCACGCCCGAGGCCGCCCGCAATTTCGCAGCGGAGGACATCAGCCGCCTGCCGGAAATGCCCGAGGGCACCACGGCTTATGTCGACAAGATGCCCGACAACTACCGCCTCCTGGGCCATCTGCTGACCGCCTGCCCGGATGCACGCTTTGTTCATCTTTGCCGCGACCCGCGCGACGTGGCGCTGTCGATCTGGCGCGGCTATTTCTCCGGCAGCTCGCTCACCTATGCCTATGACCTCAAGGCGATGGCGCACCGCTTCAACCTCTATGGCCGGCTGATGCAGCACTGGCGGCAGGTGATGCCGGGCCGGATCTATGACCTGCGTTATGAAGATCTGGTTGCGGATATCGAGGGCGAAAGCCGCAAGCTGGCAGACTTCTGCGGACTGGACTGGGTCGAGGACATGGCCCACCCGGAACGGCACGAGGGCCAGGTGCTGACGCTCTCAAACACCCAGGTCCGGCAGACGGCGCACACCCGCTCGATCGGCAAGTGGGAGAAATACGCCGATGTGCTGGCGCCGTTCATCGACGGGCTGGACCCGGAAATCTGGCCGGAAATCAAAGGGTAAGAGGACCTACTTCGCGTAGGCCTTGCGCGCGAGCTCGATCCGCGCGTCCATCATCGACATCTCTTTCAGGATCTCCTGCCGGCGGCTGCGGTCGCCGGTCTCGCGCAGTTCCGCCCGCAGCCGCTGCAACTCGCGCGACAGGCTGACGAACTCCGGCACCCCGCCGCTTTCACGAACCAGCCGGTTGACCAGCTCGTTTTCCGGGTCATCGCATTTGGGCAGCGGCTTGCCTGCGCCAGCGAGATTGTCAAAGGCGCCATCCTTCTCGGCGGCTTCGATGCGGGCGTTGATGAGGTCGATCAGCGGGTGGTCCATGGGGGCATTCTGCCATGCCGCCAAGCCACCCGCCAGCCCGTTAACGAAGCGCCGGCAAAGGTTGCCAGCCTCTCAAAATAATGCGGCAGCCCTCCTGCCCGAATGTTTCGCGCGCGAAACATTGGGTCCGGTCCGGACCTATATGCGAACGCTTAGTTCACCTGCGCAATCCGCCCGTCGGTATAGGGCGTATACGGGCCTTGCGCTGCCAGATACTCCGCCAGAACATCGGCCAGGTCCGGGCCAAAGTCGTAGGCGTTCTTGTCGTCCCCTTCGAACATCGCATAGCCATCACCGCCATTGCGGACATAGTCGTTGGTGACCACCACATAGGTCTTGGCGGGATCAATGGGAACGAAGCCATCCCCCTCTGCCACCATCACCTCGGTGATGCGGCCCGCATTCGGCGCGGCAGAGCTGTCCCAGCTGAATTTCAGCCCCGCCACCTGCGGGAAGCGGCCCTTGACGTCCTCCACCTGGCTGACGCCGTTCTCCAAGGCCTCCACCAGCGTTTTGCCGTCAATTTCGAAAGTGGAAAGCGTGTTCTGGAATGGCAGGATGGTCAGCACCTCGCCCATGGTGACCTCCCCCGCGTCCAGGCTGGCACGGATCCCGCCAGAGTTCGCGATGGCGATGGTCACGCCCTGGTCCTTGACCCGGTCGAGCATGGCATCAGCCACCAGATTGCCCATCTGGCATTCCTGCACCCGGCACACATCGCGGCTGCCCTCGACGGGTTCCGCGGCCTCCGCCACCACCTTATTGCGGATCTCGTCCAAGGGCTGCGCCAGCTCAGCAATCCGGTCGCGGGTGTCCGCGTCCTCACTGACCGCGGCATCCATGATCAGCGGCTCTCCGGTGGCGCTGACAACATTGCCTGCATCGTCGAAGGTCACGTTCAGCTCGCCCAGGAACTTGCCATAGGCATAGGCCTGCACGATCTGTACCCCGTTCACCACGGTCGGGTACGGCCCCGCGGCCTTATCCGAGGTGTTGGAGAGGTAGGTGTTCGAATGACCGCCGACGATCACATCCACCCCGGTGGTTTCCGCCGCCACCCGCTGGTCGACGCCATAGCCGGAGTGGCTGAGCACCACGATCTTGTTCACCCCTTCGGCGGTCAGCCGGTCCACCTCCGCCTGCACCGCCGCCACCGGGTCGGAAAAATGCACGTTCTCACCGGGGCTCGCCAGTTCATGCGTGTCCTCCGGCGTCAGGCCGATCAGGCCGATCCTCTCGCCGCCCCGCTCGATCACCGTGGATTTCTTCAGCACATCCGCCAGCGCCGGTTCCGCCGACACATCGGCATTGGACATCAGCACCGGAAAGCCCACCGCATCCATGAACCCGCGCAGCACCTCCGGGCCGTCGTCGAACTCATGATTGCCGACGGTCATGCCGTCATAGCCCAGCTGGTTCATGAACTCCGCCGCGGCCTTGCCCTTGTAGTAGGTATAGAACAGCGAACCCTGGAACTGGTCGCCGCCATCCACCAGGATCGCATTCTCCGCCCGCGCCCGCGCGTCCGCGATGGCCGTCACCAGCCGCGCGGTGCCGCCAAAGCACTTGCCCTCGGCCTGATCCTCGGCATCGCAGGTGCTGTCGTATTTGTTGATCGGCTCGAACCGCGAGTGGAAGTCGTTGGTGTGCAGGATGGTCAGCTTGTACTCCGCCGCCGCCGTACCGGCAGACAGGGCCAGGGCTGCAACCGATGTGAGAATGCGTGCAATCATGAGGAGCGCTCCCGTTGTTCCGTTTTGACCAAGCCTGCGCCCAAAGCCCGCGCCGGTCAAAGGGGAAAAGACAGAAGGTTGTGTCTCCTTGCGTAAGCCAAACAAATTGGCGCGGGCATAAGCCCGGGCCGCGCCCGACCCTCCCCACGGGAGGGTGCTTTTGCACCCTCCCAGGGTCAGGCGCGGCCCTCTGAAATTGCAGTTATCCCCAATCCCCCTTGATTCATCCGCCGACGCAGGGCATCAGGCGTGCATGCTGATTTACAAGATTTTCCGGGCGGACGAATGGGCCGCGCTGCAAGCCGAGGGCGAGACGCCGGGCGCGCCGATTGATGTGGCGGACGGCTATGTCCATTTCTCCACCGCAACCCAGGCCGTGGAAACCGCAGCCAAGCACTTTGCAGGCGCCGCGGGGCTGACCCTGCTGGCCTGCGATGCAGACGCGATGGGCGATGACCTGAAGTGGGAAGTGTCCCGCGGCGGTGCCAAGTTCCCGCATCTCTACCGCAACGTCCGCATGTCCGACGTGATCTGGGCCAAGCCGCTGCCGCTGGTGGAGGGCAGCCACCGTTTCCCGGAGGAGATGGCATGAAGCTGACGGAGAAACTGGCCCTGGCGGCGATGCACCGGATTGATCCGGAAGCAGCGCACGGGCTGTCGGTCAAGGCGCTGACCATGGGGCTCGCGCCTGCCCCCGGCCCGGTGACTTCGGCGCGGCTGAAGACCACGCTGGCGGGGATTGAGCTGCCGAACCCGGTTGGTCTGGCCGCGGGCTATGACAAGAACGCTGAGGCGCTGGCGCCGCTGGCGAAATCCGGCTTCGGCTTCATTGAGGTTGGCGCGGCAACGCCCCGCCCGCAGCCCGGCAACCCCAAACCGCGCCTGTTCCGCCTGACCGAGGACAAGGCGGCGATCAACCGCTTCGGCTTCAACAACGAGGGCATGGAGGCGATTGGTATGCGCCTCTCCCAGCGGCCGCGCGATGCAGTGATCGGGCTGAACCTGGGCGCCAACAAAGACAGCGCCGACCGCGCTGCGGATTTTGCCAAGGTGCTGGCCCATTGCGGCGCGCATCTGGACTTTGCCACCGTCAATGTGTCCTCTCCAAACACTGAGAAGCTGCGCGACCTTCAGGGCAAGGCCGCGCTGTCGGCACTGCTGGCAGGGGTGATCGAAACCCGCGACAGCCTCAGCCGCCGGGTGCCGGTGTTCCTGAAAATCGCCCCGGATCTGGACCGCGCCGGGATTGAGGACATTGCCGCCGTCGCCGTTGAGAGCGGCATCGACGCGGTGATTGCCACCAACACCACCCTGTCGCGCGACGGTCTGCGGAGTGCCCACAAAGGCGAGGCCGGCGGGTTGTCCGGTGCGCCGCTGTTTGAGAAATCCACCCGGGTTCTGGCGCAGCTGTCGGAGCTTCTGGAGGGCCAAGTGCCGCTGGTGGGTGTCGGCGGCATCAGCACGGCGGAACAGGCCTATGCCAAGATCTGCGCCGGGGCCTCGGCGGTGCAGTTCTACACCGCGATGGTCTATGGCGGGCTGTCACTGGCGGGCGATATTGCCCGCGGACTGGATGAATTGCTGGCCCGCGACGGGTTTGAGAACGTCGCGCAAGCGGTTGGCTCGAAACGGAAGGACTGGCTGTGATCACCTACTGGCATAACCCGCGCTGTTCGAAATCCCGGGCTGGCCTGGCGCTGCTGGAAGAGCGCGGTGCTGAGGTAGAGCCGCGGCTCTATTTGCAGGATGCGCCGTCAGTTGAGGAGATCAAGCAGGTGCAAGCCGCGCTTGGCGTATCCGCGGTTCAGATGATGCGCACCGGCGAGAAGGTCTTCAAGGAGCTGGGCCTCAGAAAGGACAGCGCCGAAACGGACCTGCTGGCGGCGATGGCCGCGCATCCGATCCTGATCGAGCGCCCGATTGCGATCAAAGACGGCAAAGCGGTGATCGGCCGCCCCACCGAGGCGATTGAAACGCTGCTGTGACCGTTTCCCGGCTCGGGAAACGGCCAAAAATCCTGCGAGGATTTTTTGGCGCGAAGCGGCTGTTTTCCGCGCCGGAAAACGGGCCGGAATTTTCGCAGAATTCCGGGGCGCTCAGGTGCCCACCTGCGCCTCCAGCCGCGGATAGCGCAGGCCCAGGGTCACACCGCGGGCCACGTTAAGAACCATCAGCGACGCCCACAGCCCGTGATTGCCGAAAACCGGCACCAGCAGCAGCAGTGCCAGCACATAGACCGCCACTGCCTGCACCATCGCCCGCCGCATCTCGCGGGTCCAGGTGGCGCCGATATAGATGCCATCAAACATGTAGCTTGCCACGCTCAGCACCGGGGCCAGCACCACCCACAGCAGATAGACACGGCCTGCATCGCGCACCTCGGGCGCGGTGGCCATCAGGTCGATCACCGCAGGCCCGGCCAAGGCGAACCCCGCCCCCAGAAGCAGCGCACCGCCGGTGCTCCACTGCGCGGCAATCACCGCCGCACGGCGCAGCCTTACGCGGGCGCGGGAACCGACTGCACCGCCCACCAGCGCTTCGGCGGCAAAGGCAAATCCGTCCAGCGCAAAGGCGGTGACCGACAGGAATTGCAGCAGGATTTGGTTGGCGGCCAGGTTCACGTCGCCGACGCCGGAGCTGATGAACAGGAAGGTGGTGAAGGACCCCGTGAGCAGCACCGAGCGCACCATGATGTCGCCGTTCACCTGCATCATCCGCTTAAGCCGCACCGCATCGAACACCCGCGCCCAGTCCCGCCACTGCTCGCCCGCAAAGGCATCGCGGCACAGGTACAGCCCCAGCGCCAGACCGGTCCATTCGGCAATCAGCGTGGCCAGGGCGACACCCTCGACACCCCAGCCCAGGCCTAGCACGAACCACAGGTCCAGAACGATGTTCAGCCCGTTCATCCACACCTGCAGAAGGAAGACACCACGGGTGCGCTCGACCGCGATCAGCCAGCCGGTCACCGCATAAAGCGCAATGGTAGCAGGCGCGCCCCAGATGCGGATCTCCAGATAGCCGCGGGCCAGGGTTTCGACCTCGGGACTGGCAGGCGCCAGTGCGAAGGCGCCCCAGAACACCGCCGCTTGCGCGATGATGAACAGCGCGCCGGCGGCAAAGGCCAGCAGCAGGCCGCGCATCAGCAGTGCGCCGGTCTCGGCCCAGTCCCCTGCCCCGCGCGCCTGAGCGGCGAGGCCGGTGGTGCCCATGCGCAGGAAGCCGAAAATCCAGTAGACCGCCGCCAGGATCGCCGCGCCGATGCCGACCGCGCCAATCGGTGCGGCCTGCCCCATCTGGCCGACCACGCCGGTGTCCACGGCCCCCAGTATCGGCACGGTGACATTGGACAGGACAATCGGCAACGCGATGCTGAGCACCCGTTTGTGGGTGATGTCCGAAGCCGCGCTGGTCATGGGGTCAGTCCTTGCCGTTCGCGTCCTGCGGCATCAGGAAATGGCCGGTGGCCTGGGCAAACAGCTTGTCCTTGTGGTCCTGCCAGGCCTCCACATGCACCGAGGCATAGCGGCGGCCGGAGCGGTTCACCCGGGCGCGGGCATAGGCGTCGCGCGGCAGGCCGGAGCGCAGGTAGTCGACGGTGAAGTCGATGGTCTTGGGCTGGCGCGGCAGGTTGCCCTTGGCCATCTCCGCCGGGTCCAGATCGCCGGATTCGATGCGCGGCCAGAGGAAGGACCAATTGAGAGTGACCATCGACGTGATCTCGAGAAACGCCGCGGTCACGCCGCCGTGGATCGCCGGCAGAAACGGGTTGCCGATCAGCTTGTCATCGAAGTTGAGCTGCGCCGTCAGCTCATCGCCGCGGCGGTCGAAGGTCACGTTCAGGAAGCGGATGTACGGCACCGAGTCCACCAGCGCCGACAGCGCGGCATCGCGGCGCTGTTTGACCACCTGGATCGGTTCGGGACGGGGGCGGCTCAAAACTTCTTCTCCACGGTAAAGGCGCCTGCGGCGGTGGCGACGGGGCGGTCCGCGTCCTCGTCCATCGCCACGGCGCGGACAAAGGCAACGGTGCGGGTGATGTGGTGGCAGGTCGCGCGGGTGGTGATTGCCTGGCCGGGTGTGGCGGGCCGCATATAGTCGATGCGCAGGTCGATGGTGGCGGTGCCGCCGGGGGCCGAAGGGTGGCTCATCACCGCCGCGCCGCAGCATGTGTCCATCAGGGCCGACACCGCGCCGCCGTGAATCACCCCGGTCGCCGGGTCGCCGATCAGCTTTTCGTCATAGGCCATGCGGATCTCTGCAGTGCCGTCGCCGATCTCCGTCAGTTTCATCCCCAGTTGCTTGGCATGGGGGATCGCTTCGATGAACTGGCGAGCGAGCTGGGTCTTGTCGGCCATGGGGCTGTCCCTTTGAAATCTCTGCCCTATCTTTGGCTGCGGCCCGGCGAAAGCGCAAGTGTGCCGCCACGGAGGTTGCACTGTTCGCTGCAAGTGCATAGGTTCCCGGCAAGGGAGACGACGGATGACCGACAACAGATTGTCATTCAAAGAAATGTGCGCAGAGTTCGACGTTACGCCGCGGACGCTGCGCTACTATGAATACATCGAATTGCTGCAGCCGGACCGCGAAGGCCGGTCGCGGTATTACGGTGCGCGGGAGCGCGCCCGGATGAAGCTGATCCTGCGCGGGCGCAAATTCGGCTTCCAGCTGGAAGAGATCCGCCAGTGGCTGCTGATCTATGAGGAAGAGGGCAACGACGCCCAGAACCACGCCTTTATGGAGATGGCCGACCGCCAGCTGGTGGAGCTGGAAAAGCAGCGCGAACAGATCACCGAAGCCATCGACGAGCTGAGCGCGCTGCGCGCCAGCACCAAGGCGCAGCTGAAATAAGATGCCAGGTCCGGCTTAGCGCAAGCGCCTGCCGGACTAGCGCCCCCTCCGGCGGGATGGCGCCGGCACCGCGTGCTGGCCACCTTTTCCCAGCCAGCCAGCTCTCATTTCTGAACAAGCTTCTGGACCGCAATAGCACCGGCCCGCGTGACGCAGGCAGGCGCTGGCCCGGTGCCTGCGGCCTGAGTTCCGGCCACCGGATTCGGCCCTGCCCGCCCTTTTCAAGCAGGGGCCGCTGCCGGTCGGGCCGCTGCCCTTCATTGGTACGTTGCGTCATTTAACGTTCGTTTTGCGAACTGTTACCGCCCCTAGAAGTGACGCAACGTACAACTTACGTAAACGTAAAGTCAGTCTTGATCGAAAGGCCGGAAGTGCTCAGCTTAGGGCTGCACCAAGCCGTAAGAGTGACGATGATGACAGAGAAAACCATGACCATCCGCGAGATGTGCGAGGCCTTTGACGTAACGCCCCGTACCTTGCGGTTCTACGAAGCCAAGGAACTGCTGTTCCCGATCCGTGACGGCCAGAAGCGGCTGTTCACCAAACGCGACCGCGCCCGCCTGAAGCTGATTCTGCGCGGCAAGCGGTTCGGATTCAGCCTGGAGGAAATCCGCCAGCTGCTGGACCTGTACCATGTCGGCGACCAGCAGGTGACGCAGCTGACCAAGACATACGAGATTGCCAAGGACCGGCTCAACGATATGGAGCGCCAGCGCGAGGAGCTGACCGAGGCGATCGAGGACCTGAAAGACCAGCTCGCCTGGGGTGAAAAGATGATCGCCTCAATGCGGGCCCAGAAAAAGGCTGCCGAATAGGCAGCCGCCCTGCCCCATCTGCCGGCTTGTCCGGCACCCAAACCAAGCCCAACAAGCCCCCCCGAAGAGGATCCTAATGCCTTCTTATACAGCCCCCGCGAAAGACGCTCAGTTTATCCTGCATGATGTCCTGAAGGTCTCCGGCCAGGATATTCCCGGCTACAACGAGCTGGAGCCGGAGTTCACCGGTGCCGTGCTGGAAGAAGCGGGCAAGATCGCCAGCGAAGTGCTGCACCCGCTGAACGTGGTGGGCGACCAGGAGGGCTGCCGCCTGGAAAACGGCGTGGTCTACACGCCCAAAGGGTTCCTGGAAGCCTTTGAGCAGGTCAAGGAAGGCGGCTGGCCGGGCATCGACATGCCGGAAGAGTTCGGCGGCCAGAACATGCCCTATGTGATCGGCACCGCAGTGGGCGAGTTCTTCTCGGCCGCGAACCAGGCGTTCACGATGTACCAGGGCCTGACCCACGGCGCCGCCTCGGCGATCCTGGCGCATGGCACCGATGAGCAGAAGGCAACCTATCTGCCCAAGATGGTCTCCTGCGAGTGGACCGGCACCATGAACCTGACCGAGCCGCATTGCGGCACCGACCTGGGCCTGATGCGCACCAAGGCGGAACCGCAGGGCGACGGCAGCTTCCGCATCTCCGGCCAGAAGATCTTTATCTCCTCCGGTGATCACGACATGGCGGACAACATCGTGCACCTGGTGCTGGCCAAGATCCCCGGCGGCCCCGAGGGCATCAAGGGTGTCAGCCTGTTCATCGTGCCCAAATTCCTGGTGAACGAGGACGGTTCGCTGGGCGAGCGCAACGGCGTCTCGGTCGGCAAGATCGAGGAGAAGATGGGCATCCACGGCAACTCCACCTGCGTGATGAACTATGACGGCGCAGTCGGCTGGCTGCTGGGTGAAGAGCACAAGGGCATGCGCGCCATGTTCACCATGATGAACGAGGCCCGCCTGGGTGTCGGCATGCAGGGTTTGGCGCAGGCCGAGGCCGCCTATCAGAACGCGCTGGAATACGCCAAGGACCGGCTGCAGGGGCGCGACGTGACCGGCGCCAAGAACCCGGACGGCCCCGCCGATCCGCTGATCGTGCACCCGGACATCCGCCGCTCGCTGATGGACCAGAAAAGCTTTGCCGAGGGCGCGCGCGCGTTCCTGCTGTGGGGCGCCACCCTGATCGACCAGGCGCACCGTGCGGGCGACAAGGACGCCGACGGGCTGATCTCGCTGATGACCCCGGTGATCAAGGGCTTCCTGACCGATCAGGGCTATGACATGACCGTGCAGGCGCAGCAGGTCTATGGCGGCCACGGTTACATCGAGGAATGGGGCATGTCGCAATACACCCGCGACGCCCGCATCGCGATGATCTACGAGGGCGCCAACGGCGTGCAGGCGCTGGACCTGGTGGGCCGCAAGCTGGGCCAGCACGGCGGCAAATACGTTCTGGCGTTCTTTGATCTGGTGAAGAGCTTCTGCCAGGAAAACAAAGATATTTCCGAGGAATACACCAAGGACTTCATCAAACCCCTGCAGGCGGCCTCCAAGGATCTGCAGGCGGCTGGCATGTTCTTCATGCAGAACGGCATGAAGGATCCCAACCATGCGCTGGCGGGCTCTTATGACTTCATGCATCTGTTCGGTCAGGTCTGCCTGGGCCTGATGTGGGCCAAGATGGGCAAGGCGGCGCAGGAAGCGCTTGACGCCGGGGCCGATGACGCGGCGTTCTATGAGACGAAGCTCGCAACCGGCCGGTACTATATGGCACGTCGGCTGCCCGCCACCAAGCTGCACCTGGCCCGCATCGAAAGCGGCGCGGACACGGTGATGGCACTGGACGCGGACGCCTTCTGATGCCCTTGGGCGCCCCCTCGCGGGGCGCCCGGACCAGCCCCGGCCGGTGCCTTGACATGCAAAGGACCGAACAATGCCGAAACGATTCCGCCTGACCCGCCGCTTCCCCGTCGCGATGACCGAGGACGGCTACCGCAAGCTCAGAAAGTTTGCCCAGGAGGCCGGGCTGGATGAGGGAGAAGCGCTGTCATTCCTGTTCGAGCATTTCGACAGTGTGACGGACCAAGAGAACCTGACCCACCGGCTGCGGCTGTTCAACGCCGAGCTGGAGGCACGCAAGAAATAGGGCCGCACGCGGCCAAGGGGAGAGAGATGACCAGCACGCAGTCCGCATGGATGACCGAAGAGCACCAGATGCTTGCCGAAATGACGGCTCAGTTCATCACCAATGAATGGACGCCCAAGTTCGAGGCCTGGCGCAAGCAGGGCATGATGGACCGGGAGACCTGGCAGCAGGCCGGCGAACTGGGCCTGCTGTGCCCTTCGGTTACCGAAGAACACGGCGGCGCGGGCGGCGATTTCGGGCATGAAGCTGTGATCCTGATGGAAGGCAGCCGCGCCAATCTGGCGAGCTGGGGCCACGGCATCCACTCTGGCATCGTGGCGCATTACATCCTGGCCTACGGTACAGAGGAGCAGAAGGCGCGCTGGCTGCCCAAGATGGTGAGCGGCGAGCTGGTCGGCGCGCTGGCAATGACCGAGCCCTCCACCGGCTCCGACGTGCAGGCGATCAAGACCAAGGCGGTGAAGGACGGCAATGCCTACCGGCTGACCGGGCAGAAGACCTTCATCACCAACGGCCAGCACGCCAACCTGATCCTGGTCGCGGCCAAGACCGACCCGGCGGCGGGCGCCAAGGGGGTGTCGCTGGTGGCGGTGGAAACCGACGGCGCCGCGGGCTTCAGCCGCGGCCGTAACCTCGACAAGATCGGCTGCCACGCGGCGGATACCTCCGAGCTGTTCTTTGATAACGTGGAGATCCCGCCGGAGAACATCCTGGGCGGTGCCGAAGGCCAGGGCTTTTACCAGATGATGCAGCAGCTGCCGCAAGAGCGCCTGATCATCGCCTGCGGCGCGGTTGGCGCGATGGAAGGCGCGGTGCAGCGCACCATCGCCTACTGCAAGGAGCGCGAAGCCTTTGGCGGTCCGATCCTGCAGTTCCAGAACACCCGCTTCAAGCTGGCCGAATGCCTGACCAAGACCAAGGTTGCGCGCGCCTTCCTCGACGAATGCATCGCCGAACACCTGGAGGGCAAGCTCACCGTCGAGAAAGCGGCAATGGCGAAATACTGGATCACCGACACGCAAGGCGAGGTGCTGGACGAATGCCTGCAGCTGCACGGCGGCTATGGCTACATGCAGGAATATGCGGTGGGCGAGATGTGGGCCGATGCCCGGGTGCAGCGGATCTACGGCGGCACCAATGAGATCATGAAGGAGCTGATTGCGCGGTCGCTGTAGGCGCAGGGGCCGCGGCGGCGACGCGGGAGGCCGATGATGGATTTTGAGTATTTGGGGAAAGATGAAGCAAAGGCAGTGTCCCTGCCCCCAAGCCTTCGCCAAATGGGCAGGGACGTCTTCACCTTTCACGGCCATCGGCTCTCCAGCCTGTACCGCAAGACCAGGGTAGCACGCCGCGCGCAGACGCGGGTTAATGCCCCATCATCTTTCCAAAAATACTCCACGGGGGCGCGGGGGTGTGAACCCCCCGCTCCGCCAGCAGACACAGGGAGCAACACATGACAATCAAACTGCATTGCTTCGGCGAAAGCGGCCATTCCTACAAGGCAGCCTTGGCGCTGGAGCTGTCGGGCCTGGCCTGGGAGCCGGTGTTTGTCGATTTCTTCGGCGGCGCGCACCGCACCGATGATTACCGCGGCCTCAATGTGATGGCTGAGGCGCCGATGCTGGTGGACGGCGATCTGCGCCTGTCGCAGTCCGGCGTGATCCAGCAGTACATCAGCGACAAGACCGGCAAGTTCGCCGGCGCGCCGGAAGACAAATACGAAGTTCTGCGCTGGGTCCTGTGGGACAACCACAAACTGTCCAGCCAGGCCGGCATGACCCGCTTTCTGATGAACTTCATCCCCGAAGACAAACGCCCGCAGGAGGTGATTGCCTTCATGCAGGGCCGCCTGAAAGCGGCCTTCAAAACCCTGGACACCCATTTGCAGGACCGCGAGTGGATCGTGGGCGATCAGCTCACCAATTCGGATCTTACCTGCTGCGGCTACCTGTTCTACCCGGAGCCTTTTGGCTTCGACCGGGCCGCGTGGCCCCATATCGACGCCTGGCTGGGCCGCATCAGCACCCTGCCCGGCTGGAAACACCCCTATGACTTGATGCCCGGCAACCCGTCGGACCGGGCCTGAGGAGAGCAAGATGACAGACGCATATATCTATGACGCGCTGCGCACCCCGCGCGGCAAGGGACGCAAGGACGGCTCCTTGCATGAGGTGACCTCAGTCCGCCTCTCCGCCCTGACGCTGAACGCGATCAAGGAGCGCAACAACCTGGAAGGCCACGCGGTCGAGGATGTGATCTGGGGCAACGTGACCCAGGTGATGGAACAGGGCGGCTGCCTGGCGCGCTCTGCCGTGCTGGCCTCCGACCTCGATGAGCGCATACCGGGCCTGGCGATCAACCGCTTCTGCGCCTCCGGGATGGAAGCCGTGAACCTGGCGGCAAACCAGGTGAAGGGCGGCGCGGGCGATGCCTATATCGCGGGCGGCGTGGAGATGATGGGCCGGGTGGCGATGGGCAGCGACGGCGCCGCGATTGCCGTTGACCCGAGCCTCGCGATGGAGACCTATTTCGTGCCGCAGGGCATCTCCGCCGACATCATCGCGACCGAGTACGGCTTTACCCGGGATCAGGCCGATGCGCTGGCGATGGAGTCCCAGCGCCGCGCGGCGAAGGCGTGGGAAGAGAAGCGGTTCGAGAAGTCGGTGATTACCGTGCGCGATCAGAACGGCCTGCCGATCCTGGATCATGACGAATACATGCGCCCCGGCACCGACATGCAGGCGCTTGGCTCGCTGAACCCGGCCTTCCAGATGATGGGCGAACAGATGCCGGGCTTCGACAAGGTGGCGATGCTGAAGTATCCGCATCTGGAGCGGATCAACCACATTCACCATGCGGGCAACTCCTCCGGCATCGTCGACGGCGCCGCGGCGCTGCTGATCGGCAACAAGGAGTTTGGCGAGAAGCACGGCCTGAAGCCGCGCGCGCGGATCAAGGCGACCGCCAAGATCGGCACCGATCCCACCATCATGCTGACCGGCCCGGTGCCGGTGACCGAGAAAATCCTGTCCGACAACGGCATGCAGATCGGCGACATCGACCTGTTCGAAGTCAATGAAGCCTTCGCCTCTGTCGTGCTGCGGTTCCAGCAGGCATTTGACGTCGACCCGGAGCTGGTGAACGTCAACGGCGGCTCAATCGCGATGGGCCACCCGCTGGGCGCCACCGGCGCGATCATCATCGGCACCCTGCTGGATGAGCTGGAACGGCAGGACAAGCAGACCGGTCTCGCCACCCTGTGCATTGCATCCGGCATGGGTGCAGCCACCATCATCGAGCGGGTCTGATGCCGAAGCTGGACCTCTCCCAGCTCCCCTGGCGGACCGGCTCGGGCTACCCCGGCAAGCTGGCTGAGGCCTGTGCCGGCCGCAGCGTGCAGCCGCTGGGCGATCCGGGCGGGCTCAGCCAGTTCGGCGTCAACATCGTGCGGCTGGAGCCGGGCGCGATGTCGTCCCTGCGCCACTACCACATGGAGCAGGAAGAGTTCGTGATGGTGACAGAGGGCACCTGCACCCTGATCGACGATCAGGGTGCGCACGAGATGATGCCCGGCGACTGTGCCGCCTTCCCGGCGGGAGACGAGAACGGCCATCATCTGGTGAACCGTTCCGACAAGCCTGCCGCCTTCCTGGTGGTGGGCACCCGCACCGCAACCGAGACCGGCTATTACAGCGATTTGGACATGATGGTGAAATTTGCCGAAGGGCAGTTCACCTTCACCCGTAAGGACGGCAGCCCGCTGACGGCTGACCAGACTGGAGAAGATACATGAGCGATTTCAAATACGACGTGGACGCGGACGGCGTCGCAATCATCACCTGGGACGCCGAGGGCAAGAGCATGAACGTCCTCACCCGCGAAGCCTTTGGCCTGGTGGAAGAATATGTTGACCGGGCACTGGAAGACGAAGCCGTCAAAGGCATCGTCATCACCTCTGGCAAGAAAGACTTTGCCGGT
The DNA here is from genome assembly GCF_982940295.1 of Leisingera sp. Taxonomy (NCBI): domain Bacteria; kingdom Pseudomonadati; phylum Pseudomonadota; class Alphaproteobacteria; order Rhodobacterales; family Roseobacteraceae; genus Leisingera; species Leisingera sp. Next base: position 92,948 of record NZ_CEYXRG010000016.1, read on the forward strand.
GGCATGGATCTGAACGTGCTGGCCACCATCCGCGAGGAATCCGGTGACAACCCGGCCCAGGGCCTGTTCGACTTCACCATGGGCGGCCACCGCATCCTGCGCAAGCTGGAGCTGGCGGGCATGGACCCGAAGACCAAGAAGGGCGGCAAGCCGGTGGCCTGCGCCATCAACGGCACCTGCGCGGGCATCGGCACCGAGATTGCGCTGGCCTGCCATCACCGGGTGATGACCGACAACCCGAAGGCCAAGATCGGCCTGCCGGAAATCATGATCGGTATCTTCCCCGGCGGCGGCGGCACCATGCGCTATTCCCGTATGGTGGGCGCGATGGCGGCGGCTCCGGTCCTGCTGGAAGGCAAGATGATGGACCCGAAGAAGGCCAAGGGCGCGCAGCTGATCGACGCCGTGGCCGAGGATCCGCTGGCGGCGGCCAAGGAATGGGTGCTGAACGCCAAGGACGCCGATCTGGTCAAGCCCTGGGACGCCAAGGGTTACAAGATGCCGGGCGGCGCGCCTTATCACCCCGCGGGCTTCATGACCTTTGTCGGTGCCTCGGCAATGGTGCACGGCAAGACCCAAGGCGCGTTTCCGGCGGCCAAGGCGCTGCTGTCGTCGATCTATGAGGGTGCGCTGGTCGATTTCGACACCGCGCTGAAGATCGAGGCAAGGCACTTCACTTCGGTGCTGATGAACCCCTCGTCCTCCGCCATGATCCGCTCGCTGTTCCTGAACAAGCAGGCGCTGGAAAAAGGCGCAGTGCGGCCCAAGGGCGTGCCGGACCAGTCGGTCAAGAAGGTCGGCGTGCTGGGTGCCGGCATGATGGGCGCAGGCATCGCGCTAGTTTCCGCCCAGGCGGGCATGGAAGTGGTGCTGATCGACCGCGACCAGGAGGCTGCCGACAAGGGCAAGGCCTATTCCGCGTCCTATATGGACAAGGGCATCAAGCGCGGCAAGGCGACCGAGGAAAAGAAAGAGGCGCTGCTCGCACAGATCACCGCGACCACCGATCTGGAGGCGCTGAAGGGCTGCGACCTGATCATCGAGGCGGTGTTCGAGGATCCGGGCGTCAAGGCCGAGATGACCAAGAAGGTCGAGGCGATCATCCCCGAAGACTGCATCTTTGCCTCCAACACCTCTACCCTGCCGATCACCGAGCTGGCCAAGGCCTCGAGCCGTCCGGATCAGTTCATCGGCATCCACTTCTTCTCGCCGGTTGAGAAGATGTTCCTGGTGGAGATCATCAAGGGCAAGGAAACCGGGGACCGCGCGGTGGCCAAGGCGCTGGACTATGTGCGCCAGATCCGCAAGACGCCGATCGTGGTCAACGATGCGCGCTTCTTCTACGCCAACCGCTGCATCATCCCCTACATCAACGAAGGGATGCGGATGATCACCGAGGGCGTCTCGCCCGTCCTGATCGACAACGCGGCGCGGCAGCTGGGCTTCCCGGTGGGGCCGGTGCAGCTGACCGATGAGACCTCGATTGATCTGGGCGCCAAGATCGCCCGCGCCACCAAGGCGGCGATGGGCGATGCCTACCCGGAAAGCCCGGCTGATGACCTGATCTTCTGGATGGAGGAACAGGGCCGTCTAGGGCGCAAGTCGAACGCGGGCTTCTTCGAGTATGACGACAAGGGCAAGCGCGTTGAGTACTGGAAAGGCCTGCAGGAGAAGTACCCGCTGGCGGCCGAGCAGCCCGATCTGATCGAAGTGCAGGAACGGCTGATGTTTGCGCAGGTGCTGGAAGCGGTGCGGGCGCTGGAGGAAGGCGTGCTGATGGACATCCGCGAGGGCGACGTGGGCGCGATCCTGGCCTGGGGCTTTGCGCCTTGGTCGGGCGGGCCGCTCAGCTGGCTGGACATCCTGGGCACGCCCTACGCAGCCGAGCGTTGCGACAGCCTGACGGAGAAGTTCGGCGAGCGTTTCACCTGCCCGGCGCTGCTGCGTGAGATGGCGGAGAAAGGCCAGAGCTTCTACACCCGCTTTGCCCCGGAAGACTCCGCGGCGGCCTGACGGCCTTTTTAAACACAGAACGGCCAGGGATGACCCTGGCCGTTTTCAGTTGAAATTCCGGTGCCGCCTATCAGCTCAGCGGCGGCTGGCAGTCTGCCCGGACCCCGCCGGCGCCAGGGGCAGTCCAATGCTCATCTTCAGCCATGATCGACAGTACCAGCCCGCGCGCCTCCTCGGGCGGCAGCACCCTGTAGGCGCTGTCCTCCTGGAAAACCCGGCCGCACATCAGGTTGCGCGGCGCGGCTGAGAAGCCCAGCATGCCAGCCTCCAGATAGATCACCTGGTCCTGAGCAAAGCGCGGCGTGACCAGATCCAGCTGCGCGCCCGGATGCATCCGGCGGATGCCGCGGTAGCCCTCCAGCGCGCAGGCCGGAACAACAGCAAATGGGTCGCCCTGTGCGTCCTCGACCAGCTCGCTCTCCAAGAGCACGCCCTGATCCGGCATCAGCCACAGGGGCACCCGGTTCATCAGCGCATCCCGCGGCACCAGCAGCGGGCAGCGGGCCGGTTCCAGCTCGCCCTCGCCCGGCAGGATGGTTTCGCGCTGCAGTTCCGCAATCACCTGCATTCCGTGATCAAAAGTCAGCACCTTGTCGCCCGGCGTCAGTGCCTCCACCGGACGCCAGCCCAGGTTGGAGGCCACATGCGTGCCCGCCAGAAAACCGCCCTGACCCACAGTGATCAGGGGAAAGCCGCTGTTCATGGCGCGTTCCATCGGCACCTGTGAGCGTTTCAGAAGCCAATCCAGCATCTGCGTTCCTTTCCTGCAGCCAAGGCGGCGCGCCCTTTGGCCGATCCGATCTTTTCTTTTATTCCTTGCCGCTTATGGGCCGGAATTGAGGCAAAAACCGGTCAATGTTTACGTTTTCGCGCCAATCGGGATGGCCGGTGCCGGTTCAAGTCCCAGCCTGCCAATCTCAGCGCTGCATCACGTCACTTGGATAGGAGGGAATCGTTAAAAGAGTATTCAAATTGCGCGATATCCTGCGCGCAGGCGGTGGCAATGGCGTCAGCTGAGGCATCGTCATAATAGGGCCGCCAGTCGCGCTGCCGTCCGCTTTCGTTGGCGCGCGGCAGATCCAGCGCAAAGCCGAGATGGTCGAACAGCGGCTGCGCGTCGTCCTTGAAATGCTCCAGCCGGATATAGAGACCGCACTGCTCAGTCCCGTCGGCATGGCGCATGTAGGAGGACGCCGGGCTGCCGCGGAAGGCTTTGATGACATCAGGGTGCTGCACAAAGGCGCGGAACGCCAGGCTTTGCGCCAGGCCGATGGCCGGATGATCAAAGCTTTGCTCCCGCAGCCAGTGATAATAGCTCACCGCGCGGTCCCAGGGGTTGCGCACCATGGTAAAGGCAAACAGCCCGCGCAGGGTTTCTTCCGGCACCAGCCCCTCGATATCGGCAAGGGAGGAGTGCTTCCACAGACGGCCGCGCGCATGTGCGTCCTTCAGCCGGCGGCGGCGTTTCAGCGCTTTCGGCGTGTCGCCCAGCATCATGTCGTCCGCCATGGCGCGCGCCTCCAGCGCCAGCGACAGCGCGGTGCCGCCGGTCTTGGGAATATGGATAAAGACGTACCGGCGGCCTTGGGACAGGATCATGGGCAAACCCTATGGCATTGATCCGGAGATGGAAATGCCGATCCGCACCCGCTGGCTCAGACGCCCCCGCCATTTCACCTTTGCAAAAATACTCCGGGGTGAATTGGCCCGAGGGGCCAAGAGGGGCAGCGCCCCTGCCCCGGCTATCGCGACCGCAGCGCGATGGTTGACCCCGCCGCGATGATCAGCGCGATCCCCAGCAGCTGCCAGACGTTCAGGGCTTGCCCCCAATAGGCCCAGGCAACGCCCGGGCCGACGATCATCACCGAATACTCGAACACTGCCACAAAGGACGCCTCGCCCAGCTGGTAGGCCTTGGTGATCAGGAACACGCCGCCGACTGCGGCGCAGCCCTGCAGCAGGATCAGATGCGATATATCCCACAGCGGCCAGACCCATCCGCGGGTGACAAAGCCATCGGCGCCCGCGGGCACCGCCTGCGGCCAGATCTCCAGCCCGGCCAGCAGCATCGCGCCCAGAAAACCCTGGACCAGGAGATAGATGAACAGCATCGCGACGGTGCTTTCCCCCTGGCAGTACAACCCGGTCGCCAGCGAACCGAGCGCATAGAACAGCCCGCCCGCCACCGGCACCAGGATCAGCCAGTTAAAGGCCGCGGGATCAGGCTGCAGCACCATCAGCACGCCTGCAAAGCCGCAGAGCACGGCCGCAACCCGGACCCAGCCGATCCGCATTCTGAGGAACAGGACAGAGATCACCACGATCAGAATCGGCGAGGTGAACAGCCCCGCCAGCGCCTGCGCAATCGGCATCAGCGCCACGGCGGAGAAGTAAAACACCATCGACACCGCCACCAGAACCGCGCGCAACAGCACGGCGCCGAAGTTGCGGCAGCGGAGCCCGCCCAGCCCGGCCCGTGCCATCAGCCACAGGAACGGCAGCGCCACAAAGCTGCGCATCAGATAGAACTGCCCCAGGCCGATATGCTCAGCCATCAGCGGCACGGCATTGTCGGTGATGCCGATGATCAGCATGGCCGCAAGCATGGCTTGGGCTGCTGCCGCTTGGCTGCTGGTCTCCGCATTAAGCGTTGCTGTTTGTTTCATGCTCTTCCCATTGCCCGCAACTTTCCGCAATATCTGTTCTCTAAACGACATCAAAGTGATTCAGGGAGGAAACTGATGGGGTGGATGGCGGATGAAACCGGTCTTGAGAAGACCGCCGCGAATTATGTGCCGCTGACGCCGCTGTCGCATCTGAAACGGGCGGCGCAGGTGTTCCCGGACCACTTGGCAGTAAGCTATGGAAAGCACCGCAAGACTTATGCCGAGTACCACGAGCGCTGCAGCCGCCTCGCCTCGGGTCTGGCCAAGCTGGGGGTGAAGCCTGGCGATGTGGTGGCGACTCTGCTGCCCAACATCCCGGCCCAGGCCGAGGCGCATTTCGGCGTGCCTGCCTGCGGCGCGGTACTGAACACCATAAATACCCGGCTGGATGCGGGCACGGTGTCCTACATCTTTGATCACGGCGAGGCCAAGGCAGTGCTGGTCGACCCCCAGTTCCTGGAACTGGCCGAGGCCGCGGTGGAGGAGATGGAAGGCCCTGCTCCGGTCTTGATTGAGGTGGCAGACGATCAGGCAAGCTGGCACGCGACCGGCCGGCATACGGAATATGAGGCACTGCTGGCCGGCGGCGATCCGGAGTTCCAGTGGATCATGCCTGAGGACGAGTGGGAAAGCCTGGCGCTGAACTACACCTCCGGCACCACCGGGCGGCCCAAGGGCGTGGTTTACCACCACCGCGGCGCCTATCTGATGACCATGGGCACAGTGGTGTCCTGGCGGATGGTGCTGCACCCGGTTTATCTGACCATCGTGCCGCTGTTCCACTGCAACGGGTGGAACCACACCTGGATGATGCCGCTGGTCGGCGGCACCCTGGTCTGCTGCCGCGATATCTCAGCGCAGAACATCTACAACGCCATTCACTACGAAGGCGTCACCCATTTCGGCGGCGCGCCGATCGTTTTGAACATGCTGGTCAACGCCCTGGACGAAGAGCGCCGCACGTTCGATCACACGGTCGAGGTGTTCACCGCAGGCGCCCCGCCCGCCCCGGCAACGCTGTCGAAGATCGAGGACCTCGGCTTCAACATCACCCATGTCTACGGGCTGACCGAGACCTTCGGCCATGTCACCGAATGCTACTGGAAGGCAGGCGAATGGGACGGGCTGGACAAGGCGGGTATTGCCGCCAGGAAATCCCGCCAGGGTGTCGCGATGCCGATGCTGGAGCCGGTGGTGGTGCGCGACAGCGAGCACAATGTGCTGCCGATGGACGGCCAGAGCCAGGGTGAGATCGCGCTGCGCGGCAATGTGGTGATGAAGGGCTATCTGAAGAACCCTGAAGCCACTGCCGAGGCCTTCAAAGGCGGCTATTTCAACTCCGGCGACCTCGCCGTGCAGCACCCGGATGGCTACATCCAGATTGCCGACCGGGCAAAGGACATTATCATCTCGGGCGGCGAGAATATCTCCTCTGTCGAAGTGGAGGGCGTCTTGATGGCGCATCCTGATGTGCTGCTGGCCGCGGTTGCGGCGATGCCGGATGAGAAATGGGGCGAGGTGCCTTGCGCCTTTGTCGAGCTGAAGCCCGGCTCCAGCACCGACGAGGCCGCCCTGATCGCCTTCTCGCGGGAGACGCTGGCGGGTTTCAAGGCGCCCAAGAAAGTGGTGTTCCAGGAGCTGCCCAAGACCTCCACCGGCAAGATCCAGAAGTTCGAACTGAGAAAAATCGCCAAGTCACTCTAAGATTTTCGGACGAAATGGCATCCGGGGCGGCAAAGCAAATTGCCGCCCCTGTTTTATGTGATTATTCTGGCGGCAATCAAAAACACGGGGGCCGGGCAGGCTGCATGACGGCATTGAAGGAATTTGAGCGGCTGGAGGCTGCGGGCTTGTGGCGCGCGGATCCTGAGGCACAGCGGCGGGATGTGATCATCTCGCTGGGCGATGCGACGCTGACCATTGCCAGCATGAACGACCGCCCTTTGGCGCATTGGTCGCTGGCCGCGGTGGAGCGCGCCAATCCCGGCGAGTTTCCGGCCCTCTTCCACCCTGATGGCGACCCCGGCGAGACGCTGGAAATCACCCAGGACGAGACCGCAATGCTGGAAGCGATTGCACGGGTGCAGAACGCCATCGGCCGGTCCCGCGCGCACCCCGGGCGGCTGCGCGCGGTGAGTATCCTGGGGGTCCTCGCGCTGGTTCTGGCGCTGATGGTGCTGTGGCTGCCGGGGGCGGTCACCCGCCATGCCGTCAGCGTGGTGCCTGAGATCAAGCGCAAGGCCATCGGCCAGGCCCTGCTGGGCCGGATCGAGCGGGTCTCCGGCCCTGCCTGCGCCACCCCCGAAGCCGCCCCGATCCTGAGGGACCTGGCGCAGCGGACCGGGGTCCGGCAGCTGGCGATCCTGCGCTCCGGCATTCCCGGCAGCCTGCATCTGCCCGGCGGCATCGTGCTGCTGAACCGGTCCTTTGTTGAGGACTTCGAAGATCCGGCGGTTGCGGCCGGCGCGATCCTGGCCGAACGCGCGCGCGCTGAAGCCAGCGATCCGATGCACGAGCTGCTGCAGGCAGGCGGGGTGACAGCCGCGTTCAAGCTGCTGACCACCGGGGATCTGGACCGGTCCACGCTGGACGCCTATTCCGAAGCCACCCTGGCCAGCCCGCGGCCCGCTGTGCCGGACCAGGTGCTGCTGGCGGAGTTCGCCCGCGCCGCCCTGCCCTCCTCGCCCTATGCCTATGCGCTGGACATCACCGGCGAGTCGGTTCTGGGGCTGATCGAGGCCGACCCGATGGCCGGCCGCGAGTTGCAGCCGGTGCTGAACGACCGCGACTGGGTGCAGCTGCAAAACATCTGCGGCTGACCCTGCCTGCTGCCCTCCGGCCCGCTTGAAGTCCCCGGCAATCGCCTGAAGGTGCCGGATCTGCTATGATCCGCCGCATCTGGGCACATGCACATTCAGGGGGGATTGCGCCATGCCGGGGAATGCAACCAGTTTCACGGGGGATATTCCAAGCCATTACGACAGGGGCCTGGGGCCGGTCATTTTTCATGACTATGCAGATGATCTGGCGGACCGGTGCCGCCGACACAGCCCGAAAGATGTCCTGGAGCTTGCCGCAGGAACCGGGATCGTGTCGCAGCGGCTGAGGAGGAGGCTGCCTGCGGAAAGCAAGCTGACCGTCACGGACCTTAACGAGCCGATGCTGAAGCTGGCGCAGGCCAAGCTGTCCGGCATCACGAATGTATCTTTTCACGCTGCCGATGCGATGGAGCTTCCTTTTGAGGACGGCAGCTTTGACCTGGTTGCCTGCCAGTTCGGGGTGATGTTCTTTCCGGACAAGGCTGCCGCCTTCCGGGAGGCCGCGCGGGTGCTGAAACCCGGCGGGCACTATCTTTTCAGCGTCTGGGCACCCATGACGGAGAACCCGTTTGCAGAGATTGCCCACACCGAAGCAGCACAGTTTTTTCCCGATGATCCGCCGGGGTTCTACAAGGTGCCGTTCCACTATGGCGATACCGCGGCTGTGACCGCAGACCTGAATGGTAACGACTGGGCAGATGTCAGCCACGACGGGGTCAGGCTGGAAAAACCCATCGGTGACGCAGAGAGATTTGCCGAAGCGCTGGTCTATGGCAACCCGCTGATCGAAGAAATCCGTTCCCGCGGCGGGGTGGATCCCGACGAAGTCGCCAGTGCCATTCTGGACGCCTTGCGCCGCCGCTTCGGGCCGCCGCCGTTGCAAATGCCCCTTGCCGCTGTCGTGTTTACCTGCCGGCGGCAATAGCAGCCCGCCGCGGGCTTTTGCCGGCAACACAACGTCAAAAGGCCGGGCAGAAACCCGGCCTTTGCATCCGATTGCGCCAATGATGCTACTTGCTGAGCCGGGCGCCGCTGAAACCTGCGCGCTGCACCTTGGCCAATGCCGCTGCTGCCTGGCCGCTATCGCGGTACGGTCCCGCCAGAACGACCTTAAGCGGCTGCCCCTTGCGGCTGACGGTCCCCATCCGCACCGGCAGACCGGACGCCGCCAGCTTGCGGGCGGCGGCCCGGGCCTGATCCGCGTTTGCATAGGTTGCGGCCCGGACATAGCGCTGCGCGGTCACGGCTTGCTTGGGCGCAGCCGCGCCGGGGGCAGAGCGAGTGGAAAGGCGCAGCTTTGATACCCTGGCCTCAGCCGGGCTGCGGCGGGCTTCGCGCGGCAGCCTGACCGTGGGGCGGTCGAGCGGCAGCTGCACCAGTTTGCGCGGCACGCCGTCGCTCCAGATTTGAGCCATCTGCGCGTCCCCTTGAGGCGTGCGGACGCCGCGCATGGGGTTCAGGCGGCCATCCGCGCGCTCCACCATCAGATACCCGGCAGGAGCCTGGGAAAAGCCGGTCACCACCGCGGGGCGCACCGTGCGTGTCGCCCGCTGCGGGTTCAGGCGGCCGTCGGTCCAGACCGGGCGGTAGCCCTTGGGCACCGTGAAACTGTTGCTGAGGCGGCGGTCCTGGTGGATGTGTGCCTGCACAACGCGTGTGTTGGGTGTCAGCCGCAAAGAGGATTGCGGACCAACGTAGGTAACAGGCGGGGCTGTTTGCGGGCCGCAGCGCGCGCCGGTGGAGTTCGTGTACTTGCGGCTGATCTCCGAAATACCTGCGCAGGGGCTGCCGGCGGAGGGCTGCGGCGCAGCAGCGGCCGGTGCCTGTGCCGGTTTCGGGGCCGTGCGCACCACTTTTCTGGCTGCGGGTTTGGGCGACGGGGCGGCCGCGGGGGCTGGACGGGCGCTGGTGGTTTGCGGCGTGCGCCGCGGCTTGGCGGTGGTCACCACCTTGGGCGGCGGGCTGGCCGCCGCCGGTTGGGCCGCGGCAGGCGCAGGTTTCGCGGGGGCTGGCTTGGCGGCTGCGGACTGAGCGGGCTGCTGGCTGGGTTCCAGCGTGATCAGTTCCGGCGCCGAGGCTTGCGGCTGCTGCCGTGTGGTCCCGGCCAGCCTGGTCGGCTTGTATCCGCAAACCTGCTTGCGCGAGCGGGTTACCCGCGGCACCCAGGTTACATTGCCGTCTATGCCCGCCCGGATGTAGACACAACCGCGGCTGTCGACGAATTGCCTCCCTTTGTAAGAGGCTGGCGGATATTCGGACGGCGGGCTGGACGGACGCAGGGTTTGTGCCTGTATACCTGCTGCGCCTGTTGTCCCCGCGATGATGGCCAGTGCAATAATTCTAGTTATTTTCATTCCTGCGCCCCACAAAATATGGCTGCAGGATGCCCGACTCTGGTGAGTGAGTAAAGATTCTGCGGCAACAATACGGCCGCATCCCGGCAATTTTTGCGCCAATTGAACCTAATTGGCACCGGTTCCGGATTGTCCCGGAAAGCGGCCAAGGCGCGCGGCGGCGCCTTGGCGCACCAGCGGTCATTTGGTGCCGAACATCCGGTCGCCGGCATCGCCCAGGCCCGGCAGGATATAGCCCTTGGCGTTGATCTCGCGGTCCAGCGAGGCGGTGACGATCGGCACGTCGGGGTGGGCTTCCTTCATCTTGGCAACGCCCTCGGGCGAGGCCAGCAGGCACAGGAAGCGGATGTTGTTGGCGCCGGCTTCTTTCAGCAGGTCAATGGCCGCAGCCGAGCTGTTGCCGGTGGCCAGCATCGGGTCCACTGCAATCACCAGCCGGTCCTTCAGCCCTTCGGGCGCCTTGAAGTAGTATTGCACCGGCTGCAGGGTTTCCTCGTCGCGGTAGAGGCCGACAAAACCGACACGGGCCGAGGGGATCAGCTCCAGCACGCCGTCGAGCATGCCGTTGCCCGCCCGCAGGATGGAGACCAGCGCCAGCTTCTTGCCCGCCAGGATCGGTGCTTCCATTTCCTCCATCGGGGTTTCGATGTTGGTGGTGGTCAGCGGCATTTCGCGGGTGATTTCATAGGCCAGCAGCTGGGTGATCTCGCGCAGCAGGCGGCGGAAGCCCGCGGTGGACGTGCCCTTGTCCCGCATCAGGGTCAGCTTGTGCTGCACAAGCGGGTGATCAACAACGGTCAGGTGGTCGGTCATGGGGCACTCCTCAGATTTGGTTGCAGCGCTTTTACGGCCTTCGCCGCGGCAGGCAAGCGGGTTTTGACCATGAGGTCAAAGAAAACTCTTGCCGGGGCCTTGGGCCGGAACATTCAGGTGGGCCGCGATGGAGACGCCCACATCGGCGAATTTGACCTGCCCGATGGGGCCCGCGTCAAGTCCCGCGATCAGCACCGGCACCTGTTCGCGGGTGTGGTCGGAGCCGGGCCAGCTGGGATCATTGCCGTGATCGGCAGTCAGCACCAGCATGTCGCCCTTGCGCAGCTTGGGCAGCAGGCGGCCGATTTCACCGTCGAACCACTCCAGCGCACGGGCATAGCCGGAGATATCGCGGGTGTGGCCGTACAGGCTGTCGAACTCGACGAAGTTGGCAAAGGTCAGGCTGCCCTCCTCCGCCGTCTCAACCGCGTCAAACAGATGCTCCATCAGCTTGGCATCCGCACCTTTTTTCAATGTGCCGATGCCGGACATGGAGAAGATGTCGCCGATCTTGCCGATGGCGTGAACCTTGCGCCCTGCGTCCTGCACCCAGTTGGTCAGCACCGGCGCAGGCGGGGTGATGGCGTAATCGCGGCGGTTGGTGGTGCGGGTGAAGCCCTCCTCCGCCGAGCCAAGGAAGGGACGCGCAATGACCCGGCCCACCTTCATCGCGTGAAGGCGCGGGGCGATGGCTTCGCACAGTTTCAGGAGACGGTCGAGGCCGAAGGTCTCCTCATGCGCGGCGATCTGGAAAACGCTGTCGGCGGAGGTATAGCAGATCGGTTTGCCGGTCCGCATGTGTTCCGCGCCGAGGTCGTCCAGAATTACCGTGCCGGAGGCGTGGCAGTTGCCCAGGATGCCATCGGTGCCCGCCTGCTCCGCGACGAAGGCGGTCAGATCATCGGGAAAGGACGGCGCCTGATCAGGGAAATAGTGCCAGTCCCAGGGGACCGGCAGGCCCGCCAGCTCCCAATGGCCTGAGGGCGTGTCCTTGCCGCGGCTCAGTTCGCGGGAGCAGCCCCAACGGCCCTGCGGCTCTGCCTCCAGCCCCGGAAACGGGACCGAGGACGCCAGCCGCATTGCTGCGCCGAGACCGAGGCGTTCCATGTTCGGCACGTGCAGCGGCCCGCTGCGGCCGTCCTCCGCTTTGCCGGCAGCGCAGGCCTGGGCGATATGGGCCAGCGTATTGGCGCCCAGGTCCGGCAAGTCGCCATTGAAGAAGGTCCCGGCATCCGGCGCGCCGCCGATGCCGGCGGAATCCATCACCACAAGAAAGGCACGGGGCATCAGGAGATCCTTTCGTGAACCAGCGGCGGCAGGGCGTCCGGCGCCTCCCCGATGGAGATTGCCGCGAGAATGGCCGCCTCCGCCACCTCTGCCGCATCATCGCTGGCCGCGTGGATGCGGGCAAGAGTGTCCCCTGCCCCGACCTGCTGGCCCAGGCGGACGATGTCCGAAATCCCGACGCCGGGGTGGATGCGGTCGCTTTCCACCATGCGGCCGCCGCCTAGGCTGACAACGGCCAGCCCCAGCGCCTCGCCGTTCATGGCAGAGATATGACCCGCCGATGGTGCCTTGACGTCACGCACGACTTCGGCGCCGGGCAGATGGTCCTGCCACGTGGCGGCAAAATCCGCAGGGCCGCCCAAGGCCGATATCATCCGGGCAAAGCGGTCCGCAGCGCGGCCATCGGTGAGGGTGGCGGTGATCTGAGCCGCGCCCTTTGCCGCATCCGCGGCCAGACCGGCGTGGGCCAGCAGCTCGCCGCCCAGCACCGCGGAGATTTCCGCCAGCGGGCCGGACGCATCGCCTGTCAGCACCTGCATTACCTCCGCCACCTCCAGCGCGTTGCCAAGCGCGGGCGCCAGCGGCTGGTTCATATCGGTGATCAGCGCCGAGGTCCGGCAGCCCGCCGCGTTGGCCGTATCGCAAAGCGATTGCGCCAGCGCGCGGGCCTCATCGGCGGTTTTCATAAATGCGCCGGAGCCGATTTTCACGTCCAGCACCAGCGCGTCCGGGGAGGCGGCCAGCTTCTTGGACAGGATCGAGGCGGTGATCAGGTCGACGCTTTCCACGGTCGCGGTTACATCGCGGATAGCATAGAGCCGCTTGTCCGCAGGCGCTATCTGGGCAGTAGCGCCGACAATGGCGCAGCCAGCATCCCGCATCATGCCCCGCAGATCGTCTTCGCTGACGTTGATGGAGACGCCGGGAATGGCTTCCAGCTTGTCCAGAGTGCCGCCGGTGTGGCCGAGGCCGCGCCCCGAAATCATCGGCACATAGGCGCCGCAGGCCGCAAGCGCCGGCGCCAGCAGCAGCGAGACGCAGTCCCCCACCCCGCCGGTGGAATGCTTGTCCAGCACCGGGCCGTCCAGATCCCATTGCAGCACATCGCCGGTGTCACGCATCGCCAGCGTCAGGGCGCGGCGGCCCTCGACGCTGAGGCCTTGCAGGCAGACGGCCATGGCAAAAGCCCCGGCCTGCGCGTCAGAAACCGCGCCACTGGCCAGGCCTTCGGCAAACCAGCGCAAGTCCGCTTCGCCCGGTGTCTCGCCGCGCCGGAGCTTTGCGTTGATGGCACGGGCGTCCATCAGCTCCGCTCCATGTGATCCGCGTCAAAGGCCCCCGGCAACAGGCCGCCAATGGTGGTCTCCTGCTCAGCGCCGTCGGTGGTCGCCATGATGACCTTCACATCGCCGCTGGCGAATTCCTTGATCTTCTGACGGCAGCCGCCGCAGGGCGTGATCGGGGTCGGGCAGTCTGCGATCACATAGACCTCTGCCAGTTCCGTCTCCCCCGCAGCCACCATCGCCGCAATGGCGCCGGCCTCGGCACAGGTGCCTTCGGGGTAGGCGACGTTTTCGACGTTGCAGCCAACGTAGATCTGGCCGGAGGCAGAGCGCACGGCAGCGCCGACCTTGAAGTTGGAATAAGGCGCGTGGGCGTTTTCGCGGACGGCGGCGGCAGCGGCTTTGAGGCTCATGGCGATTCCCCGGTTTTTGATCATTTGGTCAAGATGCCGCAGGATAGCGGAAACGGCCCGGGAAGCGAAAGCCCCCCGGGTGCGGTTCCGTCACTGCCCCAGCATGGTATTGAACACGCCGGGCAAGGTCACCTCCAGCAGTTCCACGTCCTGCGACGGCTCGCTGAGGCGGGTCTTCATGCCGGGCGGGATGACAAAGGCGTCGCCCTGCTCCAGCCGGTAGGGCTCGCGGCCCTCGCCCTCCAGCGTCACCTCGCCGTTCATGACGAACGTGAAATGGATGTCAGTATCATGCGCCGCCCATTGCGGCGCGCCCTCGCCCCGGCGCACCACTTGCACGCCGGCCACGCCCTTGGTGTTCTCAGCAATCGTGGTGTCGCGGCAGATGTAGCCCGGCAGGCGGAACGGCATCCACGCGGCACCCTCGGCCTTGTTGTAGACAAAACGCTGGCCCTGCCATTCCCGTTCGGGGCGGTAGTGCGGGGTCGGCAGGGTCATCTCGTGGTCGATTTCAGTGACATGTTCTGCCGGCACGCCGATCTCGATCACCTGCACGTTGTCGCTGGCCTCCAGCACCCGGTGGCGGATTTCCGGCGGCTGGATGAAGCAGTCGCCCGCGGTCAGCCGCATCTTGTCTCCCTGGTCCTCATAGACCACATCGACCCAGCCGTGGATGCAGAAGATCAGCTGGAAGCCGACGCGGTGAAAATGCACCATATCCGGCACCGGGCCGCCGTCCGGGATACGGATATGGCTGGCAATGATCGAGCCGCCCAAACGGTCCGGCACCAGGTCGCGGTAGTGCATCCCCGCACGGCCAATGATCCAGGGCGCCTGGTCCTTGAGACGGCGGACCACGAAGCTGTGCACCGTTTCCGGCATCACCATCGGCGGGTGGCGCTCCTCGATCTCGACTTTGGTGCCATTGGGCGCGGTCAGGCGGCGCTGGCCTTCGGCAAATCCATCAGGATCTTCAGTCAGAATGCGGATTGTGCCGGGGCTTTCCTCTGCCCCTTTTTCGATGCGCAGGCGCAAACCGTGGCCGGAAAACACTGCGGTGCGCGGATCATCTGCCGGATAGATCATGTCCATCTTCATGCCCAAGACCTTGGTGTAGAACGGAATATCGTCGCGCAGTTCCTGCGTGGGCAGGCGGATTTCGGCGATTGTATCGCTCACTTTTTCACTCCCTTTTCATTTGCCCGGAACTGTGGCCGCGGGGCAGGATTTATGCAAGAAGCCGCCGTCCGGTCGCCGCCGCGTCCGATTGCGTCAGTTTGCGCTAGGTTTCCGGCAGGAAAAATGGTTTAACACTAAACAATACGATTTTCGAGGAGCGCCAGATGTCCGATTCACAGAACCTGCGCCAAGCCGCACTCAATTATCACGAGTTTCCGCGCCCCGGTAAGCTGGAGATCCGGGCGACCAAGCCGATGGCCAACGGGCGCGATCTGGCGCGCGCCTACTCGCCCGGCGTCGCGGAGGCTTGCACCGAGATCAAGGCGGATGAAGCCAATGCGGCCCGCTACACCTCGCGCGGCAACCTGGTGGCGGTGGTGTCGAACGGCTCGGCGGTGCTGGGGCTGGGCAACATCGGCGCGCTGGCCTCCAAGCCGGTGATGGAAGGCAAAGCGGTTCTGTTCAAGAACTTCGCGGGCATCGACTGCTTTGACATCGAAATCAACGAGAGCGACCCTGAAAAGCTGGCAGAGATCGTCTGCTCGATGGAGCCGACCTTTGGCGCGATCAACCTGGAGGACATCAAGGCGCCGGATTGTTTTGTGGTAGAGAAAATCTGCCGCGAGCGCATGAACATTCCGGTATTCCACGACGACCAGCACGGCACCGCGATTGTGGTCGGCGCCGCGGCCAAGAACGCGCTGCATGTGGCGGGCAAGTCGTTTGAAGAGATCAAGATCGTCTCCACCGGCGGCGGCGCGGCGGGGATTGCCTGCCTCAACATGCTGGTGAAGCTGGGCGTGAAGCGGGAAAACATCTGGCTGTGCGACATTCACGGGCTGGTCTACGAGGGCCGCGAGGAGGACATGAACCCGCAGAAGGCGGCCTTTGCCCAGTCCTCGGACCTGCGCACGCTGGATGAGGTGATGGATGGTGCGGACCTGTTCCTTGGTCTCTCCGGCCCCAATGTGCTGAAGCCGGAGATGGTGGAGAAGATGGCGGAGCGGCCGATCATCTTTGCGCTCGCCAACCCGACCCCGGAAATCATGCCCGACCTGGCGCGCAAGGTCGCGCCGAATGCGATCATTGCCACAGGCCGCAGCGATTTCCCCAATCAGGTCAACAACGTGCTGTGCTTCCCCTTCATCTTCCGCGGGGCGCTGGACGTGGGGGCGACCGAGATCAACGACGAGATGCAGATTGCCTGCGTCGACGGCATCGCCGAGCTGGCCCGCGCCACCACTTCGGCCGAGGCGGCTGCGGCCTACAAGGGTGAGCAGCTGACCTTTGGCGCCGACTACCTGATCCCCAAGCCGTTTGATCCGCGGCTGGTGGCAGTGGTCTCCTCTGCCGTGGCCAAGGCCGCGATGGAGAGCGGTGTTGCGACCCGCCCGATCGAGGATATCCAGGCCTATAAGCAGAAGCTGAACCAGACCGTGTTCAAATCCGCCCTGCTGATGCGGCCGGTGTTCGAGGCCGCCCGTGCCGCGGCCCGCCGCATTGTCTTTGCCGAAGGCGAGGACGAGCGTGTGCTGCGCGCGGCGCAAGCTATCCTGGAGGAGACCACCGAAACCCCGATCCTGATCGGCCGGCCCGAGGTGATCGAGCGCCGCTGCGAGAAGCTGGGACTGGACGTGCGCCCAGGCCGCGATTTCCAGCTGGTGAACCCGGAAAACGACCCGCGCTATTACGATTACTGGAACAGCTATCACAAGGTGATGCAGCGCCAAGGCGTGACGCCGGATCTGGCAAAGGCGATCATGCGCACCAATACCACCGCCATCGGCGCCATCATGGTGCACCGCGGTGAGGCGGACAGCGTGCTGTGCGGCACCTTCGGCGAGTACCGCTGGCATCTGAACTATGTGCAGCAGGTTCTGGGCGGCAACAGCTATTCCCCGCACGGAGCGCTGTCGATGATGATCCTGGAGGACGGGCCGCTGTTCATCGCCGACACCCATGTGCGGATCGAACCGACGCCGGAGCAGATTGCCGAAACCGTGATCGGCGCGGCCCGGCACGTGCGCCGCTTCGGGATCGAGCCCAAGATCGCGCTGTGCTCGCAGTCGCAGTTCGGCAATATCTCCTGCGATACCGGCAGCCGTCTGCGCGCCGCGCTGGAGATCCTCGACGACAAGCGCCGGGACTTCGCCTATGAGGGTGAGATGAATATCGACACCGCGCTGGACCCGGAACTGCGGGCGCGGATCTTCCCCAATTCCCGGCTGGAGGGCGCGGCCAATGTGCTGATCTTTGCCCATGCCGATGCGGCTTCGGGCGTGCGCAACATTCTGAAGATGCGGGCCGGCGGGCTGGAAGTGGGGCCGATCCTGATGGGCATGGGCAACCGCGCCCACATCGTCTCCCCCTCGATCACCGCGCGCGGGCTGCTGAACATGGCCGCCATTGCCGGCACCCCGGTGGCGCACTACGGTTAACTGCGCGGCCGCGAAATACCGCTGGCCGCCCATCCAGGGAGGCCAGCGATGAAAGGGCATTGCCACTGCGGCGCCGTGCATTGGGAAAGCCAGGCCGAGGCGGCCTGGAGCTGCTATTGCCACTGCGCCGACTGCCGCCGTATTTGCGCGGCACCTGTCACCGCATTCTTCGGACTGCCGCATGAGGCGGTCAATTGGTCCGGTGCGGAACCCAAGGCCTACAATTCATCGGAAGGCGTCGAACGCCTGTTCTGCGGCGCCTGCGGCACCCAGATGGCCTACCGCACCGCCCGCGATCCGGTGAACATTCACCTCTACACGGCCACGCTGGAAAGCCCCGCCGCTATGCCGCCCAGGTTCCATGTGTTCCATTCCGACCACGTGAGCTGGCTGGAGCTGAAAGACAGCCTGCCGCGCTACGCCAAATCCTCTACCGGGTGATTCCCGGCGGCAGGGCCTGCGGGGCCGCAACTGAATTTGCAGGTTTGCAAAATTTCGGCGCCTTCCCGAATTATTCTGCAGCAAACTCTGGTTTGCAAAGCAGACGGGCTGCAAACCGGCCAAGACTTGTAAATCTGGTAAACCATCTGCGCAAATCCGGGTGAAACCTGTAAATTCCTTGACGAACCTTGCGTACGGAAACGGCAAAACTTGCCCGCTCCCCGGTTCCTCGCCTACCCATTTGGCAGGAGGAGATAGACACCATGGGATATCAGGACATTTACGCCGCCTGGAAACAGGACCCGGAAGGTTTCTGGATGGAGGCCGCCAAGGGCATCAGCTGGGACGAGGCCCCGAAGCAGGCGCTGTTTGACAAGGGCGACGGCCTTTATGAGTGGTTTGCCGATGCCAAGGTGAACACCTGCTACAACGCTGTTGACCGCCATGTCGAAGAGGGGCGCGGCGAGCAGACCGCGATCATCTATGACAGCCCGGTCACCCATACCAAGCGTGAAATCTCCTATGTCGAGCTGCGCAACCGCGTGGCCACCCTGGCCGGCGCGCTGCGCGCCAAGGGGGTGGAGAAAGGCGACCGCGTCATCATCTACATGCCGATGATCCCCGAGGCGCTGGAGGCGATGCTGGCCTGCGCCCGCATTGGCGCGGTGCATTCGGTGGTGTTCGGCGGCTTTGCCTCTAACGAACTGGCGGTGCGGATCGACGATGCCAAGCCCAAGGCGATCATCGCTGCCTCCTGCGGCATCGAGCCGGGCCGCATCGTGCATTACAAGCCGCTGCTGGATGGCGCCATCGACCTGGCGGAGCACAAGCCGGAGTTCTGCGTGATCTTCCAGCGCGAGCAGGAAGTGGCGGAGCTGATCCCGGGCCGCGACGTGAACTGGCACGGTTTCCAGTACGGTGTGGAACCTGCCGAATGTGTGCCGGTCGAGGGCAACCACCCCTCCTACATCCTCTACACCTCCGGCACCACTGGCCAGCCCAAGGGGGTGATCCGCCACACCGCAGGCCAGCTGGTGGCGCTGAACTGGACCATGAAGAACATCTACAACGTCGATCCCGGCGATGTGTTCTGGGCCGCTTCGGATGTGGGCTGGGTCGTGGGCCACAGCTACATCTGCTACGGGCCGCTGATCCACGGTAACACCACCATCGTGTTCGAGGGCAAGCCGGTCGGCACGCCGGATGCAGGGACCTTCTGGCGGGTGATTTCCGAGCATAAGGTCAAAAGCTTCTTCACCGCTCCCACCGCATTCCGCGCGGTGAAGCGGGAGGATCCCAAGGGCGAGTACGTCAAGAAGTACGACCTCAGCTGCCTTAGCCAAGTCTATCTGGCGGGCGAGCGCGCTGACCCGGACACCATCACCTGGGCGCAGGAGCAGCTGAAGGTGCCGGTGGTCGACCACTGGTGGCAGACCGAGACCGGCTGGTCGATTGCCGCCAACCCCCTGGGGATCGAGGAACTGCCGACCAAGCTCGGCTCGCCTGCGGTGCCGATGCCGGGCTATGAGGTGGATATCCTTGATGAGGGCGGCAACCCTGTTGCGGCGGGCGAGCTAGGCGCGATTGCGGTGAAACTGCCGCTGCCGCCGGGCACCCTGCCGACTTTGTGGAATGCGGAAGAGCGGTTCAAGAAGAGCTATCTCAACACTTTCCCCGGCTATTACGAGACCGGCGACGCCGGCATGAAGGACGAGGACGGCTATCTCTACATCATGGCGCGCACCGATGACGTGATCAACGTGGCCGGCCACCGGCTGTCGACAGGCGGCATGGAGGAAGTACTGGCGGGTCATCCGGATGTCGCCGAATGCGCGGTGATCGGCGTGGCGGACAGCCTCAAGGGGCAGATGCCCGTTGGCTTCCTGTGCCTGAACGCGGGTGCGGACCGCGATCATGGCGAAGTGGTGTCCGAGGTCGTGAAACTGGTGCGCGAGAAGATCGGCCCGGTGGCTGCCTTCAAGCTGGCGGTTGTGGTCGACCGGCTGCCCAAGACCCGCTCCGGCAAAATCCTGCGCGGAACCATGGTGAACATCGCT
Source organism: Leisingera sp. (assembly GCF_982940295.1). Taxonomy (NCBI): domain Bacteria; kingdom Pseudomonadati; phylum Pseudomonadota; class Alphaproteobacteria; order Rhodobacterales; family Roseobacteraceae; genus Leisingera; species Leisingera sp. The sequence continues at coordinate 112,711 of NZ_CEYXRG010000016.1, forward strand.
GACGGAACCCCGTGGAAGATGCCCGCGACGATCGACGATCCCGCGATCCTGGACGAGATCACCGCGGCGCTGCAGACCATCGGCTACGCCAAGTAACGCGCGAGTTTCCCGGCGCTGGAAACGGCCCAAAATCTTGCGAGGATTTTTTGAAGGCTCCGCCCGCAGGCGGAGCCTGTTTTCCGTCCGGTTTTGCTTGCAACTCCGCCCTGCCCGCCTAGGCTGCGGCCAGGGAGGCTTGAGCATGACAAAACCGGAACTCTGGCAACTGAGCGCCACTGAACTGACTGCCCTGACCCGCGCCGGGGATCTGAGCGCCGAGGACGCAGTGCAAGCCTCCATCAGCCGGATGAACGCGGTGAACCCCAGCCTGAACGCAGTGGTTGAGGATCTGAGTGCCGAGGCGCTGGAACGCGCCCACGCGCTGGACACGGCGCGTGCAGGCGGCGCGCAGCCCGGCCCGCTGCAAGGGGTGCCGGTCACCATCAAGATCAACGTTGACCAGAAGGGCCACGCCACCTCCAACGGCGTTACCGCGCTTAAAGACCTGATTGCCCCGGCGGACGCCCCGGTGGTGGAGAACCTGCACAAGGCCGGCGCGGTGGTGATCGGGCGCACCAATACTCCGGAGTTCTCCTTCCGGGCCGATACCGACAACCCGCTGTTTGGCCGCACCCATAACCCCTGGGGGCGCCATATCTCGCCCGGCGGATCCTCGGGCGGCGCGGGGGCGGCCGTGATGGCCGGGATCGGCGCGCTGGCGCACGGCAATGACATCGGCGGCTCCCTGCGGTTTCCCGCCGCGGCCAACGGCGCCGTGACGGTAAAGCCGGGCCTGGGCCGGGTGCCTGCCTGGAACCCCAGCCAGACGGCGGAACGCGGGCTGCTGGCGCAACTGATGTCTGTGCAGGGGCTGATCACCCGCACGGCAGAGGACCTGAACCTGTCGATGCCTTCGCTGATTGCCGCCGATCCGCGCGACCCCTTCCATGTGCCGATGCCCTGGCACGGCGCGGCGCCGGACGGCCCCATCAAGGTTGCCTTTACCAAAAACACCCACGGCTGTGAGCTCCACCCGGAGGTCAAAGCAGCGCTCGACTTTGCCCGCGATGCGCTGGCAGATGCCGGTTATGCTGTCGAGGAGGCGGAGCCGCCGAATGTCTTTGAGGCCGGGCGCACTGGCTACCGCGCTTTGATGGGAGAAATCTACGCGCTGATGAAGCAGGACGTGGATGCCGCCGGCTCGCAGACCGTGCGGGATATCTTCGCCGTCTACTTCCAGGAGTTTCCGCCCTTCTCCGGCGACGAGCTGCTGCAGATGATGGCCAAGCGGACCCATTACGCGCGGCAATGGTCACTGTTCATGGAGGACTACCCGCTGGTGCTGTCACCCTTCCTGCCGCAGCCATTCTTCCGGCCCGACCGCGACACCGAGGGCGCGGACGGCGTGCATGAGGTGCTGGGGTGTGCCGTCTATTCCTACGCGATGAACTTCCTCGGCCTGCCTGCAGCCTCCGTTCCGGCCCGGCTGGCGAAGCTGCCCAACGGCCCCCAGCCGATCAATGTGCAGATCGCCGCCCGCCGCTGGCGCGAGGACCTGGCCGTGGACGCCTGCGCCGCAATCGAGGCCCGCGCCGGCCGCATGTGCCTGCCGCTGTGGGAGAAGATGCAGTCGGGTTGCACTGCGTGATCCGTAAGGTTTCAAGCCAAGACGGCGGCGTGCCGGCTTGTGGCCCTTAACAGAAATAAACCCGGCGATGCTCACTCATCCCAAGTAGCGCTGAGGGCGAAGAAGCGCTGAAGGCACCTTGCCTCCGCAATGGATATGGCTCCGCAATAGTCGCTTAGGTCCCCGGGAACGGAGTAAACCGCCCCCGGGGAACTTCCATACCCAATCAACTCACTACATACAGCAGCCGTCCCGCCACACCAGGCGAACCCGGCTTGGGGCGCAGGCTCCCTGGGCGTTACCGGCGGAAAACAATGACACTGGTTACTCGAAACACACCGGCACGGCACCGTGGCGCGTCAGCCCTGCGGCAGAAGCCATCCACATCTGCCTGTGGAAAAGCATCGCATGGAATCCTTACCGGGAAGTTCACAAACTCGTGAATGTCCCGTTAAACAGTTAAGTAAACTGCTCGGAAATAAGCCTTTCTTCCAGCCCGTGGCCGGGATCGAACAGGATCTTGTGGCGGATCTCCGGATCGGTGCGGATCTCGACCCAGTCGATATCGGCCACCGAAATCGAGTCCGCATCAGCCATCACCGGGCGCTTGTCCGCCTCCAGCACGTCAAACCGCACCATTGCATTGCTGGGCAACAGCGCGCCGCGCCAGCGCCGCGGGCGGAAGGCGGCAATGGCGGTCAGCGCCAGCACGTCGGCCCCGATCGGCAGGATCGGCCCATGCGCCGAGTAGTTGTAGGCAGTGGAGCCTGCAGGGGTGGACACCAGCGCGCCGTCGCACACCAATTCCTCCATCCGCACCCGGCCGTCCACCGACACCCTGAGCCGCGCCGCCTGCGGGCCCGCGCGCAGCAGCGACACCTCGTTGATTGCCAGCGCCTTGTGCACCTCGCCGCGGCGGTCCATGGCGGTCATCGACAGCGGGTTGATGATTTCCTTGACCGCATCCCCGAGCCGCTCGATCAGCCCGTCCTCGCGGTATTCATTCATAAGAAAGCCAACGGTGCCGCGGTTCATGCCGTAAACCGGCGCCGGGTGATCGACCATTGTGTGCAGAGTGCGCAGCATGAAGCCGTCACCGCCGAGCGCCACGATAATGTCAGCCTCTTCGGGGGGCACTTGCCCATAGCGGCGGGTCAGTTCGGCGAGTGCTTTCTGGGCAACCTCCACCTCGCTGGCCAGAAAGGCGATTCTCAAACCCATCAAATCTGTTTCCGGTATTAGGCAACTGGTTCCGAAACAATCACAGCTTTCCGCCAAAGGCCATAGTTGCCGTTCTGTCGCAGGGAAATGTCGCTTTACAGGCTTCCTGCGCAAAGATGTTTCCGATAGGAAATCCCTCAATTCTGACCCCAGCTCAAACGGAGCCACCATGACTGAAGCGACCCGTGATCCCGGCTTTTTCACCCAATCCCTCGCCGAGCGCGATCCTGAGCTTTATGCTTCGATCACCGCGGAACTGGGCCGCCAGCGCGACGAGATCGAGCTGA
>NZ_CEYXRG010000017.1:0-94141 GCF_982940295.1 Leisingera sp.
GTCAGGCTCATAACCTGAAGGTCGCAGGTTCAAATCCTGCTCCCGCAACCAACACAATTTCCTCAGTAATATCAAAGGCTTCTGGCAGTACGTCCGGAGCCTTCTTCGTGTCCGCGCCTTCCGCACCCGCCGCAAGCCGCAGCAGCCCCGCCAGATCCCCCTCCAGCGTCAAACCCAGGCCGGTGCCCTCCGCCGCAGGCGTCAGCACGATCCGCTCCACCAGAGACCGCAGCGCCTCCTTCGCCTCTTCCATGCCTTCGGTGGAGCCAAGGGTCCGGATCAGCCGTGATACCCGTTCGCGGTAAGGTTCTGGTGACTTGCGCATTTACGTAGCCACGTGCCCGACGGTTTTCCGCAAGGGCATAGATGGCCTGGCGCTGCTGGTTCAGGAGACGATGGGGCCCGATCCGTTCAGCGGCGCTGCTTTCGTGTTCCGGGCAAAGCGGGCCGACCGCATCAAGTTCCTGGTCTGGGACGAGAAGCGCTTACTCTGGAAACAAATGTAGCCAAGTCCAAATGTGGCGGGCAGGCAACTGGCGAAGAGCGCAGGCTTAGCGGCTCGCGGCCTTCAAGAAGCGCCAATAAAAGGGGCTAATGTGCGCCTTTGCACCGCAAAACATGCTGCAAGGGCGCGGCGGGTCAGAAAATTGCCGAAGGCAGCCAGGTCGCCAGCCCGGGGATCAGCCAGACCAGTAAAACCCCAAGTGCCTGCAAGCCGATGAACGGCACCACGCCTTGATAGATGTGGCGGGTGGTCACCTCCTCCGGCGCTGCGCCGCGCAGGTAGAACAGCGAAAAGCCGAACGGCGGGGTCAGAAAACTGGTCTGCAGATTGATCGCGATCAGGATGCCGAGCCAGACCGGATCATGCCCCATCAGGATCAGCGTCGGCGTGACCAGCGGCAGCACGATCACCGAGATCTCGACGAAATCGAGGAAGAAGCCCAGCACAAAGATGAACAGCATGCAGAACAGCAGCGCCCCGGATGGGCCGCCCGGCATGTTGCCCAGGATATGGGCTACCCGCTCCTCGCCGCCCAGCCCGATGAATACCAGCGAGAACATGCCCGCGGCCAGGATGGTGGCAAAGATCATCGCGGTCATTGTTGCGGTTGAGGTTACGGCCTCATGCAGGATGCGCTTCTTCAGACCGCTGCGCAATGCGGCGAGCACGGCGATGGCGCCCACAGCCGTCAGCAGCGCGTAAAACAGCCCCGCTGCCAAGTCGCCGCTGCTGAGGTCGCTGCGCTGCAGGCGGATGGGATGCACGCCAGACAGGATACCCAGCAGGATCAGCGCGGCAGCGCCCAGCAGGATCAGCCGGACCGGACCGCCAGCCCGCAGGCCCGCCATCAGCAGCGCGCCGATGGCACCGACCGATGCCGCCTCCGTCGGGGTGGCGACGCCGCCAAGGATGGCGCCTAGCACGGCAAAGATCAGCAGGATCGGCGGCACCACAGCACGCACGACCTCGCCGCGGCTGGGACGGGCCAGATCAGCCGGGGCAGAGGGCATGTCCTGCGGGCGCAAGAAGCCCCGGACCAGGACATAAAGAAGGTACAGCACAACCAGCACCAGCCCCGGCACCAGCGCCGCCGCAAAGAACTGGCCCACCGACAAGGCCTCGACCGAAAACTTGCCCTGCTCGTACTGCGCCTGCTGGTAGGCATTCGACATCACGTCGGCGAGGATGATCAGAAGCGTTGAGGGCGGGATGATCTGCCCCAGCGTGCCGGCCGTGCAAACAATGCCGGACGCCACCCGCGGGTCGTAGCCTGCGCGCAGCATGGCAGGCAGGGCGATCATGCCCATCGCTACCACCGTGGCGCCGACAATGCCGGTCGAGGCCGCCAAGAGCGCCCCCACGAGCACCACCGAGATGCCCAAGCCGCCTTTCAGCTGCCCGAACAGCCGCCCCATGGTGTCCAGCAACTCTTCGGCGATGCGGCTCTTTTCCAGGATTGCGCCCATCAGCACAAACAGGGGGATGGCGATCAGCACCTGGTTGCTCAGCAGCCCGAACGCGCGCTGGCCAAGCGCCCCCAGCAGCGAGATATCCATCACCCCCAGCACCCAGCCAAGATAGGCAAACAGGACTGCAACGCCCGCGATTGAGAAGGCCACCGGAAACCCCATGAGGATCGCTGCCATTAGGGCCGCGAACATGACCAGGTCGAGATATTCCGTCATTGGGGGGATCTTTCCGAAAACAGCCGGATCAGCAGGGCGATGGATTGCAGCATGACCAGCACGCAGAAGGCGGGGATCAGCGATTTCAGCAGGAACACGGCCTCCAAGCCGCCGACGGCAATCGGGCCTTCGAGGATGGCCCAGGAATTGCGGACCGAGGGCCAGGACCAGTAGAGCAGCGCCGTCATCGACGGTAGCAGCAGTACCAAGTGGCCGAATATGTCGATGCGGCGCCGGGCGTGGGGGCTAAGGCCCGCATAGAACACATCGACACGCACATGCTTATCGACCAGCAGGGTGTAACCGGCCGCCAGCATGAACAGGGTGGCGTGCATGTACAGGACGCTTTCCTGCGCGGCGATGGAGTTCACCCCGAACACATAGCGTCCGACCACGATGGCAAATTGCGCCAGCACCATCAGCAGTGCCAGCCAGCGTATCACCAGCGCCAGACCCCGGTTGATGCCGTCCAGCGCATCCGCAACCCGTAGCATCCTGCGTCTCTCCCCATCAAAAAGCCGGCGCCCGGTCTCCCAGGGCGCCGGCGGCCGTTGTACAGATCAGTAGCCCATCACCGACGCGCGGGCGTTCATCTGGCCGTTGTCGGCATAGGTCATGTAGCTGCCGACACTGTCGCGGTAGGTGAGGAAGCTTTCGGTGATCCGGCGCACCAGTTCGTCCTCGTCTTCCTGCAGCTCGGCAATCACTTCTTTGGCGGCAGCGCCCATCGCGGCAATCACGTCCTCGGGGAACATCTTTACCTGCACGCCATCCTCATCCACCATCTTCTTCAGCGCCTGCGCGTGTTTAGTGGTGTATTCGGTCCAGACCGGATTGTAGAGGCTCTCGCAGGCCAGCGACACAACCTGTTTCAGGTCATCGGGCAGCTCGGCAAAGACATTGGCATTGACGCCGCATTCCTCGGCCGAGGAGGGCTCGCCCACACCGGGCCAGTAGTAGTTCTTGGCCACCTGGAAATACCCCAGCGCGCTGTCGGTCCAGGGTCCGATGAATTCGCCGGCATCCAGCGCGCCGGTCTGCAGGCCTTGGAACATTGCCGGGCCGCTGGTGGCCTCTGCCGCCATCCCCAGTTTCGAGGCCATCTCGGAAGCCAGGCCGGTGGTGCGGAACTTCAGACCCTTCAGATCCTCGGCCGAGTTGATCTCGGTCTTGAACCAGCCGCCCCACTGCGGGCCGGAGTTGCCGCACAGGAACGGCTTGATGCCGAAACGGCCATACATTTCATCGTACAGCGCCTGGCCGCCGCCATGGTACAGCCAGCCGAACTGCTCGTCCGCGCGCAGGCCGAAAGGCTGCGAGCCAAACAACAGGATGCCCTTGGACTTGGAGCCCCAGTAAGCCGGCACTGCATGGTACAGCTCCGCGGTGCCTTCGGACACGGCATCGAACACACCGCGTCCCGGCACCAGCTCGCCCGCGGCAAACAGCTTCACCTCGATCCGGCCGCCCGACAGCGTGGTGATCCGGTCGGCCAGCATCTGCGCCGCCACGCCGGGTCCGGGCAGGTTCTTCGGCCAGGCGGTGACCATCTTCCATTGCATCTTGCCCTGGGCAATGGCCGGGCTGGCCAGCGCGGTGGCCGCTGCGCCCATAGCGCCGGCCTTCAGAAAACTCCGTCTTTGCATGTCTCCATTCCTCCGTCTGTCGGTGGATCTGCGGTGGCCGCGGGCCGGTGGCGCAGACTCTTTATTGTTTTGTAAGTGCTTTACATTAATATGTAGCTACATATTCTTGTCAATCACGGTTGCGCGGTTCGCGTTCGCCTTTCTGCGCAAGATGAAATATGGAGCAGCAGCGCACATTGTCCCGCGCGGCCTGGGAGATGAATTTTGACGGACAAGCGGCGTCATTCCTGGACGCAGATCCGGGACAGCATCCGGCAGATGATCCTGGATTCGACCTACGGGCCCGGTGACAAGCTGCCGCGAGATGAAGAGTTCGCGGCTCAATTCGGCTGTGCCCGCTCTACCGTGCACCGCGCCATGCGGGATCTGGCCGAAAGCGGAGTGGTGGAACGCCGACGCAAGGGCGGCACGATGGTGCGGCGCGATCCCGTGACCCGCGCAACGCTGAATATCCCGATCACCCGGCTTGAGGTCGAACAGAAGGGCTGCGTCTACCAGTACCAGCTGATCCGCCAATCGGTGCAGGCGACGCCCCCGGCCATCATGGCCAATTTCGGTCTGCCCGAGGCCCGTCCAATGCTGCGCGTCGAGGCGCTGCACCTCTCGGACAGCCGTCCCTACATCTTCGAGGACCGCTGGATCTGCTTGGAAACCGTGCCGGAGATTGAAGCCGTCGACCTGACCCGCGAAAGTGCAAATGAATGGCTGGTCCGCAACCGTCCCTACTCGCGGTGCGATTTGCGCCTCTATGCACGGCCCGGAACCGAAAGCGACTGCGAGGTGCTTCAGAGCAAGATCGGCGATGCGTTGTTCGTGATGGAGCGCACCACGTGGATCGGGGAAGATCCGATCACCAGTTTGCGCGCGGTGGCGCACCCGGGCTACCAGCTGTTCACTCAGGGCTGACTGCCCGGGGCGCCAGGGAACCGAACCGGGACTGCAGGCGTTTGTCCCAGAACGGGCGGGCACCTGAAACAGACGGGATTGGAACCCATGCCGGACACATAGATAAGGAAGACGAAGGTTACACAGCCTGTTCAGCGCGCGCCCGCCAGCCTTTTCGCATTATAAGTCCGCAGATGCCCGCACCAGCGTGACCCGGAGCGCCGTGAATTGCGCGTCAGCTTGCGCGAATAAGGCCAAAAGGCCAATGTCATCAGGGAGGTCTTCCATGCCAAATGATCACACCGCAGCCGCGCCGCAGCCGCTTGAGGCTTGGAAACGCAAGCAGTGCCGCGGCACGGGACGCTAGACATGTGGGAAACAGTGATCGCCAAGCGCTCGGTCCGTGTGATGCTGCTGATCATCACCCTTATACTTCTGGGCGCTGCATTGTATTTCGCCAAGCCGGTTCTGGCGCCAGGCGTGTTTGCCATGGTGGTCGGGGTCGTGGTCGCGCCGCTGGCAGACCGGCTGGAACGGATCGGGGTCAGCCGGGTTGCGGTGGCCAGCAGCCTCCTGATCCTGTCCATCGCGCTGCTGGCATTGCTGATCCTGTCGCTGGACCCGCTGCTGACATCGCTGGCCAGCCAGATCCCCAAGATCAAGTATGAAATCCGCGGCTGGCTCGACATGGTGTCCGGGCTGCTGCGCGGTATCGAAAACATCAGCACCGAGATCGAGGAGACAATCGGCGCAGCGGACGCGGAGACCGAGGAAGAGGGCGGTGGCCTGCCGACACTGACGGACGCGCTCTGGCTGGCGCCGAACTTTGGTGCGCAGATGTTCATTTTTGCCGGCACGCTGTTCTTCTTCGTGCTGACCCGGAATGAGCTTTATGAAAAGGCCGGCAGCTTTACGGCGCGGTTCTTCCGGGCAGAGCGTGCAGTGGCGCGCTATTTTGCGGCGGTTACCATCGTCAATGGCGGGCTGGGCCTGCTCACGGCGGCGGGGCTTGCGGTAATCGGCCTGCCGGGCGCCTGGATCTGGGGCCTGGCGGCGGCCATCCTGAATTTCATTCTGTACCTTGGTCCGCTGATCATGATGGCCGGGCTCGCAGTGGCAGGCCTGACGCAAATCGGCGGCGCAGGCGCCGTGCTGCCGCCTCTTTTGTATCTCGCGATCAACCTGACTGAGGCGCAGTTCGTCACCCCGGCTTTTGTCGGCCGCCAGCTGGACCTCAATCCGCTGATTGTCTTCTGGGCCATTGTATTTGGGTTGTGGATCTGGGGGCCGGTCGGTGCCATCGTGGCGCTGCCGGTTCTGCTGTGGTGCGGCCGTATGCTGGCGCCTCCGCCTGGCACGGCGGAGGCGGAAGCTCCGGAGCAGCGGTAGCCGGGCCTGGGCAGGCCCCCTGGCTGCACCTGCTTTTCTGCTTTCTGATGTGCCGGGCGGCGGACTGCCCGGCACATCCGTTTTTCACCCCCGCAACCATTTGCTTCCAGCGCTTGTGCTGCCGCGGTTTCGGCCGGGGCCTGCCGCTTTGAGGCTGTCGTCAGCAACGATTTGCCAGCAGCGCCCCGCATAAGGGCATTTTCTAAAAAAATTGCCGGACGCGGGAACCAAGCGGTCCTGCCGGGGGTTATGTGGCTGTAACTCAAGCGCGCAGATGAGTGAAAATGCTAAGGAGATCAAAACGATGAAACGTCTTATGCTTTCGACTTCGCTGATCGTCGCAACCGCCGTGCCCGCCTTTGCAGGCACCGAAACCGAAGCTTCCGGCAGCGCCGAGGCCGAAGTCCAGCTGGAAACCCCGGCCGTTGACGCCTCCGGCGAGACCAGCGTCTCGGGTGAAGCTCAGGCTGACACTGCTCCGCTGGAGCAGGAGGCCGAAGAGCTGGCAAATGAGGCTGAAGCTGAGGCATCCGAGCTGGCGAATGAAGCTGAAGCCGGCGCCGCCGAAGTGGCAAACGAAGCTGAAGCCGGTGCTGAAGCAGTGGCGAATGAAGCTGAAGAGCTGGCCACCGAGACCGAAAATACTGCTGAGCAAATGTCGGACGCCGTCAACCCTGACGCGGACGGCCCGGCCATGGAACCGCTGGCCGACGGTGAAATGACCACCGAGGCTCTGACCGGTGCTTGGACCTATGACTCCAATGATGAGCACATCGGCGAAGTCTCGCAGGTGATCGTGAACACCAGCGGCAGCGTTGAAGCGGTTATCATCGACGTTGGCGGTTTCCTGGGTATCGGCGAGAAGCCGGTTGAACTGACCATGGGTGATCTCGATATCGGCAAGGTTGATGGTGACATCCGCGTGAACACCCATCTGACCCGCGAGGAACTGGAAGCTCTGCCGGAGTATCAGTCTGAATAACACACCCTTTCTCAAAGGGGCCTCCTGGCCCCTTTGACAGCCGCCCCGTTTGCCCCCCGTCCCTCTGCCGGTTTCCTGCCTCGTACCGGCGTTTCGGGCAAACAGCACTGCCAGGCGGCCCTTCAAGGCCGGGTTCCAAAACGGAACCCGGCCTTTTGGGTTTTTATAGAGGGCGGCTATCTGGTATCAGACCAGCCCGGCGGCCAGCGCTGTCGCAGCAGTGCCCAGTCCGGTCAGGGTCAGCAGTGCAATCAGCCCGTCCCTGGTCAGCATCGCCACCGCCAGCAGGCTGACAGCCGCGCCCAGAACCGAAGAGGAGAAGGGCACGATCTCAAGCAACGGCATCAGCGCGCCGCAGATCAGGCAGACCAGCCGGATGACAGTCAGACACGGCTGACGCAGCAGTGCAGGCAGGCGTTTACCCGAATGCCGGTCCAGCCATTGTGCGGTGCGGCGCATGGCGGCGGTCATCTTGCGCACGGAGCGGCCCTCGATCCTGCGGCGGCCCAGCCATTGCGGCAGCCACAGATGCGACCGGCCCAGCAGCATCTGTCCCGACACCAGGCAGATCAGGATGCCGCATGCGGACGAAAACAGCGGCACTCCGCTAAGCGGCGAAACCACGGCCAACGCCGGAACCGCCAGAACCGCCGAAAGTGAGCTGTGCCCAAGTTCCTCGGTCAGTTGGGCGACGGTGACCGGCCCGTTGGTCTGGCGGACTATGCGGCTTGTTTCCTTCAGGACCTCGGCAACGGGCTGTTTCGGAGAATTCATTGGTTTCTGCCTCTGGCTGCTCTTGTGCGCAACACAAACGCACGCGCCGGGCGGCGGGTTCCGCGTGCAAATGCCCTAGGGGCTTAAAAAATCCGTGCGGAACAGGTCCGGGCGAGATTTTCGTTTAGAAATCAGGAACCTTTCAGATGGGCTGTGCGTTTCTGTGTTGCATCCCCAAGAGGGACAAATATGGAAAGGAGCACATAAGATGACTCACCTGATCCGCACCACCGCACTTGTTGCGGCCATGGCCACCGCAGCTGCTGCGGGCTCCCAGGTTTCCGAGATCGACGTGACCGCCGACCTGAGCGCGATCGAGAATTACCAGGCCGCCAAAGTCTGGACCAGCCTGGAGACCGACCTGGAAACCGCCCTCGCCAAAAACCTCGTGGGCCAGATCGCGGGTGAAGATGCCGGAGAGGCCGCGGAAATCCATATTGAGATCGACTCCGTTGCCCTGGCCAGCAACTTCCAGCAGGCGCTGGGCGTTGGCGAGTGGATGCTGAAAGGCGATGTGGATATCGACATGCCGGACGCCTCCAAGGATATGCGCTATGACCTCACCGTCTCGGCGGATCAGGTCAACGCTTACTACCCCGAAGGCACTGACCCTGCCTCGGTGAGCGTTGACAGCGAAGTGTTCTACAATGCCATCATCGACGCCTTTGCCAGCAATGTCGCGTCGAAACTGAAATAAGGAGGCAGATATGCGTATCATGATCGCGCTTCTGGCACTGGCGGGACTGGCCGCCTGCGAAACCGCCGAAGGTTTCGGACGGGACGTGTCGAACCTCGGCGATGAAATCACCGAAGAATCTCAGGAAGCGCAATAAGCCGCTTAGGCGCTTTCTGGGCAACTGAACCAACCCGGCAGCTTTGCAAGCTGCCGGGATAATTATTTTTGCAAAGCGCGGAACCTTTGCGGGACCGGTGCGTTACTACTGCAATAAAACGGCCCAAAGTCCTCCCCCCTAGTCCGGTTTGATCCGGAAGATTTGGGCCCCCTCCAAGGCACCCGGGAACACGCCGGGTGCCTTTTTTTACCGCCGCAGGCGACCCCAGGGTTGCGGGGTCAGACGATGTCCTCTGTGGCGCCCGGCAGCGGCTGCTGAAGTTCCGCCATATTGCCTGGATCATGCGGCACAAGCAGCCCGCGGCGGGCTTCCGGGCGGCGCACCTGATTGCGGCGGACCTCCTTAAGCCACCAGGCGGCAGCATGGGCCGGGTCCAGCGCCTCGGCTGGCAAATCCTCCTGCCACCAATGCTGCGCCAGCTCCCGCCACAGCTTTTCGATCCGCGGGCGCTGGCTGATCCGCAAGGCGGCCTCGGTGTCCCAGCGCATCGACCGCCCGTTCAGATTGGCAGATCCGACCATGGCGAAATCCCGGTCAGTGACCAGCACCTTGCTGTGCAGATAGATAATTGGCGACCCCGACAGCACCGCAGGCGTGTCGCGGGCGGCCATGCGCCGCTGGACCGGGCTGGCGATACAGGCGCGGGTACCAAAGGCCTCAGTGACTTCTTGAAGGGCTTCCGCCTGCAATGCCATGCCATAACGCGCGTCCAGATCGCGGTTGCCTTCAAAGGCAACGTCGTCGGGCAGCGCAGGCAGGATCAGGATCAGCGACAATTCAGGTTTGCGGCGCGCGGCGTTCGCCAGCCCGCGTGCAATCAGGCTGGACCGCAGGAACTGGGACTCAAGGTAAATCAGGTTTTGCGCCCGGTCAAAGGCGGCCAGGTGGTCCTCTTCGATTTCCTTCAGCATCGTGCGCGGCGACAGGGCCCAGAAGCCGGCGCGGCGGGGGGCCGAAATCGTGCGGCGGACAAGCTTGCCTGCGGGCGGCTGCTTGCGCAGCGCGATTTCATCCCGGAACCGCTCCAGGTGGCGGGCCGCCTCTTCGGCTTCGGGGCCGCGCAGCATCAGCTGCACGTCCGCCCAGGTTTCATGGGCCGGCAGGTCGTGCTCCAGCGTGTCATAGCGGCGCCGGTTCAGATCCAGCCCGCCGATATACAGAACCTCCCGGTCGATTACCGCAATTTTCTGGTGATGCGACACCGGGTACAGTTGCGGCAGTCCCGGGCGGCTGGCCGCCGCAGGCCGCAGCCGCGGTGGCAGCTTGCGCAGTTTGCGCAGCACAAAGGGCGAAAAGGCGAGCCGCGGCAGCAAACCCGCGCGCGTCGGATGCAGTGACGCTGCGACCGACAGCAGCGCTGCCTGCTCCGCAGGCAGGCCGGCCATGATCTCCTGCGCCTGCGTCAGCGTCTTTTGCGCTGCGGCATGCAGCGGCGCAGCCATCACCGGGTCGAAATCACTGACTACCAGCTGCACCCGCACGCCGCGCCGCAATGCATCTGCGATCAGGTCCGCCCAAGTTTCGCCGGTCTCACGTGCCTCCGGGCTGAGCAGCTGGGTGGCAAAATCGAACAGGCGGAAACTGGCAATGAGCTCGCGCTTCGCGCCCAGCACCGCGCGCTCAAACGCAGGCCAGGCCTCCTCGGCAGTAATCAGCACCTCGAAATCACCGTGGTGCTGTTCAGGTTGCGGCTCCTGCGGCATGTTTCTCCTGATCTTGTGACGCTGCTGCCGGCGGCACGGCCCCGGCTACAGCAGGGAAGTTCAGCTTGTAGGTATGGCTGTTGTCAGTTTCGTAAATGGTGGCCTCGCCCTCGAGCTGGGTGGCAAAGGCCATCATCAGCCGGGCACCGACGCCCGTTCCGTCCGCGGCCTCCTCAGGAGGCATCACGGGCCGCCCCTTGGTGTTGGTTATCTCAAGCTCCAGCCAGTCTTTTGCCGTTTCGCGCAGGCTGACCAGGATTTCCGGTTTTCCGCCGTCAGGCACACCGGCATATTTGAGCGCATTGGTCATCGCCTCCGACACCAGCATTGACAGCGTCACCCCCTGGTCCTGACTCAGCGGCACCTGCGCGAGATCTGTCCTGATCGAAAGTTTCTGGCCCGCGCCGGGGAGCATCGCGCCGATTTCCGAGATCAGCGCATCAATCAGGTCACGGCTGTCGACGGTGGTGACATCGGGATTGGTGTTCAGGCTCCGGTGAATGGTTGCCAGGCCGCGCACCCGCCGCTGCAATTGCGCCAGCATCCGCCGGGCCTCCGGCGTCTGCGCATTGCGGCTTTGCATATTCATGATCGAGGCAACAAGCTGCAGGTTGTTCTTCACCCGGTGGTGAATCTCGCGCAGCAGGACGGTCTTCTCTTCCAGGTCCAGCTCGCGCCGCCGCTCCGCTTCGCTGAGGATGGCCACCATCCGGTTGAAGGATTGCTGGGCTTCGGCGAATTCGCGCGGGGGAGAGATAAGCTCCAGACTGGCATCTTCACGCTCCCCCAGCGCATAGCGGCGCATCGCCGTGCGCAGCGCGCTCAGGTGACGGATCACCATCCGCTGCAGTCCGAAGATGGCAACGGCAATCCCCGCAAGCCACATCAGCACAGGGAACGCCAGCGTCATCAGCGACGCAGGGTTTGCCGCCGCCGACACGGCGTGTTCCACTGGCCAGCTGCCAACCACAAAGACCTGGCCGGGAAGGATCTCGCTCACTGCAAAAAACCGTTCCTGGCCGGAGCGGGCATCCTCAAAAAACGTGTCGCCGATACGAGCCGCCAGTTCCCGCCGCGGGATTGAGACCGGCAAAGCCATTGATGCCCGCTGTTCGGGAACGCTTGCGGACAGAATTTCGCCCTGCGAATCCACGGTGACGTACTGGATGCCTTTAAAAGACAATTCGTCGCCATTCGGCTCAGCGCTGACCTTATGGGGAATTCCAATCGACACGTATCCCATCAGGATGCCATCGCGCAGCACCGGGCTGGTCGCCAGCAGGTAGCTTCTGTCGGCCCCCAAAAGGTCGCGGCTCAAAGCAAAGGACAGTCGTGGGGATTGCCGGGCCTTCAGATACATCCACCTCTTGGAAACGTCCCGCACCTTCCCGTCGGACGCGCACTCCATCTTACCTTCAGGCGACATGAAGGCGGCAAAGGTAAAGGGGTTCGCGCCTTCGTTAAAGGCTTTTAGCATCTGGATGCAGGCGTCGCGGTCAGCGACCACGGGCAGGATCGAAGCGGCCAGCCCCTCGGTGGCGCCGCCGGCCCGTTGCAGCAGCTCCCGCTCCCTGGACGCAGCCCTCTCGGTGCGGTCCAGCAGCGAGGCGCGGGACAGCCGTGTGGCTTCCTCCACCACTGCGTTGGTTTGGTACAGCGCAATCAGCCCGAGCGGCAGCAGCGCAAGCGTCATCACCGCCGCCAGCCGGACTAAAAGGCTGCCCGCTTGCAGCCGGGGCATTCTGATCACGCGGCGCCCTGCTGGGCAACGATCCCAGCGGTGACGGTATCTGTCAGCTCCATCTGGCTGTCGTCGCCCAGTTCCATCAGTTCGGCCAGCCGCGCCCGTGCGCGGTTCACCCGGCTTTTGATCGTGCCGGTCTTCACACCGCACATCTCCGCCGCTTCCTCGTAGGAGAAGCCGCCCGCACCAACCAGCGTCAGCGCTTCGCGCTGCTCGTCGTTCAGCTGGGCAAAAGCTACTTGGAAATCGCGCATGTGCAGACGCCCGTCGTGGTCGGGTTTCTGCGCCAGTGTTGCGGACAGCGCCCCGTCGCCGTCCTCCACCTCACGTTTGCGTTTGCGGCGCAGCGAGTAAAATGTGTTGCGCAGGATAGTGAACAGCCAGGCCCGCATGTTCGACCCATGCTCGAATTTCTCGATATTCGTCCAGGCCTTGACCAGCGTGTCCTGCACCAGATCGTCGGCGGTGGCGCTGTTGCGGGTCAGGCTGATAGCAAAGGCGCGCAGGGCGCCCAGGTGGTTGACCAGGTCGTCTCTCGGGTCCTGTGCGGCTTCAGTCATCGGAGCGCTCCTCCTCGGACCGATCAGGTGAGGGAGGCGTCGCAACCCCCTTGTCCTTCAGTTGCTTTAACAGATCGGTGAACCGGTCCGGGACCGGCTCATTCGCGATCTCGTCGAAAGCCCGCTTGAGGTTTTCGTCTATGTCGCGGTCGGCCGTTTCATTGCGCGGCCGGGGGGTGTTTAGCTGTGTCATGCCATCCATCGGTTTTTTGCGCGGTTTTCTGGAACCAAACGCACATTAGCGCGTATAGTTCCATGTATATTGCAAAAAAGGACATCACAAAATGACCGCTCAATCGGGAGAACTGATCGCCAGTCAGATTGGTGCAAACTTGCCCTATCTGCGCCGCTACGCCCGCGCGCTGACCGGCAGCCAGAACAGCGGCGATCAATATGCCCTGGCTTCGCTCGAAGCCATCCTGGCCGGCGACGCCGAATATGACAGCGTTTTGTCTCCCAAAGTTGCGCTGTTCCGTGTCTTCCATGCGATCTGGTCCTCCTCCGGCGCCCCGGCGGGAGAGGAGGAAAACGATGCGGGCCTGGCCGCCAAAGCGCAAAAACACCTGCGGCGCCTGACGCCGAACACCCGCGAAGCCTTGCTGCTGCACACCATCGAGGAGTTCAGCGCGGCCGAAACCGGCACCATCATGGGTGTAAGCGAAAGCGAAGCCTCAGAGCTGATTTCTATCGCTTACGAGGAAATGTCGCGGGCGACCGCCGGTAAAATCATGATCATCGAGGACGAAGCGGTCATCGCGATGGACCTTGAGGCGATCGTCACCGGCATGGGCCATACAGTGACCGGTATCGCCCGCACGGAAACAAATGCGATGGACCTTGCTTC
Organism: Leisingera sp.; assembly: GCF_982940295.1. NCBI lineage: Bacteria > Pseudomonadati > Pseudomonadota > Alphaproteobacteria > Rhodobacterales > Roseobacteraceae > Leisingera > Leisingera sp. The sequence continues at coordinate 13,572 of NZ_CEYXRG010000017.1, forward strand.
AAAGGACTCCGCCGACCTGATTCTGTCGGACATACAGCTTGCGGACAATTCGAGCGGGATCGACGCGGTGAATGGCATTCTGGCCAAATACGGTGACCGTCCGGTTATCTTTATCACCGCCTTCCCCGAACGCCTGCTGACAGGCGAGGGACCCGAACCGGCGTTCCTGATCTCAAAGCCGTACACCGAAGAGCAGGTGCGCTCCGCGGTGAGCCAAGCGATGTTCTTCTCGTCAACCGAAACCCTTAAAAGCTGACACCGCCCGCCAGGGCTGGGTGGCAGGACCCCGGGCCGCACTTGCAGCCCGGGGCTTTTTTCCCGCGTGACAGCCGCTCAAAAAGTCCCCGCCCCGGGGAGGAAGCGGGGCGGGGACCGGTGCCTTCCTGCAAAACGGGAGGAGGCGGCAGGAAGGCGGGAGAAATTACAGGTCAGGACTTGGCCAGCGCCCGCAGCATCCAGGCAGCCTGCTCATGGAACGCGGAGCGCCCTGTGGCCAGGTCCTCGGTCACGATATCGCGGCGGCTGCTGGCCAGCTCGGCAAGCGCGTGCAGCCGGTGGGCAATGCGTTCATGGCTGGCGGCAAGGTCCTTGGCCATACCGCCGGCGGTCAGCTCGCCGTCGGCATCCTCGATTTTCGAGCGGTTCAGGATCTCATCCATTCGCGACGGCGCCAGGTGTCCCAGCGCGCGGATGCGCTCAGCCAGCGTGTCGGCGGCGGCAAACATGTTCTCGTACTGCTCTTCGGTCAGCTTGTGCATCGAATAGAAAGCCGGGCCTTCCACATTCCAGTGATAGGCGTGGGTTTTGAAGACGAGCCGGTAGGTGTCGGCCAGCACATCCGCCAAGCCGCTGGCGATGGGGCCGGTATCGCGGACACCGGTTTCGACTTTGTCAGGGCTTGGGGTGGCGGAAAGCGCGCCAGTCATGGAGTACTCCTTTACTTCTTGAAGGTCAAAGCGGTGGATGGACAACCGGACGGCAGAAAACGTTCAGTCCGGCCTGCGGCTTGAATGCGGGCGGCAGCCTTCAGCGGCTGCCGCCAGCCCCGGCCGTCAACGGGAGGAGCCGCGCAGCAAGCGTACGATCAGCGCCACTGCAAACAGCACCAGGAATATAAAAAACAGGATCTGTGCGATCCCGGCGGAGGCCGAAGCGATGCCGCCAAATCCGAAGATTCCGGCAATGATGGCAACGGCCAGGAAGACGAGCGCCCAGTACAGCATGCCGTGTCCTTTCAGTTGCGGATTGTACCGTCCCAACCCGCAAGCCCGGCGAAAGGTTCCAGCCAGTTTCCTAGAGTTTTAGATTGCAAGCGAACCACTGCCTGAGTGCAGTGCCAGGCCCCGCATCGGAGGCGTTGGCCACCCGCGGGCGCCGTATTACCAGTACTCAGGGCTTGCCCAAGGACCCGCCTGGGTCTCCTTGGCGCCAGAACCTCTGGATTGTGCTGGAGGTAGAAACGGGGATACCGGCCATTCCCGGCCGGCTGCATCCGGTGCTTTCAGTCAGATCAGCGGCCGGGGTTCGGGCGCATCCAGATCGATCATCGCCACGCTTGCCAAAGCAGGCAGATCGCTGACCTTCAGCCTCCCGTTGTGCCATTGCGCCAGTTTTCTGTCCCGCAGCATTTTCAGTTTTTTGTTGGTATGGACCAGCGACAGGCCAAGCGCATCTGCCAGATCCTGCTGCTTAAAGGGCAGCGGTACCGTGCCCTTTTCCTCCATGCCGACTGCCTTCAGGCGCTCAAAGATCCTCACCAGCGCCCAGGCAATCCGCTGCGCCGCGTCGCGCTGGCCCAGCGAGGCGATGGTTTCGCCAAGAAAATGCTCTTCGACCGCGGCGATCCACGTCAGATCATAGGCCCGCTGAGGCTCCTGCTCGAACAGCTCAAACAGCGCCGCACGCCGGAACACACACAGCGTCATGGCGGTGGTCGCCTCAACCGAATGCTTCATTTCGCCCATCAGGCCGGCCTGCAGCCCGGCAAAATCTCCTGGAAACAGGAAGTTGATAACCTGCCGGCGGCCGTTTTCCAGCGTTGTGTAACGCGTGCCCATTCCATTGAGCACCGTGTACAGCTGCGGGCTGTTCGAGCCTTCCAGCAGAATTGTCGTACCCGCATCCACCACCAGTTCTCCGGTTTTGAACTGCTGCGTTGAAAGCACCTCCTCACGCGTCATCGGCGTGAAAATGGCCCGTTTGCGGAGCGGGCATTCGCGGCAGGCGGTAGAAGACATTGCGCTCCCCTGGCGGCTATGTCGCAGTTAAATGCGCCCGGTGGGAAATGGATACACACTCTAGGCCTATAGGGGGGCTGGTGCAATGAAAATGCCTACTCCAGGCTGCTCGCATGTCTATCTGGTCATGTCCAGGAACTACTTGGTTACCTGCGATATCTGCGATGCCATTCTGGATTTCGACCCTGCCGCTGAACTCAGCGTGCAGCAGGCGCATGACACGGCGCTGATGGCGCTTTCCCGCTACCAGCGGATTGCCGTGGCCTTTTTTGAGGCGGGCTCCGAACTGGTGACCCGGCTTCATATAGACCGGGATGTCCAAGTCCGGGGCGGCCGTCTGGTCCTTTTGGGGAGTGCCGCGGAAAACGAGCTGGATGCGCACTCACCCTGCCTGCGGTGGCCTGTGCTGGCCCGGCCAGTGTCCAACCAGATGATACGGGCCCAGCTGGCGCCGTTGCGGGCCGGGGCAGGGAACAATCGCGGCCTAGCCGGGTTTATCTAGCGGCTGCGATGTTCGGTAGCCTCGCTGAAAAGGAGTGAAATTATGCTTGGTTGGGCACTTACATTTCTGGTTATCGCTTTGATCGCCGCCTTGCTCGGGTTCGGCGGGATCGCCGGCGCCTCTGCCGGTATTGCCAAGATTCTGTTCTTCATTTTCCTGGTTCTCTTCGTCGTTGCGATGATTGCGCGCGCATTGAAGGGCAAACCGCCGGTTTAAACGTGGCGATGCGGCATGCCCGCATGCTCAGAGCCCTTTCTCCTGCTTTTGCTGGCCGGGAGGGGGCCTCCTGCCGGACATAGGGTGGGCGCGCCGGGGGGGCGCGCCGTCAGAGCCTGCGCCGCTGGCCGGCCGCACGTGCTGCTGAACACCCTATGTCCGGGTCAGGCGTCCGCGCCTGGCCGCTGCCGGGAGTACCTGATCCAAATTGGAGATCAGGGCAGCAAGGGGCACAGCTGGCACTTCCGGAAGGCGGCCGTCTGCAGGCACGCCGAATGTAAAACTGCAAAGCACGGGATTTCAATCGGCCCTATGCGGCCGGGCTGAATTGCCGGATCTGGTCCTCCGGCGCCGTCGCGCTGATTGGAAAGTCTCCTGTACTACGCTGTCCCGTTTCAGCTGCGGGCCTTTGCCAGCAGCCTTACAGCGTGGCGAATATCCTCCTCATGCAGAGGTTTCGTCAGATAGCCGCGGACGATGTTGAATTGCTGCGCTCGCTGCTGGTCGCCCGGGTCGGCCGAGGTGGTCAGCATAAGGACTATGGTGCCGGCCAGCCGCTGGGCTAGCTCCGCGGTGGCTTTCTCCAGAAAATCGAACCCGTTCATCCGCGGCATGTTGATATCCAGGAAGATGGCATCGACCGTGGCATCGGCGTTCTGAGCCAAGTAGTCAAAAGCCTCCGACGCATCATCAAACGCGGTGACGCGGCCCGCCAGCCCGGTGCGCGCAAGCACCCGCTTGAACTGTTTCAGATCAGCGTGATCGTCATCGATCAGCATCAGGTTTTCAATGACTTCTGCCACTTGCCTTCTCCGGAAGCGTGACGGTGAAAGTGCTGCCAGACCCTTTTTGCGAGGAAACGCCGATCCTGCCGCCGTGATTTGCAGCTATGCGCTGGCACAAGGTCAGGCCGATCCCGGAGCCTTGGCGGTCGCTGTGCCTGTGCAAACGTTTGAACAGACCGAAAATCCGGTCATGATATTCCGGCTCAATTCCGATACCGTTGTCGCGCACGCTGAAGGTGATCCAGCCCGCAGGAGCCTCCGGGCCGGCTGCGATCTCGATCCTGCTGCCGCGCTCGGGGTCCCGGTAGGCGACCGCGTTGGAGATCAGCTGCCTGATCAGCGTCCTCAGCTGGTCGGGGTTGCCTTCCACCGCCGGCAGCATACCCGTCTCAATGACGCTGCCCGCGGCCGCGATGTCGGCGGCAATGTCAGCGGCCGCGGCCACGGCCTCGCGGGTCAGATCGACGGCTTCAACAGGCCGTTCGTCATCGACGGAGCGGGCAAAAACCTTAAGGTCCTCAACCAGCCGGGCCATGCGCGCATTGGTAACCTCCAAGTCATCCAGAATCTCGCGCCCCTCAACATCCAGGCAGGCACTGGATGTGCCGCGCAGTTCCGCCAGCAGCGCGCGCATTGTCTGGGCCGGCGCCTTGAGATCATGCGACATCGCATAGGTGAATTCCGCAAGCTGCCGGTTCGCGGTCTCAAGCCGCTCCACCATGGCTGACAGCTGTCGGCGGTGGGTCTGTTCCAACTCCAGGTCCCGCGCCTGGCGTTCGTATGCCTGCTGGCGCTGACGCTGATGCTGCCACAGGAGAAAACCGAGCAATGCAAGGATGATCCCCCCCGCTGTGCCCGCGGCAGCATACTGGCGGGGGCGGGTCCAGAACTCCGGCGTGCCAAAATACTTCTCCCGCAGCCAGGCAAACTCCCGGGACGCCAGATAGCCCGGGATAACCGCGTTCAGCCGGTCCCGGACAGAGCCTAGGCCGAACCGCAGCGCGGGGGCACGCGCGCTGGCAAAGGCCGGCAGGCCGGCCGCGGCAACCTGGTCTGCCGCCGCCCACTCCCGGGCCCGCGCCAGTGTCGTTGCGGCGGGTGCCAGAATAGCGTCCGCGCGCCCGTCCAAAAGACTCTCCAGCACTGCATCCGCAGTCTCTTCTGCCAGCACCGTGACATCTTCATACGTCGCGGCAATCTCAAGCGGGAGACTGCCCCGCAGCGCTGCAACTCTGCGTCCGGCCAAGTCATCGAGCCCGGTGATTTTGCCCATATCCTCAGCGCGGGTGAACACGGAATACGGCACTTGTTCCAACGGCAGGGAGAAATCCATCATCTCGCGCCGCTCGCCGGTGATCCGCATGTCGGGTAACAGGTCATAGCGCCCGGGCCCGGGGCCTGCACGCCACTCCGTCAGGGAAATCCGCTTGAACTCCAGCGCGAGGCCCGCCCGTTTCGCCAGCCCGCGCAGGACCTCCACACCGAACCCGGAAAACATGCCGCCCGGCTCGACGGTCTGGTATGGCGCGTTGTGGCGGACGCCCACGGTCAGCACCTCGGGGACCGGTTTGGGGATATCAAGAAAGTATTTCTGCCGCAGCGCGGGCAGGCGGCCATCCGCCTCCATTCGCGCAAGCGCGGCGTTGATTTCCGGCAGCAGGTCCGCGCGGCTCCGGTGCAGGGCGACAAAGCGGCTGAACGCAAAGACCGGCGGATCGAGAAAGCTGATCTTGGCATCAACCTGCGCGTTCCTGGCAATCGAGAAGGCAACGGGTTCAGGGATAAGCACCGCGTCAACGCCGCCAGTCAGCAGGTTCATCAGCGCCGCTTCCGGGGTCACGAACTCCACCGGCTGGTTCGCGGCCAGAAGGTCCTGAGCCGCCGACCCGACCGCCGGCGGCACAATGCCGATGCGCAGACCGCGGCGGGGGCTGCCCGCAAGTTCCGCGGCCCGGTGCCGCAACACGGTCAGGCGCAGCGTTTCCGATGCCACCGGGGCGGAAAACACATTGGTTTCCTCCAGCAGCGGAAGCCGCGCCACACCGGCGATGAGCTGGGTGCCGCCATCAGCTTGCCGGCGGATGAACTCGTGGGAGGTTTGCAAGTCCAGATAGCTGATAGGAGCACCGGTATCCGCGCCGATCTCTTCTGCCAGCTCGACAAAGAATCCGCCTCGGCCGCCGTCCGCAGAGCGCTGCGCAAACGGCGGCACCGGCAGAAATGCCACCGTCAGTCCGCCTCGGCCTTCCTGCGCCTGTGCCGAAACGTGCCAGCTGAAGCCCAGAAGGCAAAGCAATCCGGCAGACATCAAACATGACAGCCGAAGCAAAATACTCATTCACTAGGGTCCTGAAATTCAACCTTTGGGTGTTTCGTGACTCTAGGGTGAGAGGGTTAACAAGCTCTTGCCGCGTGCATAGGCTCCGGTCCCATTTCTGGGCATGTCTTCTGCCTCCTGAAACGCTGTTATTGTTATTTTTCAGATGTTTGAAGTGAGGGCGTGGTAAAAAAAATCTCACGCCTGGCGGCGGGGTGCGCTACAGAGGATGCACAGAAAACACATTTTGTGCTGGTTTTGCGCAACCTATGGGCGCGGCGCAGGGCGGCTGTCTCATGTTAGGCAAGCGGTTAGACCCATCCGGCAGTATAGTTGACTCTGTCAATTAAATGATTGACACTGTCAATTATCATGACTGAAGACCGTTTCCATCTCCACCGCTCACTCGGCTATCAGGTGACCATGCTGGCCAGGGTGATCGAGCGCCGCTTTGAGCAGCGGATCGCAGAGTTCGGCTTGACCCGCGTTATGTGGTGCGTGCTGCTGGCCGCTGGCGGGGAAGGGCTGACCGCCCCATCAGAAATCGCAAGTTTCATCGGCATCGACCGCACGGCCGCTTCACGCACGCTGCGGCATATGGAAGAGCGCGGTTTCATCACCCGCAGCAGCAGCGCGCGGGATGGCCGCTCGATCCAGGTCCGGCTGACCGCGCAGGGGCAGTCCGCGCTGACACAAGTAATGCCCATTGCACAGGAAAACGCGGCGCATTTCGAGGCCAAGCTCACCGGGCAGGAACTCGCCCAGTTGCGGTCGGCTGCCGCCAAGCTGCTGCAGGACGAGCCGCGCATCGTCGCCAGGCTTTAGCATTCAGGGAATGACCATGGGTAAACTGTTCTCCTACCGCAACCGGCCGGTGCACCTGGGACCCTATCCGCAGGAGTCGCTGCGCCGCGGCAAGGGCCTAGAGGAGCTGGAAAACATTCCACCCCTGCCGCAGATCAGCTTCTGCCGCCCCGATGCGCCGCTCTCCATCGTCAACGCAATGCGCGACTACCAGGCGATGCTGGATGCTACACGCGAAGGGCTGGTGAAAAGGGAGCGTGCAGATATCCCCGCCAACCCGCAGGAGCGCACGGAGCACCTGAAGGCATTCGGCTACTTCTGCGACGCCTCCCTGGCGGGCGCCTGCGCGGTTCCGTCCGCGGCCTGGCTGGACACACCGCAGGTGAACCCGGATGTGGCGGCGCTGGCGGAAACGCTGCGCACCAAGCAGACCAAGACCTTCGCCTCCGGCATCGACGTGGTGATGGCGTCTTTGCGCGAGTCGATGCAGGCCCCGCCCGCGGACTGTCGCCACCACACCCACGCGCTGGTCTATGCCTATGAATTCCCCCGAGACCCCGAAGCAGAGGAAGACGGCACCGAATGGCTCGCAGACGCGCAAAACCAGCGCGCTTGCCTGAGGGCGGCGGAAACCGCGGTGACACTCGCCAATTACATCCGCCTTCTGGGCTGGGAAGCCCGCGCCCATACCGGCGCTGCTACGGATGTGCATCTGGCCAGGCTCGCAGTGCAGGCGGGTCTTGCCACCCTTGAGGACGGCGGCCTCACCAACCCTTTCCTCGGCCGCCGCTTCGGGATCGCCGCCGTCACCACAACGCTGGAACTAGCCCCCGATCAGCCGCTGGAACCGGGCCAGACGCCGGGGGTCAAATACCGGCTCGGTCTCGGCGCCCACGCCAAGAGCGCAGCCACCCGAGACCCTTACGCCAAGCGCCGCTTCATGGACGGACCGCACCCGTTCGAGACCCTGAAACGGGTGGACGATCCGACAACCTATATCGACGAGGTGAACGTCGCGCGGGTTCCAAAACGCGCCGACATGTTCGCACGCGCGCTGTTCGGCGACCTCGGCAAAGGCCCGCAGGAGGCGGCGAAGAACGGCAACTACGTTCGCAAATCCTCCTCCGCCTTTGCGTTCCGCTCCTCGCTTGCGGCCTTTGTGCTGCTGCAGGACGGCAAGCCCGCGCCGCAAATTGACCCCAGCGCCACGGATGCCGCCCGCAACGCCGCGAATATCAAGGCCGCGGCCTATTTCCTTGGCTGTGATGCAGTGGGGATCTCGCGCTGCCCGGATTGGGCCTATTACTCCCACGACGCGGCAGGCGAGCCGCTGGCCCCCTGCCACGAGAACGCCATCAGCATCATCATCGACCAGGGCCATGAAACGATGGAGGGCGCCTCTGGCGACGACTGGATCGCCTGCGCCCAATCGATGCGCGCCTATTTGCGGTTTTCTCTGCTTGGCGGGGTGATCGCACAGCAGATCCGCAACCTCGGCTATACCGCCCGGGTGCATTCGGTGATGGACGGCGAGGTGCTGCAACCGCCGCTGCTGCTGCTCTCCGGCCTGGGCGAGGTCTCCCGCATTGGCGAGGTGATCCTCAATCCCTTCCTCGGACCCCGCCTGAAATCCGGCGCCGTCACCACCAACCTGCCGATGATCCATGACAAGCCGGTCGACTTCGGCCTGCAGCGGTTTTGCGAGGCTTGCAGCAAATGCGCCCGCGAATGCCCCTCCGGCGCAATCACCGCCGGGCCCAAGCTGATGTTCAACGGCTATGAGATCTGGAAATCCGACAGCCAGAAATGCACCACCTACCGGGTCACGGTCCCCGGCGGCGCGATGTGCGGCCGTTGTATGAAGACCTGCCCCTGGAACCTCGAAGGCCTGTTTGCCGAGGCGCCGTTCCGCTGGGCCGCGATGAACCTGCCCGGCAGCGCGCCGCTTCTGGCGAAGCTCGACGACGCGCTGGGCAATGGCGAGGTCAACACCGCCAAGAAATGGTGGTGGGATCTGGAGATGGTGGAGGAGGGGCCCTATGCACCCTCGCGGCATTCGGTCAATGCCCGCCAGCTTTCCAAGGATCTGGACCTGAAATTTGAGGACCAGACCCTGGCCGTCTACCCTGCGCCGCTGGCACCGCCGCCCTACGCCTGGCCGTCGCCGATGGACCGGGAGGCCGGGATTGCCGCCTATCAGGCGATGATCCCCGCCGCCGAGCACAAGCGCCGCCGCGCAGCAGGCCTGCCGCCGGAGCATGTCTATACCGCCGGTCAGGGCGATACGCCGGTGATGCGGGTGCGGCTCTCAAAGGCAGAGCATATGACGGACGCTGTCACCAAATACGAGTTCACTCTGCCGGATGGCGCGCCGCTGCCTGCCGCAACTGCCGGTGCTCACATTGATGTGGTGGTCGCCCCGGAGTTCTTCCGCCAATACTCGCTGTCGGGCGACCCGGCGGACCGCACCAAATACCAGATCGCGGTGCTGCGCGAGGACGCGGGCCGCGGCGGCTCCAAGCTGATGCACCGGATCTTCGAAGAAGGCCGGATGGTATTCATTTCCAAGCCTATCAACCATTTCCCGCTGCATGAGGACGCCGCCAAATCCTACCTGATGGGCGGCGGCATCGGGGTGACACCGATGATCGCCATGGCCCACCGGCTGCACGCGCTGGGCCGGGATTTTGAATTCCGCTATTCCTGCTCTAAACGTGCAAACGCCGGGTTTCTGGATGACCTTAAACATGTGCCTTGGGCGGACAAAGTGCATCTGCACTTCTCGGATCAGGGCACCCGCGCCGACCTCAGGCAGGTGCTGCAGTACACACCCGGCAGCCACGTCTATACCTGCGGGCCGGAGGCCTACATGCAAGCGGTGCTCGACACCGCACGGGCAAACGGCTTCCCCGAAGAGGCCCGCCACATGGAATACTTCTCGGTCCCCGAACAGCCGGAATATGAAAACCACCCCTTCACCCTGAAGCTGGCGAAGTCGGGGCGCGAGATACAGGTCCCGGCAGAAAAAACTGCGGCTGAGGCACTTGCTGAAAGCGGTATTCATGTGAATGTGAAATGCTCTGACGGTATCTGCGGCGTTTGCAAATGCGGGCTGATCGCAGGCGACGCCGAGCACCGCGACTTCGTTCTGTCGAATAAGCAGCGCCAAGGGGCAATCATCCTCTGCCAGTCCCGCGCACTGGCGCCGGGCGGGGTGCTGGAGATCGACCTCTAAACAGCCATCGGTGCAATTTTCTTACTCAAGAAAATTGCCAAAAGTTTTCCTGAAAACTTTTGTCCCCGCAGGTGGCAGCGGCGTGTGAAAACGCTGCTGTCCGCGTTCCGGCGGCCGCCGAGGCTTTCCGGGAATTGCAGGCCGCACCGGAAGCTGCTAAGCGTGCGCCCGGTGAAAGTTACAATATAACATAATGGGATTCGGGCATGACGGATGACAGGCTGCCGGTCACGGTGCTTTCAGGGTTTCTTGGAGCCGGGAAAACCACGCTGTTGAACCACGTTCTGAACAACCGCGCGGGACGCCGGGTCGCAGTGATCGTCAATGACATGAGCGAGGTGAACATCGACGCGGACCTGGTACGCGGCGGGGCGGAGCTGTCGCGCCAGGACGAAAAGCTGGTGGAAATGACCAACGGCTGCATCTGCTGCACGCTGCGCGACGACCTGCTGCAAGAGGTGCGCCGCCTCGCGGACGAAGGGCGCTTTGATTACCTCCTGATCGAAAGCACCGGCATTGCCGAGCCGCTGCCCGTGGCCGCGACCTTCGATTTCCGCGATGCGGAGGGCCGGAGCCTCTCGGACGTGGCCCGCCTCGACACCATGGTGACCGTGGTCGATGCGGTGAACCTGCTGCGCGATTTCGCAAGCCACGACTTCCTCAGCGACCGCGGCGAAAGCCTGGGGGAGGAGGACGACCGCACCCTGGTCAATCTGCTGACCGATCAGATCGAATTTTCCAACGTCATCATTCTGAACAAGGTGACCGAGGCCGGCCCGGCCCAGACCGAAGCAGCGATGCTTGTGATCAAGGCGCTGAACCCGGATGCCGAGGTGATCCAGACCGACTTTTCCGAAGTTGACGGAGACCGCATCTTCGACACCGGCCGCTTCGATTTTGACAAGGCTCATGAACATCCGCTCTGGGCCAAGGAGCTATATGGATTTGAACACCACGTGCCCGAGACCGAGGAATACGGCATCTCCTCCTTCGTCTATCGGGCCAAACGCCCCTTTGACCCTGCCAAAATCCACGCGCTGCTGAATGGCGACCTGCCCGGCGTGATCCGTGCCAAGGGGCATTTCTGGCTGGCGACCCGCCCGGACTGGGCCGCGGAGTTCTCTCTGGCCGGTGCCATCTCCTCGGTCCGCCCTTTGGGCCTGTGGTGGGCCGCGGTGCCGTCCGAGCGCTGGCCCAGCCAGCCCGAAGCCCGGCGTGAATTCCTGCAGAACTGGGATGAAACCTGGGGCGACCGCCGCCAGGAGCTGGTGTTCATCGGCGCAGGGCTGGACAAGGCCGCGATCACGGCCCGCCTGGATGCTTGCCTGGTGCCGGAAGGCGCGGACGGTCTCGATCCGGCCTGGGCTGCGCTGGACGATCCCTTCCCAAACTGGCGCCGCAATGGCTGACCGCAGGCCGCGCCGCAACCTCAACTCGCGCCTGAAACGGCGGCGCAGGGCAGGGGACCCGATGCTGGCCTTCGACGCGCTGCCACCGCCCCTGCGGCAGTGGCTGGCCTCCGCTTGCCTGCCCTGGAGCCCGGCGTCTGCGCTCAGGCTCTGGACCAAGGCAGGCGGCAGCCGCGATCCTGCTGCGGCAGCCGCCCGGTTGGACGCCGCTGAACAAGCAATGCTGAAGCGGGACGCCCGCATCTGGGCGTTCCGGGGCTAGCCGCTCCGGCCCTCTGCATCAGGCAGTCTTTTTCTCCGCCTCCGCCGCGGCATCATAGTCTGCCCGCGCCGCATCAATCGCGGGCAGATGCTCCAGCGCCCACAGCCCCATGGCCCAGACCGGTTCGCGGAACGACTCGCCCAGCGGCGTCAGCGCATATTCCACCTTGGGCGGGATCGTCGGATAATAGGTGCGCTTCACCAGCCCGTCCCGCTCCAGCTCTCGCAGCGTCAGGCTCAGCATCCGCTGGGAAATCCCCAGATGCCGCTTCAGCTCATTGAACCGCAGCACACCGTATTGCGCCAGCGAGATCACGATCAGCACGCTCCAGCGGTCGCCGACCCGCGACAGCACCTCGTTGATACGGCCGCATTCCGGGCATTGCCCTTCTGCCATGGTGGTTCCCTCCGTGTAACCGGGGCTCAGAAATGTGCCTTCTTGTGCCCCATCCGGTACCGCTTATATAGCCAGTCACAAATCTATACCACCCCTGGCAACCGGCCGTGAAAGGACCAATGAGATGAGCAAGAGCACCCTGATCGAGAAGCTGAACTGGCGTTATGCCACCAAGAAGATGGACCCCGCCAAAGCGGTCCCGCAGGAGAAGGTGGAGCAGATCCTTGAGGCGATCCGCATGGCGCCGACCTCCTCGGGCACCCAGCCGTTTGAGGTCTTCGTCATCACCAATCCGGAAATCCGCGCGCAGATCCAACCGCACGCCTGGGATCAGGCCCAGATCACCGATGGCTCGCACCTGCTGGTCTTTGCCGCCTGGGACAACTACTCCGAAGACCGTATCGACTCGGTGACCCGCCAGATGACCGAAGAGCGCGGCGAGATCCCGATGCTGAACCAGTATTACGAGAACCTCAAGGCGACCTATTTGCCGCGCGAGGAACGCACCAACCACGACCACGCCGCCCGTCAGGCCTATATCGCGCTGGGCTTTGCGCTGGCCGCCGCCGCCGAGCTGGAAGTGGACAGCACCCCGATGGAAGGTTTCGACCCCGCGAAGGTCGATGAAATCCTGGGCCTGCGGGACAAGGGCCTGCGCTCGGTGGTGCTGCTGCCGCTGGGCTACCGCCAGGAGGAAGGCGACTGGCTGCTGCCGATGAAAAAGGTCCGCAAGTCGCGCGACACCATCGTGACCGAAATCGCCTGAGAGGGCTGATCCCCGGCGGCAGGCGGTTTTTGCCGCGCCTGCCGCCGGTTTCTCCGCAGGTAAAATTTGTCTGGGGAGACTATTCATGCATTTCATCTGCATTATACTGGCCGGCAGGCACTCTTTTCGGCCTCGGCGCAGGTCCGTCGGGTCTGGTGCTGTCAGTTAAGACTTTGCGAGGGGTGCCAGTATCCATGTTTACCGCTGATTTTTCTGCGAGTGACCTGGATCCCGCTTTGAAACCCGTTCTTCAGCTTTGGCAGAACGCCTCGGAGGCGGGCGCTTTCCCGCGGCTCGCCGAACTGAGCCTGCCGTATATCAGCACGGCGACCAATATCCTGGCGGTCTTCGAAATCGAGCGGACCGGGACCGGGGAGCCGTCTGATTTCAAGGCGCTCTATGTGCGGAGCAAGATCATCAACACGCTTAGCACCAAGGTCGCCGGCACCCGCCTGTCTGAACGTCCGGGCTTCGGGCCCGGGTCCATGATCTGGACCTGCTTTGCCGAAGCGGCCGCCAATCCCCGGCCGCTGCTGGTCTCGCTGCCCTATGTCGGCCCGCTGCCGGAATACCGCAGCTCCACCGAGATCCTGCTCCCCCTGCGGGGAGAGGGCTCGACGGTTGACTATTTGATGACGGGCGTAGTTCTGCTGGAGCAGGAATACCAGCGCCGGGATCAGGCCTGAAGCGGCCCCGGCAGGCGAAAGGCGGGGCAGGGGGGCTGCCAAAAGCCGTCTCCGCCTTGCCCAGCAGGGCTTTTCCCTTGCGCAACCCCGGGAATCCGCCTATACGCGCGCTGTCAATACAAGGGCGGTCAACGTCCGGGTGGCATATCTGAGCAGGGCTGGGGAATACCTCGGCCCTTTGTGTTTGTTTGATCAGATGTGTTCCGGGCCACGTTCTGTAGGGCTAACCAAGACCGGCGGAGACAACCGCCCGGCCAGAAAACCGTTAGTAAAGGAAACCTGAGACCTCATGGCTCAAAACGCATCGATGGAGGAATTCGAAGCCCTCCTGAACGAAAGCTTCGAAATGGACACCCCGGACGAAGGTTCGGTTGTCAAAGGCAAAGTGCTGGCAATCGAAGCCGGCCAGGCCATCATCGACGTCGGCTACAAGATGGAAGGCCGCGTTGATCTGAAAGAATTCGCAAACCCCGGCGAAGCCGCTGAAATCGCAGTCGGCGACGAAGTGGAAGTCTTCCTGCGCTCGGCAGAAAACGCCCGTGGCGAAGCCGTCATCTCCCGCGAGATGGCCCGCCGTGAAGAAGCCTGGGACCGCCTGGAAAAAGCATACGCAGACGATCAGCGCGTCGAAGGCGCGATCTTCGGCCGCGTCAAGGGCGGATTCACCGTCGACCTGGGCGGCGCTGTTGCGTTCCTGCCCGGCTCGCAGGTTGACGTGCGCCCCGTGCGCGACGCTGGCCCGCTGATGGGTCTGAAGCAGCCGTTCCAGATCCTGAAGATGGACCGCCGCCGCGGCAACATCGTTGTCTCCCGCCGCGCGATCCTCGAAGAGTCCCGCGCCGAGCAGCGCGCCGAAGTCATCGGCAACCTGTCCGAAGGCCAGGCAGTGGACGGTGTCGTTAAGAACATCACCGAATACGGTGCGTTTGTTGACCTGGGCGGCGTTGACGGCCTGCTGCACGTCACCGACATGGCATGGCGCCGTGTGAACCACCCCTCCGAGATCCTGTCGATCGGCGAAACCGTCAAGGTTCAGGTCATCAAGATCAACAAAGAGACCCACCGCATCTCCCTGGGCATGAAGCAGCTGCAGGAAGATCCGTGGGATCTGGTTGGCGCCAAGTACCCGCTGAACTCCGTTCACAAGGGCCGCGTCACCAACATCACCGATTACGGTGCATTTGTTGAGCTGGAGCCGGGCGTCGAAGGTCTGGTCCACGTCTCCGAGATGTCCTGGACCAAGAAAAACGTCCACCCGGGCAAAATCGTCTCCACTTCCCAGGAAGTCGACGTCATGGTTCTGGAAATCGACGGTGCCAAGCGCCGCGTGTCCCTGGGCCTCAAGCAGACCATGCGCAACCCGTGGGAAGTCTTTGCCGAGACTCACCCGGAAGGCACCCAGGTCGAAGGCGAAGTCAAGAACATCACCGAATTCGGTCTGTTCATTGGCCTCGACGGCGACATCGACGGCATGGTTCACCTGTCCGACCTGTCCTGGGACGAGCGCGGTGAAGACGCGATCCAGAACTACCGCAAAGGCGACGTGGTTCAGGCCGTTGTCTCCGAAGTGGACGTCGACAAAGAGCGTATCTCGCTGTCGATCAAAGCCCTGGGCGGCGACAAGTTCGCCGAAGCCGTGGGCGGCGTGAAGCGCGGCTCCGTGATCACCGTCGAAGTGACCGCCATCGAAGACGGCGGCATCGAAGTGGAATACGAAGGCATGAAGTCCTTCATCCGCCGCTCCGACCTGGCCCGCGACCGTGCCGACCAGCGCCCCGAGCGTTTCTCGGTTGGCGACAAGGTCGATGTGCGCGTCACCAACGTCGACTCCAAGACCCGCCGCCTGGGCCTGTCCATCAAGGCGCGCGAGATCGCGGAAGAGAAAGAAGCAGTGGAACAGTATGGCTCCTCGGACTCCGGCGCATCGCTGGGCGACATCCTGGGCGCCGCACTGAAGTCGGGCGACTAATCTCCCCGGCCTCACGGCAGACAACACAAAGCCCCGCAGGCAACTGCGGGGCTTTTTCTTTTGCGGTATTTGACCTGCAGTCCCTGCTTCGCCTTCACCATTTGTTAGAGACGCCTGATGGATAGTCAAAACAATCGCATTTTCTTCAAATCAGGAAGACTAAAAGTTGACTAAAGGACACTCGGCTAATCCGGCGCACGCAAACTCTCATCATGGCGCCGAAGTGGCAGAAAAACTCGTCTGGCGCGCGAAATCCGAACCTCTGAACGACGGCGGTCTGCGGACCTCTCAGATCCTCGCGGAAGCTTTGGCAGCAGATCCGCACCACCACGAAGCCCAGGTTCTGCAGGAGCGGCTGCATCAGACGTTTGTCCCCCGCTGGCATTTTCCGATGCTGGCGGACACCGCCCGCAACCAAGCCTATGCTAAGGCCATCGCGGCCAAGGTAAGGCCGGGGGACGTGGTTCTGGACATCGGCTGCGGAGCTGGTCTGACCGCGATGCTGGCGGCCCGCGCCGGTGCGAAACATGTCTACACCTGCGAACAGCAGCCGCTGATTGCGCAGGCCGCGACCCAAGTCATCGCGGACAACGGTCTGAGCGACCGGATCACCGTGATCCCGAAATGGTCGCACGAGGTTGCCGTGGGCGAGGACATGCCGGAACCGGCCGATGTCGTGATCTCGGAAATCGTCGATACCGTTCTGCTTGGCGAGGGCGCGCTCGCGACACTGACCCATGCCATGTCCGAACTGGCCAAGCCGGGCGCGCGCGCAATTCCGGAACGGGGGACGCTGCTGGCGCAGCCCGTCGAAAGCGGCGGCCTGCTGGACCTGTGGCGCCCGCAAAAGGCGGAAGGCTTCGACCTGAGCGCCTTTCACCGTTTTGCGCGGGTCGCGCAATTGACCCCTAACGATTTTGCGGCCTGCGGGCTGCGCGCCCTGGGGCCGGCGGCAGACCTGTTTCACTTCGATTTCACCAGGCCGACCATCAACCCGGGGCGCATCGCCAGGGATCTGACCTGTACCAGCGACGGCACTATTCACGCGGTTTTTGTCAGTTTCGAGATGCAGCTGGCGCCTGGCATTCTGGTGGCAAACAGATTGGACGCCGGCGGGCACTGGGGACGCACGGCTTACCTGCTGGACCGTCCCGAAACCGCAGCAGCAGGGGACCGGCTGACAATCACGGCACAGCATGACGCGGCAAACCTGAGCGTCTCCGTGCACGGCACACTCTCCCGCGCCGGTGACGCCAATTCCGCCACCGTGTGGTTGAACCCGGCTTGGAATGTCAGTTCCTCTCAGCGGGATGTCAGCGGCGATGCCCGCTCAGCAAATCCGGCCTGGACCCCGGCGAACGCCAAGGCGGCCGGAAACCAAGTCCATCCCTGTCACTAAGGCTGCCGTCCGGCAGGCTGCGGGACCCGAATCAACTGGAGCTGCTGCGGCATCCGGACCACGGATGCCGCGGCGCAGCGCCGCGCGGCGGCGCCTGATCCGGCCCCGGCAGCCTGCAAAGCGGGTGAACTCTTGCCGGATTTCCCGCCCTGCATGCGGCATTTTGTTCCCCCACGCGGGAATTTTTCCTATACTCTCAGAATAATAGCCAAAACATTATGGCAGCCTGGGAGGAAGACAGATCATGATCCGCTCTGAGTTGATTCAGAAGATTGCAGACGAAAACCCGCACCTGTATCAGCGGGATGTGGAGAGGATCGTGAACACGGTGTTTGAGGAAGTGACCAACGCGATGGCCCGGGGCGACCGGGTCGAACTGCGCGGCTTTGGCGCTTTTTCGGTCAAGAAGCGGGACTCGCGGGTCGGCCGCAATCCCCGCACCGGTGAAACCGTCCATGTCGAGGAAAAACATGTGCCGTTCTTCAAGACGGGTAAGCTCTTGAGGGACCGCCTGAACGGGAAAGCCTGATGCGTTACATTCGCTACGCGGTTCTGGGGGCGCTGGCCATCGTGCTGGTGTCCGTGAGCCTTGCAAACCGCAGTTTTGTTGAGCTCAAACTGATGCCCGAGGCGCTGGGTGAGCTGTTCGGTTTTAATCCGGGCATCTCGCTGCCGCTGTTTGCGGTGGTTCTGGGCGGGGTCGGCGCCGGTCTGGTGCTGGGCTTCCTGTGGGAATGGATCCGCGAGCACAAGCACCGCCGCGAAGCGGCCGAAAAGGCCCGCGAGGCGCGCAAGCTTAACCGCGAAGTGAAGCGGCTGAAAAAGCAGAAACACGAAGGCAAGGACGAAGTCCTGGCGCTTCTCGAAGACGCAAGCTGAGCCGGTCATGACGGACATCCGGGTCAAGATCTGCGGGCTCAGCACCCCGCAGGATGTGGCCGCCGTTGCAGCGGCAGGCGCAGCCTACGCGGGGTTCGTCTTCTTCCCGAAGTCGCCCCGCAACGTCAGCATCGAACAGGCCGCCGCGCTGGCCGTCGAAGCGCCCGTCGGCCTCTGCAAGGTGGCCCTTACCGTGAATGCCACCGACGCGGAGCTGGATGCTATCACCAGCGCCGTACCGCTCGACATGCTCCAGCTGCACGGCAAGGAAAGCCCGCAACGCGTGGCCGAGGTGCGCAGCCGCTACGGCTTGCCGGTGATGAAAGCTGTCGGTATCGCCGATGCCGCGGATCTGCCGCAGATTGCTGAGTATGAGCAGGTGGCGGACCAGCTGCTGATCGACGCCAAACCGCCCAAGGAGGCGGAACTGCCCGGCGGCAACGGCCTCGCCTTTGACTGGCGCCTGCTGGCGGGGCGCAAATACTGGCAGAAACCCTGGATGCTGGCCGGCGGCCTGACTCCGGACAACGTGGCCGAGGCGATCCGCATGACCGGCGCTCGGCAGGTGGATGTCTCCTCCGGCGTTGAAGGCGCGCCGGGCCAAAAGGACGCCGCGCTGATCGAAAGCTTCACCCGGGCCGCACACGCCGCCCGCGGCTGACTTCCTCGCGCCGCCGCCCCGCTGTTCCGCGGGGCAGTCGGCGGATTTTGAGTATTTGGAGAAAGATGAAGGGGTATTGGCCAATGGCTTCATCTTTCCAAAAAATACTCATTGCGCAACAGCGGCCCTCAACCGCTCGGCTTGAGTGTTGCGGCTCCGACGAACGCTGCTCTCATCCTGTATTAAGCCGGGTCTGCCATAGTGGCCCCTGATCGCGGTCACCGCCGGGCCTGACACCCCTGGCACCTTGGAACAGGGCCCCTTGGCAGGGGACGTGCAGAGACAACGTTTAGCACGCGGGCGGATACGCCCGCCCGCCTCCGCCTTCGTGGCGGCGCCGCCATCCTTCTCCGCCTGACCTTTAGGGCCGGCAGCATGACAGAATGAGCAAACGAACCGGCAGGGCGGCAGCCCCAGCCGGGCAGACCTGCTTGAGCAGAGTCCTCTTTACCAAGGCGCTGCCGCGCTATAGTCATGGCGGGCGCTGCGAAAGTGAGGGAACACCTATGGCCGACGATCTTTTCAACAGCTTCATGAACGGTCCGGATGAAAATGGCCGTTTCGGTATCTTTGGCGGGCGTTTCGTGTCCGAAACCCTGATGCCGCTGATCCTGAGCCTGGAAGAAGAATACAACAAAGCCAAGGACGACCCCTCCTTCTGGGCCGAGATGGACAGCCTGTGGAAGCACTATGTCGGCCGCCCCAGCCCGCTCTATTTTGCGGAGCGTCTGACCGAAGAGCTGGGCGGTGCCAAGGTCTACATGAAGCGTGACGAGCTGAACCACACCGGCGCGCATAAGGTAAACAACGTGCTGGGCCAGATCCTGCTGGCGCGGCGCATGGGCAAGACCCGGATCATCGCTGAGACCGGCGCGGGCCAGCACGGCGTGGCCACCGCCACCGTCTGCGCCAAGTTCGGCCTGAAATGCGTGGTCTACATGGGCGCGCATGACGTCAAACGCCAGGCGCCCAACGTGTTCCGGATGCGCCTGCTGGGCGCCGAAGTGATCCCGGTCACTTCCGGCCGCGGCACCCTCAAGGACGCGATGAATGACGCGCTGCGCGACTGGGTGACCAACGTGCGCGACACCTTCTACTGCATCGGCACCGTCGCGGGCCCGCACCCCTACCCGGCGATGGTGCGCGACTTCCAGTCGGTGATCGGCAAGGAAGTCCGCTGGCAGCTGGAGGAGCAGGAAGGCGAAGGCCGCCTGCCGGACACCGTTATTGCCGCGATCGGCGGCGGCTCCAACGCGATGGGGCTGTTCTACCCGTTCCTGGATGATCCTTCGGTGAAGATCATCGGCGTCGAGGCCGGCGGCAAGGGCGTGGACGACCGGATGGAGCACTGCGCGTCGCTGACCGGCGGCCGCCCAGGCGTGCTGCATGGCAACCGCACCTATCTGCTGCAGGACGATGACGGCCAGATCCAGGAGGGCTTTTCGATCTCCGCCGGTCTCGATTACCCGGGCATCGGCCCCGAGCATTCGTGGCTGCATGACACAGGCCGCGCCGAATATGTCTCGATCACCGACAAGGAAGCGCTGGAGGCCTTCCAGGTCAGCTGCCGCACCGAGGGTATCATCCCGGCGCTGGAGCCCTCCCACGCGCTGGCCCATGTGATGAAGATCGCCCCCGATCTGCCCAAGGACCATATCATCGTGATGAACATGTGCGGCCGCGGCGACAAGGACGTGTTCACCGTCGCCAAGCACTTGGGCTTTGACATGTCCGACACCGAGGAAGGCCGCACCTTCGAGGAGTGAGCCATCCGGCCAAGGCAAAAAGATCAGGCGCCCTGCGGGGCGCCTTTTTCTTTGCGGAACATGAACTTCTGCGCTCAGGCCGGGTCGGCGGCGTAGCTTTGCAGGATGCTCAGCGGTACGATTTCCAGCGCCCGCATGTGGGTCGCTTCCAGGTGCACTCTGGGGGCGCAGCCCTCATCCGCGGCCTGCAGGAAGCGTGCCGCGCACAGGCACCAGCGGTCGCCGGGCTGGAGGCCCGCAAAGCCGAACTCGGGCCGCGGGGTGGACAGGTCGTTGCCCACGTATTTGCTGAAGGCCAGGAACTCAGCCGTGGTCACCACGCAGACGGTGTGGCTGCCATGATCCTCGGCACAGGTGTTGCAATGGCCGTCGCGGAAAAAGCCGGTCACCGGCGCAGTGGAACAAGGTGCCAGCGGGCCGCCCAGAACATTGATGGCGTCGTCTTTTTCCATGGGAGGCCTGTCCTCGCAGCAAGTCGGGGCCGCATTCCGGGGCGGCGTTCCGGCATAATAATAGAGCAATTGCGCCGCCCGTCCCGGGATTTCCGGCGCGGGCCGCGGACAGGATGGCCAAACGTGTGCCCAGGTCAATCCCGGCGCCGCAAAAAACTGCGGCCCGCCAAGGGTATGGCGGGCCGCAGTCTCCTGAAAACGGTTCAGGGATCAGGTGTTGAACAGGAAGTGCAGCACATCGCCGTCCTTGACGATGTAGCTCTTGCCTTCGGCCCGCATCTTGCCGGCTTCCTTGGCGCCCTGTTCGCCATTGCAGGCGATAAAGTCGTCATAGGCGATGGTTTCGGCCCGGATGAAACCCTTCTCGAAATCGCCGTGGATGACGCCCGCCGCCTGCGGTGCCGCGGTGCCGGTGCGGATGGTCCAGGCGCGTGCCTCCTTGGGGCCGACGGTGAAGTAGGTCTCCAGGTGCAGCAGGTCGTAGCCCGCGCGGATCAGACGGTCGAGGCCGGCCTCTTCCAGCCCCATTTCCTCCAGGAACATCTGGGCCTCTTCGGGGTCCAGCTGGCTGATCTCTTCTTCGATCTGGGCGGAGATGATCACATGGGCATTGCCCTGCGCCGCGGCCATTTCAGCCACCTTGGCGGAGTGCTCGTTGCCCTCGACCGATTCCGACTCGCCCACGTTGCACACGTACAGGACCGGCTTGGTGGTCAGCAGCTGCAGCATCTTCCAGGCCTTGGCGTCCTCGGCGTCGACCTCGACCAGGCGGGCGGGCTTGCCGTCTTCCAGCATTGCCTGCGCGGCCGCCAGCAGGCGGTCCTGCTGCTGGGCTTCCTTGTCGTTGCCCTTCAGCTTGCGCACCAGGTTGGCGCGGCGCTTCTCGATGCTTTCGAGATCCGCGAGCATCAGCTCGGTCTCGATCACATCGGCGTCGGCCACCGGATCGACGCGGCCGTCCACATGGGTCACGTCGCCGTCTTCAAAGCAGCGCAGCACATGGGCAATTGCGTCGGTTTCACGGATGTTGGCCAGGAACTGGTTGCCCAGGCCCTCGCCCTTGGAGGCGCCCTTCACCAGGCCTGCGATGTCGACAAAGGTCATCCGGGTCGGGATGATCTGTTTCGACTTGGCGATCTCCGCCAGCTTGTCCAGCCGTGCGTCCGGCACCGCAACCTCACCCACGTTGGGTTCGATGGTGCAGAACGGAAAGTTGGCCGCCTGCGCCGAGGCGGTTTTGGTCAGCGCGTTGAACAGCGTCGACTTGCCCACGTTGGGCAGGCCGACGATTCCCATTTTAAAGCCCATTTCGGCCTCCTGATGCCACTTGGGAGCTGCTTCTAGGCAGCATTGGGCGTGCGCGCAAGGCAAGTATGGCTGGCAAAAGCGCCACAATCGCTTTCTGTGCGGCGTTGCACAGGGGGGCCTCATATTGCTTTTTCGTGAGGCGGCTTGGAAAACCTCTGCAAAAAAATATCTTTATGCCAAATAAATAATTCTGCGAGGGGCTTGAAATGAAACAGACAGCTTTGCTGGCGGCAGCATTGTCGGCTGCCATGGCCTTGCCTGCGGCTGCTCAGGAGGTAACGCTGGGGCTGGGGTATTCCGACTATCACCGGGATGCGGCGGAAGACAGCGCAGTGTTCGCAGTGGATTACCTGCACGCACCGTTCTATGAGCGCGGGCGGCTGTCGGCCCGCTTCGGCGCCGGGCTGGAGGTGCAGGAGGCGGGCGATGTGTTTGCCGGTGTCGGCATCAGCGGAGTTATCGGTCTGAACAACGACTGGTTCATCGAGACCAGCGTAATGCCTGGCGCCTATCACGAAAGCTCCGATGCAAACGACTTGGGCTCCGCCTTTGAAATCCGCACCCTTCTGGCGGTGGGCAAGCGGTTCCACAGCGGCAGGGCGGTGTCCCTGGCGTTCAGCCACAAGTCCAACGCCTCAACCGCGGATGAGAACCCGGGCGTGAACACGCTGACGCTGCGCTGGCACATTCCGCTGGGCGGCTGAGCCGGGCCGGTGCGGCGCGGGATTGATTTCCCGCGCAACATTCGGCACACCGGGGCGGAAACCTGAAAGCAAGGCCCGCCCATGACCCGCATTGATGCCAAATTCGCCGAATTGAACGCCGCCGGAAAGAAAGCCTTTGTCACCTATGTGATGGCGGGCGACCCGGACTACGAGACCTCGCTGGAGGTGGTGAAGGGGCTGCCGGGCGCAGGTGTGGACATCATTGAGCTGGGCCTGCCGTTCACTGATCCGATGGCCGACGGGCCGACCATTCAGCTGGCCGGGCAGCGGGCGCTGGACGGCGGCATGACGCTGGAAAAGACGCTGCAGCTGGCCGCCGACTTCCGCAAGGGTGACGACACCACCCCGATCGTGCTGATGGGGTATTACAACCCGATCTATAACCGCGGCGTGGAGACGTTCCTGGAGGACGCCAAGGCTGCGGGCATCGACGGTCTGATCGTGGTGGACCTGCCGCCGGAAGAGGACGAAGAGCTGTGCATTCCGGCGCAGAAGGCGGGGCTGAACTTCATCCGTCTGGCGACCCCGACCACCGATGACAAGCGCCTGCCCAAGGTGCTGCAGAACACCTCCGGTTTTGTTTATTACGTGTCGATCACCGGCATCACCGGCGCCGCTGAGGCCGAGGCAGGCGACGTCGGCCCCGAGGTCGCGCGTATCAAGGCGGCCACCGATCTGCCGGTCATCGTGGGCTTCGGTATCAACACGCCGGAGAAGGCACAGAACATCGCCTCGGTCGCTGATGGCGCGGTGGTCGGCAGCGCCATCGTCAGCCAGATCGGTTCGGGCAAGTCGCCGGATGAGGTGCTGGCGTTTGTGAAGTCCCTCGCGGACGGCGCCCATAAGGGCTAAGCGTCCGGACCTGGAATGCACGCCGGGCGGAACCATTTTGAATAGACCAAAACGAACTTCAAAAAACCGCGCCTTCGGGTGCGGTTTTTGCGTCTCAAGGGGTGCGGCAAAGGCAGCGTTGCTTTTGTCGGGCTGGATTGGTAAGAAAACTTTACCAAACGAAAGCGGGAGACTGTCCGGTGCCGGTGATCACCAATATCAACGACCTCAAGCGCATCTATGAACGCCGTGTGCCGCGGATGTTCTTTGACTATGCCGAAAGCGGCAGCTGGACCGAGCAGACCTTCCGCGAGAACACTTCCGATTTCGAGAAGATCCGCCTGCGCCAGCGGGTGGCCGTGGACATGACCGGGCGGACCACCGCCAGCCGGATGATCGGTCAGGACGTGGCCATGCCGGTGGCGCTGGCGCCGGTGGGGCTGACGGGGATGCAGCACGCCGACGGCGAAATCAAAGCGGCGAAGGCGGCTGAGGAATTCGGGGTGCCGTTCACGCTGTCCACCATGTCGATCAACTCGATCGAGGAAGTGGCGGAGGCGACCTCCAAACCGTTCTGGTTCCAGCTTTATACGATGAAGGACGAAGACTATATTCGCCGCCTGATCCAGCGCGCCAAGGATGCCAAATGCTCCGCCCTGGTGATCACGCTGGATCTGCAGATCCTGGGCCAGCGCCACAAGGACCTGAAAAACGGCCTGTCCGCGCCGCCGAAGCTGACGCCCAAAACCATTGCCAACCTGATGACCAAATGGGCCTGGGGTATCGAGATGCTGGGCGCCAAGCGGCGCAACTTCGGCAATATCGTCGGCCACGTGCAGGGGGTTTCCGACACCTCGCAGCTGGGCGTCTGGACGGCGGAGCAGTTCGACCCGGCGCTGGACTGGGGCAAGGTCGAAAAGCTGATGGAGATGTGGGGCGGCAAGGTGATCCTCAAGGGGATCCTGGACGCCGAGGATGCACGCATGGCGGCCAAGCTGGGCGCCGATGCCATCGTGGTTTCCAACCACGGCGGGCGGCAGCTGGACGGGGCGCTCAGCTCGATCCGGATGCTGCCGGAGATCATGGATGCGGTGGGCAATGACGTCGAGGTGCATCTGGACAGCGGCATCCGCTCCGGCCAGGACGTGCTGAAGGCGCTGGCGCTGGGCGCCAAGGGCACCATGATCGGGCGGGCCTTTGTCTATGGCCTGGGCGCGATGGGGCAAAAGGGTGTGACGGCAGCGCTGGAGGTGATTCGCAAGGAGCTGGACACCACAATGGCGCTGTGCGGCGAACGCTCCGTCGAGGGGCTGGGGCGCCATAATCTGCTGATCCCCGAGGATTTCGGCGGCCGCTGGCAGGAATAGTGCGCCGGAGGCACCGGGCAGGGGGCTTTGCCCCTTCCCAAACCGCTGCAACCGGTCTATAGGCACGGCTTCACGCGGGGTGACAGCCTTGGAGGCACCCCGGTTAGACATATGGAGAATTAAGATGGCAAAAGAGATTCCTGATCTCGTAGCCCAGGAACGTGCGGGGACAGGCAAGGGCGCCGCTCGCGCTGCGCGCCGCGCAGGCATGGTTCCGGGTGTGGTATACGGTGGCGACGCAGAGCCGCTGGCAGTCCAGATCCCGTTCAACGAGCTGCTGAAAAAGCTGAAAGCCGGCCAGTTCAAGTCCACCCTGTGGAACCTGAAAGTGGAAGGCCAAGAAGACGTGCGCGTGATCTGCCGCGACGTTCAGCGCGACGTGGTCAAGGACCTGCCGACCCACTTCGACCTGATGCGCCTGCGCCGCACCTCGAAGATCAACCTGTTCATCCACGTTGAGTTCATCAACGAGGACAAGGCACCCGGCATCAAGAAGGGCGGCGTTCTGACCGTCGTGCGTCCGGAAGTCGAACTGAAAGTGACCGCCGGCGAGATCCCCGAGAAGATCGTGGTGGACCTGGAAGGCCTGAACATCGGCGACGTGGTCACCATCTCTTCGGTCGACCTGCCCGCAGGTTCCAAGCCGACCATCGACCGCGACTTCGTGATCGCCAACATCGCGGCTCCGGCCGGCCTGGCATCCTCCGATGAGGAAGAAGGCGAAGAAGGCGCAGAAGTCGAAGCGACCGAAGTCGAACAATAAGAACCGCGCCCATCCGGGCAACGGTTTTGCGGGCTCCCATCCGGGGGCCCGTTTTCTTTTGTGCGGCGCGCATTGCGCAAGCGATTGACTTTCCCTGGCGCCGCTGCCCCAGTTCCGCCTGAACAGAGGGGAGCGGGGCATGGGTGATTACGATATTGCCATTGCGGGTGCGGGTGCGGTCGGCATGAGCTGCGCGCTGTGGGCGCAGATGCGCGGGCACCGGGTGCTGCTGGCGGACCCTGAGCCGCCGGGATCGGGGACCAGCTATGGCAATGCCTGCACGCTTGCGACCTATGCCTGCTTGCCGGTGAACAGCCCCTCTGTGCTGACGAGCCTGCCCAGCCTGATGTTCTCCAAGGACAGTCCGCTGTCCCTGTCTTACGCCCATGCGCTGCGCAACCCGCGCTGGATGCTGTCCTTTCTGGCCAACTGCCGCGCCGCGCCCTCGCGCCGGATTGCGGGGCATCTGGCGGATCTGCTGGCCCACGCCGATGCTGGGATCAACCCGCTGATCGAGGCCGCAGGCGCCCAGGACCTGGTGGTGGAGCGCGGCCAGCTGTCGGTCTGGTCCACCGCCAGGGCGGCGGAGGCGGCAACGGCGGACCTGGAGCAGCGCCGCGCGCTGGGGGTGGCCTGGCGCGAGGTCGGTGCGGAGGAAGCGCTGGAGATGGAGCCGGGCTTGCGCCTGCCCGTCAAGCGCGCGGTGCATTTCCACGCCGCCCGGCACTTGCGCGACCCGCTGGAGCTGATCACCCGGATGCACCGGGCCTTCACCGAACTGGGCGGCACCACGCTGCGGGCGCCGGTGGAAGCGATCAGGACCTCGGACACCGGAGTGGAGCTGCGGGCGGACGGTCAAAGCCTGACCGCGGGGCGGGCGGTGATCGCCAGCGGGGCTTTCTCGAAACGCATCAAGGGTGCGGGCACGGACAAGCTGCCGCTGGGGACCGAGCGGGGTTATCACCTGATGTATGCGGGCGAGGCGCACCGGGTGACGCGGCCTGTCGGCTGGGGCGAGGCGGGGTTTTACGCGGTGCCCCACGCCAAAGGCTTGCGGCTGACAGGCACGGTGGAGATTGCCGCGCTGGAAGCGCCCGCGAACCAGCGGCGGCTGGCCTATATTGCCCGCAAGGGGGCGGAGATGCTGGGGGACCTGCCCAAGCCGGACAGCGAATGGCTGGGCTACCGCCCGACGCTGCCGGATTCGCTGCCGGTCATTGGGCCCAGCCCGCACACGGACCGGGTGCTTTATGCCTTTGGCCATCAGCACATCGGGCTGACCCTGGGCGGCATCACCGGGCGGCTGATCGCGGATCTGGCGGAAGGCCGCCAGCCCAACATCGATCTGGCGCCGTTTGCCGCGGACCGGGCCTTTGCCTGAGCCTGCCGGCCTCTGGATTCCCGGGGCCAAATAGGGCATCACTCGGGGCTACGGAAACGCAAGCGGGCAGAGGCCATGAAACTCTTTGTGGGGCTGGGCAATCCCGGCCCGAAATATGAGCGCAACCGCCATAACATCGGCTTCATGGCGCTGGACCAGATCGCGTCGGACCACGGGTTCAGTCCGTGGAAGTCCAAGTTCCAGGCGCTGATCTGCGAAGGCAATCTTGGCGGTGAGAAGGTGTTGCTGCTGAAACCGCAGACCTTCATGAACCTCTCCGGCCAGTCGGTGGGCGAGGCGATGCGGTTTTACAAGCTGACGCCTGCCGATGTGGTGGTGCTGCATGACGAGCTGGACCTGGCGCCGGGAAAGGCGCGGATGAAACAGGGCGGCGGCCATGCGGGCCACAACGGGCTGCGCTCGATCCATTCGCATATCGGCGCGGATTATGCGCGGGTTCGGCTGGGGATCGGCCATCCGGGCCATAAGGACGCGGTCGCGGGCTATGTGCTGCGCGACTTCCCGAAGGCGGATGAGGGCTGGCTGGACGACCTGATGCGCGGGATTTCCGATGGCGCGGCAGAGCTGGCGAAGGGCGATGGCGGCAAGTTCATGAACGCGGTCGCCCTGCGCGTGGCGCCGCCGCGCAGCTCCACCACCAAACCCAAGCCGGAAGCAAAGGCGGAGAAGGCGGCCAAGGCAGAACCGGCGCCGGACACCCGGTCGGCGCTGGAAAAGCTGATGGACAAGTTCAAGTGAGCCGGGAGGCACAAGAGATGGTGAAACTGATTATCGACACCGATCCGGGCATCGACGATGCCATGGCGATCTTTTACGCCGCCGCGGCGCCGGACATTGACCTGCTGGGGCTGACCACGATCTTCGGCAATGTGACCACCGCTACCGCCACCCGCAACGCGCTGCGCCTGCTGGAAGCGGCGGAGCTGGACGTGCCGGTGGCCTCCGGCGCGACCGCGCCGCTGGTGCTGCCGCCGTTCAAACCCTCGTCCCATGTGCATGGGGAGGAGGGCTTTGGCGACATCCCCGCGGCAGAGCCCAAGGGCAAACCGCTGGCGGAGGATGCCGCGGATTTCCTCTGCCGGATGGCGCGCGAGCATGAGGGCGAGCTGGTGGTCTGCCCGATCGGCCCGCTGACCAATATTGCCCTCGCCATGCAGCGCGATCCGGAGTTCATCCGGAACGTGAAGTCTATCGTGGTGATGGGCGGCTCGCTGGAAGAGGGCGGCAACATCACGCCCCACGCCGAGGCCAATATCTATCACGACCCTCACGCTGCGGACGTGGTCTGCCAGGGCGGCGGTAAGGTGGTCTTTGTCGGGCTGGACGTCACCCACCGGATCCTTTGCCTGGCGGAGGATTTCGAGGCGATTGCGGCCAAGTCGCCGGATCTGGGCGGGATGCTTCAGGAGATGTCGTATTTCTATCTCAAGTTCTATCAGGAGGTTGCGGGCAAAAATGGCTGTTCGCTGCATGACCCGGCGGCGGTGATTGCCTGCACCCATCCGGAACTGTTCGGGATGCGTGAGGTGCCGCTTGAGGTCTCCTGCGAGGGCGAAACCTCCGGCGCTACGCTGGCGGCGCCGGACAGCGGGCGGGAGCCGGTCAACGTCTGCATGACTGTGGAAGCGGAAACGGTGAAATCCCAGTTCCTCAACCGTTTGACGCTGCTGCCCTAAGCCTCGTAAAACGATCATAGCCCCGCGCGCTGCCAGGCGGGCGGGTGCGGATCAGCGGACGTGCGGTTTGGAGTCTGTTTGCCGGCTTGCCGGTCCGGGCAGCGCCGTTGCGGCGCGAGGCGCTTGGCAGGCGGTCTTAGGTGCCGCTGCTGCGGGGAACGGCTGCCTCGGTTGCCAGGAGTTGGCTTAGTGTTTCCAGTGAGCCGTCACTGACCAGCGAGGCGATCAAGTCTGCAACCCGTGCTTGCCGCATGCCCATGTCATCGGCGGCGGCGTCGAGTTCATCCAGAAGCTGGCCGGATGTGCTGCTGTTCTGATGGTGCGAGTGCTCCAGCCCCTTGGAGGCAGCATCGAAGGCTTCGCGTGCGTGGGCGTAGTCTTGGGCTGCGGCAATCACGGCCCGAATGCGTTCTGCCTGCGTTTCAGGGAGGGCGGCATTACTGGCGTTCATCTCAAAAACTCCAAGCGTCATCAAAAAAAGCAGAACAGCTGTCCGGAACCGCGGCTGCCCGTGCTTGCGGGCCTGTTCAGGAAATCTGTACCCTGCGGCCCGATCCGCCGGGGTCTTGAAGTCCTGAATGTCATCGCGTCCTCCCGCAATTTGCCGCGATAGAAATATAGTTCTATCTGCGTGCGGGTGTAAATCGGTTTCTGGGGGCTGATCCGCGAATATCTGGACTAAGTGATATCGAAGATCGAATTATAATTCTATTTGCGGGAACTATAGTTCTGTGTATGCTGCTGCTATGAAAGAACACGACACTAAAACACAACTCTCTGCTGATGAGGGGATTGAGCTTTGGAGGCAGCGCCTTCGTCAGGCGCTGGACATCCGCGGCCTGGACTATGATGAGGTTTCCGAAGCCGCAGGCAATAATCCGGAGTACGTCAGCAAGGTGCTGAATGGCCGGTTCAATCCGACCGTGGCGCGGATCATCCGGATTTGTGAAGTTGCAAATATAGACATGGCTTATCTGTTTTCAGATGAGCCGAACGCAGATGACCGTAGCGTTCTGGATAAAGCAGCGGATCTTACAGAAGATGACGCAATACTAGTTAGCCGGCTCATCAGCAGCGCCCGAGCGCGCTGATTCTATCCTTTCGATAATTCGTTTAAACAGGCGGGTTCCCTGGCGGGGCCTTTCCTGGTTGGCCTCGGCGACCGTGCGTAAGAGCGCTTCTAAGGTCGCCGCGGTAATCTTTTCTCTTTGCATAGTCTTGCCCGGGTAAGGTATTTATCATTTATGATAATCGCTTTTTGCGGTATCATATGATTTGGTTGCATACTATGCGTGTGGATTACAATATGAGAAGTGATATACGCGGCATTCTTTTGAGGTCCTTGGATGAAATATCTGAGAACGGATATTCCATTGGTGTGGGCTTCAACGGGGTAGAACCGGTGTTCGTCCACAGCACTTATGCCAAGGACTGGGTGGATCGCTATGTCGACCAGTCCTACCTGCTTGTTGACCCGACCATTCAGTACGGGTTGAGCAGCACCGGCTGGGCAACCTGGAAAGAGCTAGAGCGGCTTTTTCCTGCGTCAAAGACGTTTTTTGAAGACGCCGCGGCCTTTGGGCTGAACCACGGCAATACGCTGGCGATCAGCGCTGACGGGCGCGTCTCTGTGCTGAGCTGCTCTGGTCCTGAGTGGAGGGGCGAAGACCTGCGGATCGCCCGCGCGGCTCTCTATGCGCTGCACGCGCTGGAATTTGAGCCGTCCAACGCAATCACGCTTACGGCTCCGGTGAAAGATGTTCTCAGGATGATGTGCAACGGCTGCAAAGATCAGGAAATCGCTGATAATTTAGGGGTCAAGCTGGAAACGGTCAGAGCCCGGCGGCGGACCGCGATGCAAGCGCTTGAAGCCAAGACAAGCGCACAGCTGATATCACAAGTAATAAAATTCGGACTGATCTGACACTTCAGGATTTCAAACGGCTAAGACCCTTCGATCATGGCGCTGCAAAAAGGAGAGCGCCATGCAGCTACATATTTTTTCTTACGAACAGCGGTCCAGCTTCCAAGCGGCGTATCAGGGGTTTCTTGCCCTGCGCAAACAGAAGCTGGTGGATGAACTCGGCTGGGGGTTGAATCATGATGGAACTTTTGAACAGGATCAGTACGACCGGCCGGGAGCCGTGTACTCGGTTGTCACGCAGGGCCGCCGGATCGTTGCCGGGGCGCGTGCTGCGTCCTGCGGCGGCAGTGACGGCTATTGGACTTATATGCTGAAGGACGCCAGGGACGGTAAAATCCAAGGCATACCTGGCGGATTGCTGAGCGAGTACCCGGAGACAGGCCGGACATGGGAGTGCACCCGTTTCGTGATGGACGAAACCCTGGCGGACGCTGCGCAGCCGTCCATAGAGACCAAGCTGGTTGTTGCCGGGCTGTGCCAGGCGGCTTACAGCTTTGGCGCCACAGAGATGATGTCGCTATCGCCGCGCAGCCTGGGGTTGTTGCTGAGACGGTTCGGGTACTCTGTGCGCAGGGAGCCGGCCCGTTATATCTGCGATGATGACGGACGCGAATACCGGTCGTTTCTGATGGCCTGCGACCCAGAGGTGAACCTGGACCTGGCAGCGTATTATGTTTCGCCTGTTTCGCAATTCGGCCTGGTGCCTGAGCTGCAAGGGGCTGCGTAACAGCGGTGCCGTGATCCTGCGGCTGTTTGGCGGGGCTGTTGCTGCCCCGCCGGTTGAACCCGCTGCTGCCGGGCAAATGCTTGTCCGGCAGCTGCAATTTCTTCTGGCCGCCCCTGCGGAGATGGCCGGCAGGCGGGGCACGCCTTGCTCCCGATGCGGATCAGTCCGCGTCGGCAGACCCTTCGGCCCGCAGCCGGGCGCGCCGGGCCCGGTAGCTGGGCAGAACCACCAGAATGATCGCAAGGCCCAGCAGGCCAAGGGTCATCGGCCGTTCCAGGATGAACCCCAGCCCGTCATACAGCTGCATCGAGCGGGCGAAGTTGTCCTCCAGCATCCGCCCCAGGATGAAGCCGATCAGCAGCGGCGCCAGCGGGTAGTCCGCAAACCGCAGCACCGTCGCGCAGATCCCCAAACCCACCAGGATCAGCAGTTCGGTGGCATTGTTCTGGCCGATGTAGGCCCCCATCAGCGTGAAGAACAGGATGAAGGGGATCAGGTAGTTGCGCGGCACCGCCAGCACCTTGGCGATATAGGGGATCAGCGGCAGGTTCAGGATCAAGAGGATCAGGTTGCCCAGATACATCGAGATGATCACCGCCCAGAAGATCTGCGGCTCATCCACCATCAGCCGCGGCCCGGGCGAGACATTGAGCGCAATCAGCGCCCCCAGCAGGATCGCGGTGGTGCCGGAGCCGGGGATACCCAGCGTCAGCAGCGGCACAAAGGATCCGGTGCAGGCGGCGTTGTTGGCGCTTTCCGGCGCGGCGAGGCCTTTGACAGAGCCCTTGCCGAACTGCTCCTGCTCCTCCTTCGGGGCAATGTTGCGCTCCACCGCGTAGCCGAGGAAAGAGGCAATTGTGGCGCCCGCGCCGGGCAGCACGCCGATCAGGAAGCCCTGGATCGACTGGCGCCCGATCACCGGGGCGATGGCCTTGGCCTCGTCCCTGGTGATGCGCAGGTCCTTGATCTCGTTGCTGCCGCTGCCGGAATTAGAGCGGGAGGGGTCCAGCACCAGATACATCGCCTCGGGCAGGGCGAACATCGCCATCGCCAGCGTGATGAAGCCGAAGCCCGACTGCAGATCCATAATCCCCATGGTGAAGCGCGGCATGTTGAACAAAGCACCTTCGCCCACCGTAGCCATGATCAGCCCCAGGAGCGTCATCAGCAGCGCCTTGCCCACCTGGCCGGACCCGGCAAAGGCGGCAATCGCCGAGAGCCCCACAACCATCAGCGCGAAGTATTCGGCCGAATGGAACAGCAGCGCCACGGTCGCCAGCGCCGGGGCGAAGATCATCAAGAGGATCGCCCCGATGGTGCCGCCCGAGAAAGACGCGATCGCCGCCACCGTCAGCGCCTTGCCGGCCTTGCCCTGGCGGGCCAGCGGGTAGCCGTCGAAACTGGTCGCCACGGTGGAGGCAACGCCGGGCGCGTTGATCAGGATCGAGGAGGTGGAGCCGCCGAAGATCGCGCCGTAGTAAACACCTGCCAGCAGGATCAGCGCGGCGGAGGGGTCGCCGATGGAGATCGCCACCGGGATCATGATGGCGATGATCGACATCGGCCCCAGCCCCGGCAGCATGCCGATAAAGGTGCCGATCAGGCAGCCGCCGATGACCATCAGAAGATTGGTGAGGGAAAAGGCCGTTCCCAGCCCGACCATGATGCCTTCGAGCATGTCAGCCTCCGTTTGTCAGAAATGCGGGCCAGGGGCTCAGGAAGATGCCAAGCACCTCTTGCACCAGATACCAGACCACGCCGGCCGCCCCGGCGGTGACGGGCAGCAGGATGTGCAGCTTGCGCTCACCCAGCACCCAGGCGCCGGCAACCAGAAAGCCCACGGTTGCGGGCAGGAAGCCCGCGGGCCGCAGCAGCAGCGCATAGGCCGCCATCAGTCCCAGCAGCGCCAGCGCCTGGCCCAGCTTGTACTCCGTCAGACGGCGGTAGTTGATGTCCATCGGCTTCGGGTCGTCAGCGCCTTTTTCAAACCCCAGCAGCACGTAGAGTGCCACCAGGATGGCCATCACCGACAGGATCTTAGGGAAGGTGCTGGGCCAGATCGGGTTGCGTTTCATGAAGGGCGGCAGGGCGGCATCCATGGTGAAGAAGGCCGCATAGCCGTAGGCGAGGCAGATCATCAGAATGACCAGGGCAATCCAGCGGTCGAGTGCCATGTTCTCCTCCGGTATTTAGAGGGAATTGAAGGAAGGGAGGGGGCGCTGCCCCCGCCGCGCGCTGCGCGGCTCCCCCGGGATATTTGAGGCTAGAAGAAGGACTGTGCCCGCGCTCTGAAAACAGTTTTCTGCGCCGCCGGGCGCGGAAGCCAATCAGTTGACAGCAGTTTGGGGGCGGGCTTCTTCTGGCTGTAAATATCCTGGGGGTGCGGGGGCAAAGCCCCCGCGGTTGCGCCGGGCTCAGAGGAAGCCGAGTTTCTTCATCAGATCGCCGATGGCCTGTTCCTGGTCCTCCAGGAAGGCGCGGAAATCATCGCCCGAATTGTGGATGTTGACCCAGCCGTTGCGGGCGCGGACCTCTTCCCATTCCGGGGTATCGTACATTTTGGCGAGCGCATCCTGGTAGGCGGCCAGCTTGTCCTCGGGCAGCCCGGGGGCCGCGAAGAAGCCGCGCCAGTTGACGAAGGTGGTGTCGAGCCCCTGTTCCTTCATCGTCGGCGCGTCCGGGTAGCTGTCCACGCGCTCATCGGCGGTGACGCCGATGATCTTGACCTCGCCGGCATTGGCCAGGTCGATGGCTTCGGAAAACCCGGTGCTGAGCGCCGCGATTTCGCCCGACAGCAGCGCCGCCATGGCCTTGCCGCCCGCGTCATAGGGGATGTATTTCACCGCCGTCGGGTCTTCGCCCGCGGCCTCCATCACCATCGCCGCAACCAGGTGGTCCATGCCGCCCGGAACCGAGCCGCCGCCAACCGCGGTGCCGCGCGGGTCGGCCTTGTAGGCGGCCAGCAGGTCCTCCATCGAATTGATCGGACTGTCCTTGCCCACCACGATGGCCGCATAGTCGCCGATTGTTCCCGCCACCAGCGTCAGATCGCGGAAGTTCTGCGGGAACACGCCGGTGAGTGAGCGGATCACGATCGGGGTGGAGTTCACCATAAGCGTGCCGTGCTGGCTGGCGGCGTTTTCGATCAGGTAGCCGATCGCCTTGCCGCCGCCGCCGCCGGACATGTTCTCGTAAGACGCCTTGCCCACCAGTCCGGCCTCTGTCAGCGCTTCGCCGGTGCCGCGCGCGGTGCCGTCCCAGCCGCCGCCTGCGCCGCCGGGGATCAGGAAGTGGATGCTGTCGACCACCTGCTCTTCGGCCCAGGACGGGGCGGCAAAAGCCAGCGCTGCCGCCGTGGCCGCCAGCGCGGCGCGGCGGGTCAGGGTCCATTTGTTCATGTTGTCCTCCCATTTGACAAAACGCGGTCAAGCCGCTCATGACTGAAAGTGAGCACAGCAAGCTGACACAAACCTGTCACGGGGCCGCCAAGAACAGTTTGGAAAGGAGCCGCGCCGATGCGCTTCCTGCTGGTTGAGGATAACGAAAGCCTGGCAAAGGCCATTCTGGACCGGCTGCGGCTGGACGGGCATGTTGTGGATCATGCGCCGGATGTGAGTACCGCTTCGGCATTTTCCGGCACGACGGATTACGACCTGATTTTACTGGATATTATGCTGCCGGACGGGGATGGGCGCAGCTTCCTGAAGGCCCACCGGGAGAAGGCGAAGGAAACCCCTGTGATCGTTCTGACGGCCCGCTCGGAGGTCTCTGACCGGGTCGGGATGCTGGACCTTGGCGCCGATGATTACATCACCAAGCCGTTCGATTTTTCCGAGCTGGAAGCCCGCTGCCGGGCGGTGCTGCGGCGGCGCGGCGGCGGCAGTTCCAACCTGCGGCGATTCGGAAACCTGCAGTTCGACCCGATGGCGGGAACGCTGTCCAACGGAGGCACGACCATCACATTGCGCAACCGGGAGTTGCGCTTGCTGGAGGTGTTCTTGAACGCGCCGGACCGGATTTTTTCTAAGGCGAAACTGGTCGACCGGCTGTTTTCCTATGACGAGGAAGTTTCGGAGAATGCCATCGAGGTCTATGTCGCCCGGCTGCGCAAGCATCTGGCCGGGTCCGGGGTGCAGATCACCACGGTGCGCGGTCTTGGCTACCGGTTGAGCCTGGGATGAGTGCTGCGGTCAATGTCAGCGGCTCCCTGCGCCGCCGCCTGCTGCTGCAGCTGGTGGGCAGCGCAGCGCTGCTGGCGGCGATCCTGTTCTTTGCGGTGCTGGGGTTTGTCCGCAACGTCGCCGAGGAAAGCCACGACAGGATCCTGCTGGCCTCGGCAACGTCGATACTGGATTCCGTGTCGGTGCAAGCGGGGGAGATCACCGCCGATATTCCCTATGCCGCCCTGTCGATGCTGGGCAATGTCAGCGACGACCGGGTGTTTTACCGGATCGCCAGCCCTGCCGGGGTGCTGACCGGATACACCGATTTGCCCGCCGGTAACCAGCCGGTGCAGCCGGGGCAGCCGCGGTTCGAAACCGCTGAGTACAAAGATGAGACGATCCGGGCGGTGACGGTGTCGCGCCGCCTGTCGGCGCAGGGCGCGCCGGTGGCGGTTCAGGTTTCAGTGGCCCAGACGCGCACCGGCCAGGCCGCCTTGCTGGAGCAGCTGTTCCGGTCCGCGCTGTACCTGGGGGTGGGCTTCTTCGTGCTGGCCTCGGGCCTGGCGGTGTGGACAGCGCAGTCCAGCATCACTCCGCTGCGGTCGCTCACTGAGGCGATCTCGCGGCGGGGGCCCAAGGATCTGCGCCCGGTGACCCGCCCGGTGCCTGCCGAGATGTCGCCGCTGGTATCCTCGCTCAACAGCTTCATCAGCCGTCTGCAAGCGTCGCTGACCCGCTCCGAGGATTTCATTGCCGAAGCTGCGCACCGGGTGCGCACGCCCTTGGCGACGGTGCGCACCCAGGCGGAGGTCACCCTGATGCGGGTCGATCGGGAGGAAAACCGGGCCAGCCTGCGCGAGATGATCCGCGCCATCGACGAAAGCTCCCGCGCGGCCGGGCAGCTGCTGGATCACGCGATGGTGTCGTTCCGCACAGACAGCCTGGAGCAGGAGGAGGTCAATCTGACCGCGCTGACCCGCGATCTGGCGGAGCGGCTGCAGCCGGTGGCGGAGCTCAAGGATATTGTTCTGCATTTCCAAAGTGATGACGATGCCCGCGTCAAAGGCGATGCCATCCTGCTGCAGAACGCGGTCCGCAATATTCTGGACAATGCCATCAAGTATTCCGGCCGGGAGAGGGACATATGGGTCCGCTCGGCCAACTCCGGCAGCGAGGCATGCATCCAAGTGGAAGATGAGGCTGGCGGCTTTGCCGGTGAGGATACCGAGGCGCTGACCCGCCGTTTCGTCCGCGGGGGCAATGCCGGGGACACCATCGGCTCAGGCCTGGGGCTGACCATTGCCCGCGAGGTGGCCGAAGCCCACGGCGGCCGCCTGATTATCGAGGACAGTCAAACAGGAGCTGGCGCATGCGTAACGCTTTGTTTTCCGCTCTCCTGACAGTTCTGTCCTTTGCCGCGGCAGCGGCAGCCGGTTTTGAAGTGGAGGAACGGCACTGGATCGGGCCTGAGGACGGTACCCCGCTGCGGGTGATTTCAACCACGGACACGGCCATTCTGGAACCGCTGATCGGCAGCTTTCTGGAGGATCATCCGGGGGTGGCGATAGAGTACACCGTGGCCAACAGCAGCGAGGTGATGAAAGCGGTGCTGGAGGGGCAGGAGCCCTTTGACGTTGCCCTGTCTTCGGCCATGGATTTACAAACCAAACTGGCCAATGACGGGTTCACCCGGCCTCATCAGTCCGCATCGACCGCTCTGATCCCGGAATGGGGCGAATGGCGCGGCCATGTGTTTGCTTTTTCCCTGGAGCCTGCGTCCATTGTCGTGTCAGCCGCAGCGTTTTCCGGCGGCGAAGCCTTGCGCACACGGCAGGACCTGATTTCGCTGCTGCGCGCCCAGCCGGAGCGGTTCCGCGGCAAGGTGGGTACCTATGATGTCTCGCTCAGCGGGCTGGGCTATCTCTTTGCGACCCAGGACGCGCGCACAGCGGAAACCTACTGGCGGCTGATGGAGGTCATGGGCAGCCTGGATCCGCAGCTGTTCTGCTGTTCGTCCAGCATGATCGAAAGCGTCGCCTCCGGAGAAATCCTGGTGGCCTATAACGTCTTGGGCAGCTATGCGCGGGCCCGGCGGGATCTGGCGGACAAGATCATCGTGATCGACCCCGAGGATTACACCCACCTGATGATGCGTTCCGCCGTGCTGCTGAGGGGCGGGCGGCGGCCCGGTCTTGCCCGGAGCTTTGTCGATCACCTGGCGGCCGCAGCCTGGTCGCAGCCGCCGGCGGCAAACTATCCCTTCTCTCAGCCGCCGGTCGCCTTTGTGGACAGCGCCAGCCCGAAACGGCCGATCCAGCTGGGGCCTGGTCTGCTGGTCTATCTGGACGCCGAGAAACGCCGTCGATTCATGGCGGAATGGTTCAGCGCGGTCCGGAAGGAATGACGCTGCTGCGGTGCGCGCAGCCAAGACGGCCGTCCCGTCCTGCTGTCCCGGCGTCTGCGGTCAAAGCTGGTCCAGCACCTTGCGGGCGCTGTCCAGGTATTCCTCCTGCCGCGCCCCGGACATCCTGTCCCAGGTGCTGTAGGCGCGCTTGAGACGCGGGTTGTTGCGCAGTTTGTCCTGGTTTCGCACCAGGAAATCCCAGTAAAGCGGGTTGAAGGGGCAGGCGTCCTCTCCGGTCTTCTGCGTCACGCTGTAGCGGCAGCCTGCGCAGTGGTCGGACATCTTGTTGATGTAATTGCCGCTGGCGGCATAGGGCTTCGACCCCAGCAGGCCGCCATCGGCGTACTGGCTCATGCCGATCACATTGGGGGCCTCCACCCATTCATAGGCGTCGGCGTAAACTGCCAGGTACCATTCATGCACCAGATGCGGGTCGACGCCCGCCAGCATGGCGAAGTTTCCTGTCACCATCAGCCGCTGGATGTGATGCGCATAGGCCTCGTCGCGGGTTTGGCGGACCGCAGCCGCCACGCATGCCATGTCCGTCTCAGCCGTCCAGTAAAAGCCGGGCAGGGGGCGGGTGGCCTCCAGAAAGTTCTGTTCGGTATAGCCGGGCATGTTGAGCCAGTAGATCCCGCGCACATATTCGCGCCAGCCGATGATCTGGCGGATGAAACCCTCGGCGGCATTGAGGGGGGCATCCCCCTCGTAATATGCCCGCTCCACCCGGCGGCAGACCTCCAGCGGCTCCAGCAGGCCTGCGTTGATGTAGTGTGAAAGGACGGAGTGATAGAGGAACCGTTCCCCCTCCAGCATTGCGTCCTGATAATCGCCAAAGCCGGGAAGCGCCTTGTCGGCGAAGCTTTCCAGCGCTTCCAGCGCACCGTCCCGGGTGACTGCAAACCAGAACGGGCGCAGGGTGCCGAAATGGTTTCCAAACCGGGCCTCGACCAGATCCAGAACCTCCTCTGTTATGGCGTCCGGGCTGGTTTCCGGCGGACGCGGCAGGAACAATCCGCCATCGGCCGGTTTGCGGTTTTCGTGATCGAAATTCCATTTGCCGCCTTCCGGCTCATCGCCGTCCATCAGCAGCCCGGTTTCCCGGCGCATCTCGCGGTAAAAATACTCCATACGCAGCTGCTTGCGCCCTTCGGCCCATTCGCGAAACCGGTCATGGGAGCAGAGAAACCGGCTCTCCTGCGGCATCTCCAAGGGAATGTCCGCCGCCTCTGCCCAATCAAGAAACGCGGATTTCAACCTGTATTCGCCCGGTTCGGTCACAACGACGCGGTCGACCGGATGCTCTGCAAGCAGCCGGTCGATTTCGCCGGTCAGGCTGCCGGAGTTATCCGGGTCATCGAGGCGCACATAACGCACCTGCCAACCGTCATCCTCCAGCTCCTGCGCGAAGTGGCGCATAGCTGAGAACAGAAACGCGATCTTCTTCTTGTGATGCTGGACATACCCGGCTTCCTCCGCAACTTCCGCCATCAGGATGATGTCGCGGTCGGGTTCTGCGCCCTGGAGCGCGGCGATGTTGCGGCTGAGCTGATCGCCTAGAATGAGGATGAGGCTGCGCTCGCCGGACTGATCGTCAGAGGAGGTCATTGGGTGTCACCGTCAAGGGTCAGCCGGCAGGCCGCATGGTGGCGACCAGCTCCGCAACCTTGAGCCCGAATTTGCGCATTTCCGACTTGTTCATGATCACGCCGTCAGCAGTCAGATACAGCCAATCGGTGGCTTTCAGGGTGTGCCCGCCGGCGCTTTCAGGCAGGATGATTTCATAGGTGAGTTGCACCGTGGAGCCGGACACGATGCCCTGCGCCTCTCCAACCAGATCATCGGCCGTTGCGGTGAATGTGTTTCCAGGGCCAAGGGTCAGGAACCATTTGCGGCTTTGGGTGACGCCGTTGGAATACGTGAATTCCTCGCTCAGCGTGCCGGTGTCGCCATCCCATTCGCCCACCATCCTGGCGGTAAAGCTGTTAGCCATCTTGCCGGTGGGACCGAAAATCACGCCTTCGGACAGGATCTCACCGGACAGGTGCTTGGTCAGGATGAATTGCGGGCCGGTGTCCGCATAATCATCCGGCGACTGGAAGCGGAAGCTGAACAGGTAGGTTTTCGCGATCATCAGAAGAAGAACGATCGCGAGGAGTATGGTGAGGAGTTTCATGCTGTTGCTCTTTCTGATGGCAGGGTCAGGGCAAAGGCGAAGGCGGCGGTTTTCAGAATGCAGGGGAGAACGGCATAGGCCAGCGCAAGGGCGGTGAGCGCTTGCTGGCTGTTGTCCGTTCCGGGCCGGAAGCCCTGCTGCTCCAGCAGCGGCAGCGCCAGGGCGGCGGCCAATGCCAGCGCCAGCTTGCCGGCAAAGGACCAGATGCCGAAAGCGGCGGAAGCGTTGAGGCCAGCCTTGGTCAGCGCGATGCTGAACATGGCGGGCAGCAGCACCATGTCAGCACCCAGGGTGGCGCCCGACACCGCGCAGATCACCGCAAAGCCCAGCAGGCTGCCCGGGCCGAGCGCTGCGGCGCCCGCAAAGCTGGCAATGGCCAGCGGCATGGCGATCAGAAGCGTCTGTTTCGGTCCAACCCGCTGGCTGAGGCGTGCCCACAGCGGCACGCTGAGCCCGGCGCAGAGGAAGAACAGGACCAGCAACGGCCCGGCGTAACCTGCAAGCTGCAGCCGGTCTTCGACAAAAAACAGAAATAGGGTGGAGGTCAGAGCCACCGGCAGGCTGTTGAGCACCGCCAAGGTCAAAAGGCGCAGCGCGCCGGCTTGTGTCAGGGCCATGGCTGACAACGGCTGACCTGTGACCGCCGGGCGCATCCAGACCGGCCGGGTGGCCGCCGCGGTGAACAGGGCAAAGCCCCCGAGGACAAGGCCAAAGGCCGCATAACCCTGGCCTGCAGCCCCGAGTGCTACCAGAACCGCTGGTGCGATGGCGGCGAAGATCACGCCGCTCAGCATTCCGGCTTCGCGGAAGGCGGCCAGCGTCATCAGC
Organism: Leisingera sp.; assembly: GCF_982940295.1. Lineage (NCBI taxonomy): Bacteria > Pseudomonadati > Pseudomonadota > Alphaproteobacteria > Rhodobacterales > Roseobacteraceae > Leisingera > Leisingera sp. The sequence continues at coordinate 54,607 of NZ_CEYXRG010000017.1, forward strand.
TCACGCGCGGTGGACTGTTTGGCCAGTGTCGCGCTGCGGCCATAGAGCAGGATCATGCCCAGGCTGTAGGCCGAGAACAGCAGCAACAGGACAAGGACAAGCTTTGGCACCACGAGGGGGCCTGCCGAAAGGCCGAACAGCAGCGGAAATCCGACGGCCAGGCCGCCCGCCGCCGCCAGCGCGAACCAAAACTGCAACTGCGGCCAGCGGTCAATGGCCCAGCCGATCAACGGGTCCTGTACCAGATCAAACAGTCGGATCCCCAGCAGGATGCCGCCAAGCGCCCCTAATCCGATCCCCAGGTTGACTGACGCAAACTGCGGCAGGTGGATGTAAAGCGGGATCCCCGCGGAGGCGAGCATCATCGCATAGAGGCTGACCCGGGGATACAGCATCATCAGCCCAGGAGCGCGCGGGTGAAGCGGTCAGAGCGGGTGTTTTCCCCGACAAAGATCGACATGAAGCTGCGCTTGATACCTGCCTGGTTCAGGGTGCAGGCGGTGCGCCCATTGCGTAGAAACCTGACCCGGTCCGGACCCTGGCTCACCGCAAGATACCGGTCGCCGGGAGAGACGCCCTTGAAACAGGCCTCAAACTGGGTGCGGCCGGGCGCAGAATATCCCAGGCGCCGCATTTCGCGCAGCGTTGCCTCGACCAGATCATCCTGGCTCAGCCGGCGCTGATAGGTGAGCTCGATGCCGAAATCCTGGGACCAGTCGAGCGGTGCTGCGCCTCTGGTGAACAGCCGGGCCTGATAGACCGGCAGGCCAAGAAACCGGAACGTCGCCGCGCCGCGCTGTTCGGCCCCCGGCAGCAGCGATTGAACCGGAGAGGCAAAGCCACCCGCCGGCACCGCAAGCAGGCAGAGGGTCAGGAGCAGCTTACGCATGGGCCAGCTCCACCTGCACCACATTGGTGTGGCCTATGGCAAAGGAGGCGGCGCAGATCTCAAGATAGTATTGCCAGTTTCGGAAGAACGCCTCGCCATAGCCCAGATCCATGATGCGGCGCTTCTGAGCAGCCAGACGCTCGGCCCAGATCCGGCAGGTCTTGGCGTAGTCCTGGCCAAAGGCGAAATTGTCCGCGACTTGCAGCCCGGCGGTCTTTGCCTGCTGCGCGATCACTTCATCGGACAGCAGCATGCCGCCGGGAAAGACATACTGGCGGATGTAGTCGGAGGACGTGCGGTAGGTCGGGAAGAAATCATCGCGCACCGTGATCGCCTGCAGCAGCACCCGGCCGCCTTCGGCCAGGCTGTTCTTGAGCTTGGCGAAATAGCTGGGCCAGTAGCGTTCGCCGACAGCTTCGATCATCTCGATGGAGACGATGCTTGAAAACTTCCCTTCGATATCGCGGTAGTCGCGCAGCTGGATGTCGGCGCGCCCGTCCAGGCGGCTTTCGGCATAGCTGTGCTGGTTGCGCGAGATGGTGACGCCAGTGACGTCGCGGCCCTCGGCGCTGGCCTGCTCGGCAAAGCCGCCCCAGCCGCAGCCGATCTCCAGCACCTGCTCGCCATCGCCCAGCCGCGACAGGATACGGGCGTTCTTGCGGGTTTGCGCCTGCGCCAGGTCATCGCCGCCGGCACCGAAGAGGCCGGAGGAATAGGTCATGCCGTCGTCCAGCCACAGCTGGTAGAACTCATTGCCCACATCATAATGCGCGCGGATGTTCTTGCGGGCGCCGCGTTTGGAGTTGGCCCGCAGCAGGGTGTCGACGATGCGGAACTTGGCCCGGTTCAGCGGGCTGGCTTGATCATAGCTTCCCAGGTGGTCCCGATTGCGCATCGCCAGCTGCATCAGCCCCTCGACGGACGGCGTGTCCCACAGGCCCTGCACATAGGCTTCGCCCAGCCCGACCTGGCCGTGCGCCGCCATCGCAGAAACGGCGGCCCAGTCGTTGATCTGCATTTCGGCCTCGGGGCCGTGGTCGCCGAATTCATAGCGTGCGCCATCCGGCGTGCGCAGCGTCAGCCGCCCCTCACGCAGTCGCGCGCAGGTGTCCAGGAATTCCGACTGAAGAGCTTTGTCCGTGAATGCCATGATCTGTTCCTTTGACCGGTGAGTAGGTGAGAGAATTCATCATGCGGACGATCCGCATGGCGCTGGCGATGCCGTCTTCGTGAAAGCCGTGGCGGTTGTAGGCGCCCGCGAACCAGGTGTTGTTCTGCCCCTGCATCGCCCGGATCTGGCGCTGGGCGCGCAGGGCTGCCTTGTCGAAAACGGGGTGGGAGAACTCCACCGTGTCATAGACCTTGTCCGCAGGAATGGGCCGGGTGGGGTTCAGGGTCACGAACAGCGGATCGCTTTCCGGGATGCTTTGCAGCCGGTTCATCCAGTAGGTGACGCCGACGCCGCCGTCCTGGCTGCGGTAGGCCCAGCTGGACCAGCAGCTGCGCCGCTTGGGCATCTGCCCTTCGTCGCAGTGCAGCACTGCCGTGTTCGGCTGATAGCGGATTGCCCCAAGCGCGGCGGCCTCCAGCTGAGTGGCATCAGCGCCAAGGATGGCCAGCGCCTGATCGGAATGGCAGGCAAGGATGATGTCATCAAAGACGCGCGGGTCCGCTCCCTGGGCCTGAACTGACACACGGCCAGCGCGGCGGGTGACGTTTTGAACCGGGGAGCCGGTGCGGATCTCACAGCCGCGGGCAATCAGCGCGGCTTCCAGACGGCGGACATATTCGATGCTGCCGCCCTTGACGGTCCACCACTGGTGTTTGCCGGTGCCCGCCAGCAGCGCGTGGTTGCGGAAGAAACGGACCAGCGATTTGGCCGGGAAGGCATCGACGTCGGTGACTGGGGTCGACCAGATCGCGCCGCACATCGGCATCAGGTAGTGGTTGCGGAACCAGCTCCCGAGGCCCAGCTCCTCCACCAGCTCGCCGATGGTCTTGTCGTCATCGGTTGCGGCGGCCTCGGCCCGTTTGCCGAAGCGCATGATATCGGCGACCATCTTGTGGAACTGCGGGCGCACGAGATTGCGTTTCTGCGCGGCCAGCATGCGGAGATTGTTCAGCCCGTATTCCAGGCGGCCGTCGTCGATGCTGGCGCAAAAGCTCATCTCGCTTTTGATTACGGGCACGTCCAATTCGCGGAACAGCCGGGTCAGGTAGGGGTAGGTGGCGTAGTTGAATACGATGAAACCGGTATCCACCGGCTGATCGCCGTTCTTGCCCGCCAGCACTGTGCGCGCATGGCCGCCCAGCCGGGGGGCGGATTCAAACAAGGTGACATCATGCCGTTCAGACAGGTAATACGCCGCGGACAGCCCTGAAATACCGGCTCCCGCGATGGCAATCTTGCGCCGTGGCCCCTGAGTTTGATCCAGCATGTGTCGGTTTTCCCTTGCTGTTGTTTCGACCGGATACGCCGCGGGCAAGAATGCGGATCACTTCGTTCCCGATAAAACTGTGTTTGCGGGTGATCCGGGGCAGCGGCGGCTGCGTAACCGGTGCATGATCGAACATATTGCAGCACAGACTTTTCACGCGCGCCGGGGCAGCCTGAGGAATGCCTTCCGCTACGGTGTGGACTATATTCTGACTGACATGACCCATGGCGCGCCGCCGCTGCTGTCGCGCAACCGCTTCAACCTGTTCTCGATTCACGACCGCCGCCACGGCGGCCCCCGCGGCAACGGGCGCGGCGCCGCCTGGTTCCGCGAGGAGCTGGAGCGGCGCGGGTTTCCCTTGGAGGGGGCCCAGCTGCTGCTGCTGACCCAGCCGAGCTTCCTGTGGTTCCATTTCAACCCGGTCAGCTTCTGGATCGCGGTCAAAGATGGCAGCCCGCGGGCCTTTATTGCGGAGGTGAACAACACCTTCGGCCACCGCCACTGCTATTTCGCGGCGCATCCCGATTTCCGCCCGATCCAGCGCAGCGATGTGATCGAAGCGGAGAAGCTGATGCATGTGTCCCCGTTTCAGCAGGTCGCGGGGCGCTACAGGTTCAATTTCGAAATGACAAAGCGGGCGTTCAACATCCGGATTTCCTACGCCAACGGGCGCGAGGGTGTGCTGGCGACGCTGAATGGCCTGCGCCGTCCGGTGACCGCCGGCGGCCTGCTGCGGGCTGCCCTGCGCAGGCCGCTGGGCGCAGCCCGCGTGGTGGTGCTGATCTACTGGCAGGCGCTCAAGCTTTGGGTCAAGCGCGCGCCATTCCTGCGCAAGCCGGAACCGCCGGAGCCGCTGATCTCTGACAGCTCGACATTTTCGGGGGGCAAAGCGTGACTCAGTTTGCAGGCAAAACCATTTGGATGGTCGGGGCGAGCCACGGTCTGGGGCGCGAGGTAGCGCGGCGGCTGGACCGGGCCGGCGCCCGGCTGATCCTGTCGGCGCGGTCAGAGGATGCACTGAACGCGCTGGCAGGAGAGCTGCGCCAGGCAGAGCCGGTGCCGCTGGATGTCACAGATGTGGAATCGGTTGCGAATGCCGCGCAGCAGGCCGGGCCGGTCGATGCACTGCTGTACAACGCAGGCGCCTATGAGCCGATGCGTACCCAGGATTGGGATAGCGAGGCGGTTCTGGGGATGAGCGATGTGAATTTCACCGGTGCGCTGCGCGTTCTGGGGCAAGTGGTCCCCGGGTTCGTAAAGGCGGGCCGCGGGGATATCACGCTGGTCGGCTCGCTTGCCGGATACCGGGGGCTGCCGGCGTCCATCGGTTACGGCGCCAGCAAGGCGGCGCTGATCAGCCTTGCAGAAACCATGCGCCACGACCTGAAGGACAGCGGCGTCACTGTGCGCGTGGTCAACCCGGGCTTTATCAAAACCCGGCTGACGGACAAGAACAGCTTTAAGATGCCGCAGCTGATGGAGCCTGAGGACGCCGCCGGGCACGTGGTTGCTGCCATGCAATCGCGCCGGTTCCGGACGGACTTTCCCCGTCCATTCGCCTACGCGATCAAGGCACTTGATCTGATGCCCGACTGGCTGGTTTACCGCGGAAAGTGAGGCTGGGGGCCCAAGATCGTGCCCAGCCTCAAACAGCCTTCTTCAAATCCGGAACAGCGGTTGCAGCAAGCGCGGGATCAGCGCCTTGAACCGCAGCGGCGCATCGGTGGCTGCCAGACAGATGCAGGGGTCGCCAGCATCTGCAACCGGGGTGTGATCCAAGGTCTCATCACCGATCTCGACGTCCCCGACACCAAACCGCCCGGTTTCGTCGCTGAAGCTTCCCTGAAGCACCAGAGTGAGCTCCAGCCCGTTGTGGCTGTGGTCCGGCACCGCCTGGCCTGCGGGAATATACAGCAGCCGCGCGGAGCCGAAGTCATCTTCGAACAGGATGTCCTGCTTTACCCCCATGCCCAGCGTGCGCCAGCGTGGCGGCCGGCCTTTCAAGGACTGCATAACCGGACCCGGGTAGACCCCCTTGGCGTCATAGACCGGTGCCGGCGCGGCTGGCTCATCCAGCAGGGCCATGAGGTCGGATTTCGCGCCCTGCGCCATCGCCACGCAATCGGCCCCCTCCAGCAGCGCGCCGCCAACCGCCTGGTGCGCACCAAGCGCTGCCTGGCAGTCGCGGCAATAAGACAGATGGCTGGCGACAACCATCGAAAACGCGTGCGGCAGGCTGCCCGCGGCATAGGCCGCGATCATCGGATCGGGGATGTGATGGGTGATTGCAGGCATTCAACGCAATCCTTTTAGTTCCTTGCGCAGCCGCCCAAGGCCAAGGCGGATACGCGACTTTACTGTTCCCAGCGGCAAACCCGTCTGGGTGCTGATTTCCTGATGGGTTAAATCCCCGATATAGGCCTTTTCGATCATCTCTTTCTGATCGGGGTGCAATTGCGCGATGGCTTGCTTCAGGTGCAGGGCTTCCTGCTCCAAGGCCAGGATCTGGCTGGCATCGGGCTCGGAACCGGGATCCTCACCCAGTTCGTCGGGCACGGGACGGTTCTCCTTGCGGACAATATCAATATGGCGGTTGCGGGCGATCTGGTAAATCCAGGCCGACGCCTGCGCCTTGTGCGGGTCAAACATCGCCGCTTTGCGCCAGATCGTCAGCATGACGTCCTGAACAATTTCTTCGGCCAAGGCGGGCCGGGCGCCGCAGCGGATCACAAATCCCTTGAGGCGCGGGGCCAGGAAATCAAACATGTCACCGAACGCCGCGCGGTCGCGGTCGTCGCGCACGGCCAGCAGCCACACGGTCAGCTGAGAATAGGTTTTTTCTTTTGACACTACTGCTTTGCCCTCAGGGGATGCCCGAAGCACAGCGTTTTTAACGGGCGGCCTGTCCAAGTTTAGTGTCAGCATAGTCCCGATACGGACCAGTGTGGAAGTTGGATCATAGGCGGGCGTGATTTTTTACGCGGCCCGTCAGCCCGGATGGATGGTCAGGCATCAAGAACTGATCCGCTTCCAATGCCGGGGCGTAACAAACGCAAATCCCCTGCTAGAAGGTGACTGGTCATGCGAAACATTGTTGTCAGCGGCGGGTCCGGGGCGATCGGCTCAGCTTTCCTGAGTGAGCTGGCGCAGAAATACCCGCGCGCCAGCATCCATAGCCTGACCCGCACCCCGTCAGCCCAAGCCCTGGCCGGTGTTCAATACCTGCAAGTGGATTATCTGGATGAAGACAGCTTGCAAGCCGCAGCGGAGCAGGTTGCCCGCAAGGGTGCGGTTGATCTTGTGATTCTGGCGGGCGGGATCCTGCATCAGGGCGAGATCATGCCCGAGAAATCCCTGAGAGACCTGAGCGCCGAAAAGCTGCTGGCGCTCTTTACGGCCAACACTGTCGCCCCGGCCCTGACCGCCAAGCACTTTCTGCCGTTGCTGCCGCGTGACAGGCGGGGGGTGTTTGCAGCATTATCTGCGCGTGTCGGCAGCATCTCCGACAACTATCTCGGCGGCTGGTATTCATACCGGATGTCTAAGGCCGCGCTGAACATGTTCATCCGCAATGCCGCGATAGAAATTCGCCGCCGCCACCCGGAGGCCATTGCCGTCGGGCTGCATCCCGGAACAGTGGAGAGCGGCCTGTCGCAACCGTTTCTGCGAAACGTCGCGGAAGAGAAACGCTTTTCGCCGCAGTATTCGGTGTCCCGGATGCTGGCTGTGATCGACAGCCTGACACCTGCCCAAAGCGGACACTGCTTTGCCTGGGATGGCAGCCTCATCGACCCCTGAGACGTTTCTGAAGGCAGGTGGGGCAGGGCGCGTGCGAAGCCGTTTTCGCTGGGCGCAGGCGGTGCGTAGGCTGCCCGGTAGCTTCCTTTCGCCCGAGCGGAGCCTAAAATTCTTGCACATCAGCTCTTTAGACTTGGCCATATGCGGCAGGCATCTTCCCGTTTGCGCACTCAGGGTGAAAAACATTTCCGGAAAATAAAAAATGTCTTTGTGATGCGCCTTCTTCCCAGCATCATTCACCTGAGGCCAGATGAGTCCGCAAGCCGGCCTGATCTGGTGCGCCTCAATCTGGCACGGCCCGCCTGAAGCGGTTGTGCGTGCCGGCAAACAAGACCGGGGAAACACACCCGGCTAGATGGCAATGAACCGGGAGGAAAATTCAAATGTCATTGGACGTGAGCACAATATTTGCTCAGCAAGTCACTCTGAACTCGCTGGTGCAGAACATTCTGTACGCATCGGGTATCGTCGGTGCAATCCTGGTGGTTGTGGGACTGCTGCTGATCGACGCGGGGACCGCGCGCCGCAGGAACCTGTTTAATTCAACCATCGAAAAGACGCTGGGCTTCTTCCTGGGGTTTGCAACCTACTACGTTATCGGTTTCGGCCTGTGGGCCGGGCAGTATTACATCATGGAAGGCGCGACCATGATGGATTCCATCAACGACTGGTGGCTGGGCGGCGCGATGACCAACGCCATGGCGCATCATACCGATCCGGGGATCTTCCCGGGGCTGAACACCTTCCAGATCTTCATCTTCTTCCTTGCTGTGTTTGCCGGGATCATCAACATCCTGCTGCATTTCGCGGTGTCTGAGCGGATGAAGGCCCCGGCCTATTTCATCACCTGCATTGTCGCCGCGGTGGTGTCCTCGGCCCTCAGCTGGGCGACCTGGGGCTCGGTCGGGCCGCTGACCAACGCGGGTTTCCACGACTTCTTTGGCGTTGGCTTCGTGTACCTGTTCCCTGCGGGCATGGCGCTGGTGTTCACGCCGAAACTGGGCGCGCGCCCGGGCATGATGGCACCGCATCCGCGGATCTCGGCCTATCTTGCGCCCAGCATCGGCCTGTGCGCACCGGGCCTGCTGCTGATCTTTGCCGGTCTGCCGATGGTGATCCTGTCCTGCCTGTTCTTCTTTGACCCCGAAGCGCTGGCGGTCAGTGTCACCATGGCTGATACCAGTGTCGGCATCGCGATCAACAACTACGCGATGGTCTGGGCCGGCGGCGCGGTCACGGGCCTGCTGATTGCCTACTCGACAGGCAAGTATGCCTATACCCTGCTTGGTCCGCTGGCCGGCTATGTCGCCGGGGCATCGGGCTTTGACGTATACCTGCCGTGGCAGGCCTTCATCGTCGGCCTCGCGGCGCCGTTCGTGGCCTATGTTGTCTACGAGTTCACGCTGAAGCGCGGCATCGACGAACACAAGCTGTTCCCGCTGTTCCTGGGCTCCGGTGTCTTTGGGATGATCATGCTGGGTCTGTTCAAGGCCGGCACCCCGCGCGGCGGCTACTTCGGGATCGAGGAAGGCGCCTATGCGTTCCAGCACGGGGAAATCTCGCTGGTGATGCAGCTGGCTGGCACGGCTGTCTGCATCGGCACTGGCGTGGTCACGGCAATGATCCTGGCCTTCATCCTGGAGCGGACCGTGGGGCTGCGGGTGACTGAGGACGACCAGATCGAGGGTCTGGACGGCAAGATCTGGGATCTGGAGCCCGACGTGGTCACCCACGCGGACAGCGCGCAAAAAGCCTGATCCCGCCTGCAACTGCAAAGGCCCCGGCATTTGCCGGGGCCTTTTTCATGGCCGGGTCAGGCCGCGGCAGGCGTCACAGATGCGTGGTCAGCTTGTATCCCGGCGCAAAGTACAGCTTGGCCAGCGTGACCGGGCGGCCGCGCAGCCAGGTGATCCGTTCCGCCGTGAATACCGGGTCTCCGGCGGGCGCGTCCAGGAACTCGGCCACCGCCTGATCCGCCTTGGTCGCCATAAAGCTCAGCTCCAGATTGGTGAACGGCACTTTCTGCACCAGCCAGTCATTGGGTCCCGATTGGGAAAAATCCGCCTCCAGCACCTCCGGGATGCTGTCAGGGATCACCCAGCGCACTTCGTACTGAAAGGGTGCGTTGTCCGCATAGTGCATGCATCTGACGTGCAGCACCTCCTGGCCCTGGGGCAGGTCAAGCCGGGCGGACAGCCAAGGCGGCGCGGCCTGCACGCTGCGCTCCACCAGGGAATACCGGTATTCCGCGCCGGTTCCGGCAATCTCATCCCGCACCAGCGGGATTGAGAACTGGGCCTTGCGGACCGGGGAATTCAACACCCGTGTGCCCGCCTTGCGCTTGCGTTCCAGGAAGCCTTCCTCGGCCAGCTCCCGCAGCGCCCGGTTCACGGTGGTGCGGGTGCTGGAAAACTCCTCGGCCAGTTCGGTTTCGCTCGGCAGCAGGCTGTCGGGCGCCCAGATCCGGTTCTGGATGCGGTCGAGAACGACCTGCTTGATATCCCGGTAGCTCATGTTCCGGCGCGGTGCTGCCATTGTGCCTCTCAGGGTCATAAGAAAATTTAACACCCTTAAGAATACACATAATCTGCGGGCAGGAAAGCGGCATCGGATCCTGGCGGCCTGCGCGCGCGGACAGCGCGTCAGCCGCTCAGAACCACTGCCCGGGTTCCATCAGCCCCAAGTCCAGCAGCTGGCGCGAGTGCCACTCGAACGGCGCGGAATTGTGCCAGCGGAAGGTTTCGATATCGAAGGTGGAGCCGGGATTGCGTTTCAGTGCCTTGGCTGTGCGGAAGGAGCAGACGGCGGCGGTCAGGTTGTGATGCCAGGGGCAGGCATAGGTGTTGTATTCCTGGTCGTTGAACGTGTGGTCGGCCTGCAGCTTCAGCCCCGGCTTGGCCCGGAACAAGGAGATCCGGTCAATTTTGCGGCTGGCTGGGGGAATGTGCTCCTCGAACCGCCAGCGCACGCCGCCGAAGAAGTCCAGCTGCCGCTCGCGCGGGTGGCCGGTTGCGGGGTCCTGACGGGCCTGGGCGTAATAGCCGGACTTGTCCAGATAGGCATTTTGCAGGGAGACCGCGGCGGGGCAGGCATCAAGATCGCCTGCATAGAGGTCAATCACGTAGCTGAGCATTGCCTCACGCCGCTCCTCGGTGTGAAAGGCCAGCATCTCGCCAACTGTGCGGGTCTCGCAGAACGGGTAGAACAGGTATTCCGCGTTGTAGCAGTAATAGAGCCAGCAGCCTGGCTGGGCCGCAGCAATGACTGCGTTGACGGCACCTGTCACCGCACCCTCCGGCCCGCAGTCGAACGGCACCCGGTGCACCTTGGCACGCACGTCCTGCGGCAGGTCGAAGGCATCCGGCATCAGCGCCGTAACCGCTTTGAAGCCGCTTTGCAGATGGTGGCGCAGGGTGGTGGCAATCTCCACTTCATCCTCGATGAAGACCAGCGCAACCGGCCCCTTGGCCAGCAGCGCCTTGCCCTGCTTCAGGAAATCCTCCAGCGAAGAGTACATCATGCCCGTCTGCCCCTGCCTTTCTGGCCTTTGCGGTCAAAATCGGGTAATTCCCGCGTCATTGCAAGCGGCGGCATTTGCCTGTAATGCAGGCCGCTGACCCCGGATCAGGCTAAAAGGCTGAGACTCATGAGCGCCCCGAAAAAGCTGTTTATCAAGACCTATGGCTGTCAGATGAATGTCTATGACAGCGAACGCATGGCCGAAGCGCTGGGCGGCGAGGGCTATGTGGAGACCAAATCGGCCGATGACGCCGACATGATCCTGCTGAATACCTGCCACATCCGGGAAAAGGCAGCGGAGAAGGTCTACTCCGAACTGGGCCGCTTCAAGGGTCTGAAGGCCGAAAAGCCGGATCTCAAGATCGGCGTGGCGGGCTGTGTGGCCCAGGCCGAGGGTGAAGAGATCATGCGCCGCCAGCCGCTGGTCGATCTGGTGGTTGGCCCGCAAAGCTATCACCGCCTGCCGGAGATGGAAGCCAAGGCGCGCGAAGGGGAGAAGGTGCTCGATACCGATTTCCCCGAAGAAGACAAATTCGAGAAATTGAAAAACCGCCCCAAGGCCAAACGCGGCCCGACCGCGTTTCTGACCGTGCAGGAAGGCTGCGACAAGTTCTGCGCTTTCTGCGTGGTTCCCTACACCCGCGGTGCAGAGGTGTCTCGCCCGGCAGACCGCATCCTGCGCGAGGCGCAGGACCTGGTGGAGCGCGGCGTGCGTGAAATCACCCTGTTGGGCCAGAACGTGAACGCCTACCACGGGGCCGGACCCAATGGCGACATGACCCTGGCGCAGCTGATCTGGGAGCTGGACAAGATCGACGGGCTGGAGCGCATCCGCTTCACCACCTCGCACCCCAACGACATGCAGGACGACCTGATCGAAGCGCATGGCACCTGTGCCAAGCTGATGCCCTATCTGCACCTGCCGGTGCAGGCGGGCTCCGACAAGATCCTTAAGCGGATGAACCGCTCGCACACGGCGGAAAGCTATATCCGCCTGATCGAGCGCATCCGCGCCGCACGCCCCGACATCCTGATCTCCGGCGATTTCATCGTCGGCTTCCCGGAAGAAACCGAGGAGGATTTCCAGGCCACCATGGATCTGGTGGAAGAGGTGAAATACGGCACCGCCTATTCCTTCAAATACTCCACCCGCCCCGGCACTCCGGCAGCTGAGCGTGCTCAGGTTGACCCCGCCGCGGCCGACGAGCGGCTGCAGCGGCTGCAGGCCCTGCTGACCAGGCAGCAGCGCGAGGTGCAGGACAGCATGGTCGGCCGCGAGGTTGGCGTGCTGTTTGAAAGAGCCGGCCGCCTGCCGGGGCAGATGGTCGGCAAATCCGACTATCTCCATGCCGTGCACGTGGCCGATTGCAGCCGTAACGCCGGGGATCTGGCGCGCGTCCGCATTGTCTCTTCGGGGGCAAACTCGCTGGCAGGCGAGCTGATCGGCTAAGGCCGCGGCCGCCAAGCGAATCTCCTGGGGAGCGGGCTGGACGCAGCTCGCTTCCGGCGCCCGGCAATAGCCGGGCATTTTCCGATTGCATCCTATTCAGAGACAATGGGTTCCCGGCACGCGGAGTGTCCGGAACTGGCGTCCAATGCGCGCCGGAAAAGGAGGAATTTAACAGGTATACTGCATCAATTTCAGCTAGATTTGCCTTCAGGCCTGAGCGGTGGGCCCCTGTGCGGCTCTCACCCTGGGGAACTTAGGTGAAGGAAATCTGGTTGTGTCGAAATTCAAATTGAACAAGGTGATTGCGCTGGCTGCCGCTGCCACGGCCGCGCTCAGCATCGCCGCCGCGCCTGCCAGCGCGCAATCCCAGCAGCGGACAATTAAGGGCGAACGGTACGTGCCGACCATTTGGGTCGATCCGGACGGCTGCGAGCATTGGGTGATGGATGACGGGGCCGAGGGCTTCATGACTCCGCATGTCAAACCCGACGGCAAGCCGGTCTGCCGGCGGGGCAATATCTGCGGGGTGATGCCGACCGACCAGTTCTTCGCCACCGACAGGCATGTGATCAACGCAGCTGGCAAGCAGCGCCTGCGCGAATTCTTCCAGAAAGCGCAGGGCAACGGCGCGCGCTCTTTCATCGTCGCAGGCCACACCGATAGCCGGGCGTCGGATGAATACAACATACGCCTGTCCGAACGCCGCGCAAATGCGGTGGCCAAGGTTGCCCGCTCGGTCGGCGCGCGCATCGCCGGTGTCCGCGCCTATGGCGAACGCGATCCAAGGGTGCCCAACACCAGTGCCGCGAATATGGCGCAAAACCGCCGTGTCGAAATCTACTGCCTGCGCTGAGGGGGATCCTATGAAACGCAATCTGCACGCCGCCGCCGTTCTGGCCGCAGCCGCCGCCGTTTCGGCCTGCACGCCGGCGGTCAACAAAACCACCGACCAGCATATCGGGGACGGCAAATCGCTGGACCTGTCCAACCTGACTGCAGGCATCTGGGTTGACCCGAATGGCTGCGAGCATTGGATCATCGACGATGGTCTTGAGGGCTACGCCGATCTGCGCCGCACGCCTGATGGCAAGCCGGTTTGCAACAGCGACCTGCCGCCGACGCTGGCGACCGGCCCGTTCAAGGACGGTTCGACCTTCGCGGACCCGCTGTAAATCCAGCCTGTTTTTCAGACTGCAGCCGCCCCTCCGGGCGGCTGTTTTGTTTCAATTGAGTGAATTTCCGCTGCTCATGCTTGCGCAAACGGAGCAGGGGCGGCAAACTGAAAGGGCAACCCCGGATTGAGGAGATCAGCTTGGCCATCGGTGCCCTGAATGACGCGCAAGACCAGACCGCAACCCATGAAGTGCTTCTGGAATTTCCCGACAACCGCTTGCTGATCGACCTGTGCGGCGAATACGACCGCAACCTGGCTGACATCGAACAGAAACTGGGCGTGCAGATCGTCCGCCGCGGCAACCAGCTGTCTGTAATGGGCGAGGATTCGGCGCGCGAGCAGGCGGCTGGCGTGCTGACGGCGCTCTACGACCGGCTGGAAACCGGCCGCAGCGTCGAAAGCGGCGATATCGACCGCGAATTGCGTATGGGCCAGGAGGCGGACGAGGCCGAACCCGACGGCCAGCTGCAGATGTTCCGCGGCGGCCGGGTGGAGATCAAGACCCGCAAGAAACTGGTGGAACCGCGCACCGAGGCACAGAAGGCCTATGTGCATTCGCTGTTCGAGAATGAACTGGCCTTCGGCATCGGCCCGGCCGGCACCGGCAAGACTTATCTTGCGGTAGCTGTCGGCGTGTCCATGTTCATCACCGGCCATGTCGACCGCATCATCCTGTCCCGCCCGGCGGTGGAAGCCGGCGAAAAACTGGGCTATTTGCCCGGCGACATGAAGGACAAGGTCGACCCCTACATGCAGCCGTTGTATGACGCGCTCAACGATTTCCTGCCGGGCAAGCAGCTCGCCAAGCTGATTGAGGAAAAGCGCATCGAGATCGCGCCCCTGGCCTTCATGCGCGGCCGCACCCTCTCCAACGCCTTTGTGGTGCTGGACGAGGCGCAGAACGCCACCACCATGCAGATGAAGATGTTCCTCACCCGCCTGGGCGAGGGTTCGCGCATGGTGATCACCGGCGACCGCAGCCAGGTTGACCTGCCGCGCGGTGTGCAATCTGGCCTTGCCGATGCCGAACGGCTGCTGAAAACGATCCCCAAAATCAGTTTCAACTACTTCACCGCCCGCGACGTGGTGCGCCACCCCCTTGTGGCGGCCATCATCGAGGCCTATGACGCAGATGCCATGCCGGCCTGATCCCGTTTTCCTCTTGCCTTAAATATCCCGGGGGCGCGGGGGGCGGCCCCCCCCGCCCGGCCCGCGCTTCCGGACCTGATTCATGACACTCGACATCTCCATCGAAGACAGCCGCTGGCAGGACGCCGGGCTTGAGCCGCTGGCCGCCGAGGCCGTCACTGCGGTGCTGGACCATTTCGGGCTGGATCCGGAAGACTGCGAGATTTCCCTGCTGGGCTGCGACGATGCCCGCATCACAGAGCTGAACGCCGAGTTCCGCGAAAAAGCCAAGCCCACCAACGTGCTAAGCTGGCCTGCAGAGGATCTGGCAGCGGAACAGGATGGCGGCACGCCGCAGCTTCCGGAGGCGGATTTCACCGGGGAGATCCCGCTCGGCGACATCGCAATTTCCTATGAAACCTGCGTCCGCGAGGCGCGGGAGGCGGGCAAGCCGCTGGCAGATCACACCCGCCATCTGACCGTTCACGGAATGTTGCATCTTCTGGGCTACGATCACATCCGTGACCGCGATGCCGCATTAATGGAAGGTATTGAGGTTCTGATACTTGGCAAAATGGGTATCGCGAACCCATATATGACTGAGGATGCCCCCTGAGCGGGGTTTTTGGATAGGACCGATGGGCGACATAGAAGGCAGTTCTAACGCGGCGCAGGGCGCGCTGCAGAACGTGAACGGCACGGCGGCAGAAGCGCCTGCCACCGAAAAAACAGGCTTCTGGACACGGCTTTTCAGAGTGTTCAGCACTGAAGCGCAAGCCGAAGAGGAACCCGGCAGCGATCAGCCCGCGGCGGGGGCAGTTCCGCACGGCATGATCAATCTGCGCCGGCTGCGGGTGGAAGATGTTGCCATCCCCTCTGCCGAGATTGCCGCAGTGCCGGTAACCATAGACAAGGACGACCTGGTCGGCATCTTCCGCCAAAGCGGCTTTACCCGGATCCCCGTGTACGAGGGCACGCTGGACACGCCCCTGGGTTTTGTCCACCTCAAGGATTTTTCGCTCACCCACGGTTTCAATGGCGGCAGCTCGGACTTCGACCTGCAGCGGATGCTGCGTCCGCTGCTCTTCGTGCCGCCGTCGATGCCGATCGGGGTGCTATTGACCAAGATGCAGGCCGAACGCCGCCACATGGCGCTGGTGATCGACGAATACGGCGGTGTTGACGGGCTGGTGACCATCGAAGATCTGATCGAACAGGTGGTCGGTGAGATCGAGGATGAACACGACGCCGACGAGCTGCAGACCTGGTACCAGGAAAAGCCGGGCAGCTACATCGCTCTGGCACGTACGCCCCTGCCGGAATTCGAAACTGAGATCGGCCAATCGCTGACCAGCCACGATGCGGTGGATGAAGAAGAAATCGACACCCTGGGCGGTCTGGTCTTCATGCTGTCGGGCAGGGTGCCTGCCCGCGGCGAGGTGATTGAGCACCCCGAAGGGGCTGAGTTCGAGGTGATCGACGCCGACCCGCGCCGCATCAAACGGCTGCGCGTCAGGCTGCCGGACGCCGCCGCATGATTTCACTCGGGCTGCGCCGGGCTGCCCGCCAGCTCAGGCTTGCGCCGGCCGCGCTGGCCTTTGGCGGCGGTGCGCTGCTGTCTCTGGCGCTTGCGCCCTGGCACGTCCTGCTTGGGCTTCCCGTCGCGCTGGCCGCTGCGGGCTGGCTGGTCCTGCAAGCTGCCTCTGCCCGCACGGCAGCGCTGGCAGGCTGGCTGTTCGGGCTGGGGTATTTCGCCCTTGGCCTGTCGTGGATCATCGAACCCTTTCAGATCGACCCGGAGCGCCACGCCTGGATGGCGCCGTTTGCGCTGGTGTTCCTGGCCGCAGGCCTTGCCCTGTTCTGGGGGGCGGCCTTTGGCCTGACCGCCCGGTTCAGCCGCGGTGCCTGGCGGGTGCCGGTGCTGGCGGCGATATGGACACTGGCCGAGTTCGCCCGGGCTTATCTGCTGACGGGATTTCCGTGGGCGGGTTTCGGGCAGGTCTGGATCGACACTCCCGCCGCAAACCTGCTGCCCTGGATTGGACCGCAGGGGCTGGGGCTGCTTACCCTTGCGGCGTTTCTACCGCTGGCCCTGATCCGCCAAAACCCGCTTGCAGCTGCCGCACCGCTCGCCATATCCGCGGCTGCCGTTCTCGCCGTGCCCGCTCCGCTACAGGGCGCGCAAACGGGCAAGACGGTGCGAATCGTTCAGCCCAACGCGCCGCAGAACCTGAAATGGCATCCTGACCACCGCTGGGAATTTGTCCGCAGGTCCGTTGCCTTGTCCGCGGGGGAGCCGCGGCCCGACCTGATTGTCTGGCCGGAAACCGCGGTGCCGCAGCTGCTGAACTACGCTGAAGACACCCTTCGGATCATCTCGGACAGCGCGGGCGGCGTGCCGGTCCTGCTGGGCATCCAGCGGGAGGAGGCGGGCGCCTACTACAACTCCGCGGTGCTGCTGGACGCTGATGGCATGGCCACCGCCACCTATGACAAGGCGCATCTGGTGCCGTTCGGGGAATACGTGCCGTTCGGAGACTTCATGGCGCGCTTTGGCATCCACGGGTTTGCCTCCCAGGCGGGCGCGGGCTATGCCGCCGGTCCTGGCGCGCAGGTGATGGATCTGCCCATCGGCAGCGCCTTGCCGCTGATCTGCTACGAGGCTGTTTTTCCTCAGGATGTGAACGCCGCCGAAACCCGGCCGCAGATGCTGGTGCAGATCACCAATGACGCCTGGTTTGGCACCCGGTCAGGCCCCTATCAGCACCTGGTGCAGGCCCGGATGCGGGCGCTGGAGCAGGGTCTGCCGATGATCCGCGCCGCCAATACCGGCGTCTCTGCCATGATCGCGCCGGATGGGGCGATGCTGGACAGCCTGCCGTTGGGGGAGGCCGGGTATATCGACGCGGCCCTGCCTGCACCGCTGGCGCCGACGCTCTACAGCCGCACCGGTGACTGGCCTGTCCTGCTGCTGTGTCTTTTTGGTGCGTTTGCGGTGTTCTTCCGCCACCGGCCCCTTGCGCTGCGGTCATAGCTGTTTAACTCTATCCGAATATAGATTGACCCGCGCGGTCTTGCCGCGTAATGCGGCCCGATACCTGCCACAACGGCTTCCTGGCGTGGCGGGCTGAACCTCAATGGAGCACTTTTTCATGACCCGTATGAACTACACCTTCACTTCGGAATCGGTTTCCGAAGGCCACCCGGACAAGGTCTGCGACCGCATTTCCGATGCGGTGCTGGACGCTTTTCTGGCGGAGGAGCCCGAAGCACGTGTGGCAGCTGAGACTTTCGCCACCACGAACCGTGTTGTCATCGGGGGCGAAGTCGGCCTGTCCGATCAGGACAAGCTGCATGACTACATGGGCAAGATCGACGAGATCGCCCGTGCCTGCATCAAGGACATCGGCTACGAGCAGGACAAGTTCCACCACGAGACCGTGGAAGTGACCAACCTGCTGCACGAGCAGTCGGCCCATATCGCGCAGGGCGTTGATGCCGCTGCCGACAAGGACGAGGGCGCAGGCGACCAGGGCATCATGTTCGGGTTTGCCACCAATGAAACCGACGCGCTGATGCCGGCGCCGATCCAGTTCTCCCACGCGATCCTGCGCCGCCTGGCCGAGGTCCGCAAGAACGGCACCGAGCCGGCCCTGGGACCGGACGCGAAATCGCAGCTGTCGGTGGTCTATGAAGGCGGCAAGCCGGTGGGCGTCAGCTCGCTGGTGCTGTCGACCCAGCACCTCGATGAATCGCTGACCTCGAATGACATCCGCGCCATTGTCGAGCCGTACATCCGCGAAACCCTGCCCGAGGGCTGGCTGACCGACGCAACCGTCTGGCACGTGAACCCGACCGGCAAGTTCGTGATCGGCGGCCCGGACGGCGACGCGGGCCTCACCGGCCGCAAGATCATCGTCGACACCTATGGCGGCGCAGCCCCGCACGGCGGCGGCGCCTTCTCCGGCAAGGATCCGACCAAGGTGGACCGCTCGGCGGCCTACGCCGCGCGCTACCTGGCCAAAAACGTGGTGGCTGCGGGCATGGCTGATAAATGCACCATCCAGCTGTCCTACGCCATCGGCGTGTCCAAGCCGCTGTCGATCTATGCCGACACCCACGGCACCGGCGAAGTCGAGCCCGCTGCCATCGAAAAGGCGATTGATCAGGTGATGGACCTGACCCCGCGCGGCATCCGATCGCACCTGGGGCTGAACAAGCCGATCTACCAGCGCACCGCGGCTTATGGCCACTTCGGCCGCGAGCCGGAGGCCGACGGCGGCTTCAGCTGGGAGCGCACCGACCTGGCCGAGGCGCTTAAGAAAGCGGTCTGAAGCCAGAGGACTAACAACAGGGGAGCGGGCCGCAGGGTCCGCTCTTTTTTGTCGTGGAGTGCGGCCACCCGCGTTCACACATCCACGGAATGCGCCTCTTCCCTAAGGTCCGGCGCCGCGGCTGGCGCATTGGGGCAGAAGCGCTGACCCGTTGAGGCTGGAGCAAAACGACGGGCTGCGCCATACTGACCGGGTGGAAATCCTCACCTTCCGGAGTCGCGATGCTGCGTTTGACGGCTTCTATTCTTTGCTTGGCGCTGCCGCTAGCTGCGGCCGCAAAGGACGGGTTGCCGCAAAAATTCAGTCTTCTGGGCAGAACGCTTGTTTATGACACCGGGACAGATGTGAGAGGCGAACCGGCCGAGATCACCGATGAGGACGTTGAGAAGCTGCAGGGGATTCTGCTTCAGTCCCCGGAGATCACCGAATTGCAGCTCAACAGCATTGGCGGCAGTGTCTATGCCGGCGAGGAAATTGCCGCGCTGGTGCTGGAATACGGGCTCGACACATTAATCGACGGGGAGTGCATCAGCGCCTGCGTGGATGTTTTCCTGGCGGGTAACCGCCGCCGGATGACATTTGGGTCGCGCATCGGTTTCCACCAGCGGAACTGGCCGGCACAGGCCGTGCACAAATACTACCGCAGCGAGCGGCGGACGCAGCGATGGTCGACACCGTTTGAGTTCGGCTCCTGGATCTATGAGGACACCCAGCGCGAAATCTACGACCATCTCAGCTATATGGTGGCGCGCGGGGTCGATCCCGGCTTTGCCATCGAAACGCTGCGCACCGATCCCGACGGGGAGTGGTATCCCAGCCGCTTGCGCCTGACCGCAGCCGGGGTTCTGCGGGACGTTCTGCCGCAACAGCGCCCCTAGCCGGGCCGGCACCGGCTTGACCCCGGGGCCTGCTTGCGGCAGAGGAGCGGCCAGCCTTTCAAATACCGCCTCGAACAGGAGCCCCGACGCATGTCCGGCGACCAGAAGCCACGCGACGACCAGTCCAAGGATGCCCAGCCTGCCGCCTCCAACGCGGCTGAAAAACACGCCAGCGGCGCCCCCTGGCGCAATTTCTATGGCCGCTTCAAGGGCAAGACGCTGAAGGACAGCCAAAAGCGTTATCTCGACGAGGATCTGGCCAAGCTCAGCCCCGGCGCCGTCGGCTGGGAGGAAAACCCCGAGCGCACGCCTCTGGATCTGGAC
The DNA here is from genome assembly GCF_982940295.1 of Leisingera sp. Taxonomy (NCBI): domain Bacteria; kingdom Pseudomonadati; phylum Pseudomonadota; class Alphaproteobacteria; order Rhodobacterales; family Roseobacteraceae; genus Leisingera; species Leisingera sp. Next base: position 74,539 of record NZ_CEYXRG010000017.1, read on the forward strand.
GCGCTGTTTGGCGGCAAGGATGTCTGGCTGGAGGTCGGCTTTGGCGGTGGCGAGCATCTTGTGCATCAGGCCGTCAGCAATCCGGACACGGGCATCATCGGCGCCGAACCCTTCATCAACGGTGTGGCGATGCTGCTGGGCAAGATCCGCAACGCAGGAGCGGACAATATCGCCATCCACCCGGGCGATGCCCGCGACCTGATGGACGTGCTGCCCGCCGCCTCGATCTCGCGCGCCTTCCTGCTGTACCCGGACCCCTGGCCGAAGAAGCGCCACCACCGCCGCCGCTTTGTGACGCAGGAGCATCTGGAGCCGCTGGCCCGCTGCCTGAAGCCCGGTGCGATCTTCCGTGTTGCGACCGATATTCCCGACTATGTGCGCCAGACCCTGGAGGAGGTGCCGAAGGCCGGTTTCGAATGGCTGGCCGAAGGCCCCGAAGACTGGCGCCGGTCCTGGGATGACTGGATCTCCACCCGGTATGAGCAGAAAGCCCTGCGCGAAGGCCGCACGCCGCATTACCTTACCTTCCGCCGCTTGGGCTGAGGCCAATAGCGCTGGACCGGCCAGATCCAATCCGTTACCGATAGCGCAAACGAACAGACGAACGACCGACAGACGAAGGAAGCCACATGTCCGGACACGGCACGCCCATCCCGATGACCTCGCACCGCTCTGGCCCGCTGACCGGCGTGGCTGAAGTGCCCGGCGACAAGTCGATTTCGCACCGGTCGCTGATCCTGGGCGCGCTGTCGGTGGGGGAAACCAAGATCTCCGGCCTGCTGGAAGGCGAGGATGTGCTGGACACCGCCAAGGCGATGCAGGCCTTTGGCGCCGAGGTGGTGAACCACGGCGGCGGCAACTGGTCGGTGTTCGGTGTCGGCGTCGGCGGCTTTGCCGAGCCGGGCAATGTGATCGACTGCGGCAACTCCGGCACCGGTGTGCGGCTCATCATGGGGGTGATGGCAACTTCGCCGATCACCGCGACCTTCACCGGCGATGCCTCGCTGAACAAGCGCCCAATGGCGCGGGTGACGGATCCTCTGGCGCTGTTCGGCACCCAGGCCGTGGGCCGTTCCGGCGGGCGGCTGCCGATGACCATCGTTGGCGCGGCTGATCCGGTGCCGGTGCGCTATGAGGTGCCGGTGCCGTCGGCGCAGGTGAAATCGGCGGTGCTGTTTGCTGGCCTCAATGCGCCCGGCAAGACCGCGGTGATCGAGAAGGAAGCCACCCGCGACCATACCGAGCGGATGCTTGCGGGCTTTGGCGCCGAGATCACCACCGAGGAGACCGAAGAGGGCCGCGTCATCACTCTGACCGGCCGCCCGGAGCTGAAGCCGCAGGTCATCGCGGTGCCGCGCGACCCGTCCTCCGCTGCCTTCCCGGTCTGTGCGGCGCTGATCACGCCCGGCTCTGACGTGCTGGTGCCGAACATCGGCCTCAACCCAACCCGCGCGGGCCTCTACTATACCCTGCAGGACATGGGCGCGGATCTGACGTTCGAGAACATGCGCGAAGAGGGCGGCGAGCCGGTTGCCGATCTGCGCGCCAAGTACTCGCCCAATATGAAGGGCATCGAAGTGCCGCCGGAGCGCGCCGCCTCGATGATCGACGAATACCCGGTGCTGTCGGTGGTGGCGGCCTTTGCCGAAGGCAAGACCATGATGGCGGGCGTCAAGGAGCTGCGGGTTAAGGAAAGCGACCGGATCGACGCGATGGCCAAGGGCCTGCGCGCCAATGGTGTGACTGTCGAGGAAGGCGAGGACTGGTGGGAGGTCACCGGGCTGGGCATTGATGGCGTGCCGGGCGGCGGCACCTGCGAGAGCTTTCTGGACCACCGTATCGCCATGTCCTTCATGGTGATGGGCATGGGCGCGCAAAACGCTGTTTCCGTCGACGACGGCAGCCCGATCGCCACCTCCTTCCCGATCTTTGAATCCCTCATGGGCAACCTGGGGGCCAAGCTGGAGCGCACATGAGCAAGAGCTTCACCATAGCGGTCGACGGGCCGGCCGCGGCTGGCAAGGGCACCCTCTCCAAGGCGGTTGCTGCCCATTACGGCTTTGGCCATCTTGACACCGGTCTTCTGTACCGGGCCGTCGGGGCCAAGATGATGGAGGGCGTGACGCCGGTCACGGCGGCCCGGACCCTCACTCCGGAGGATCTGGCGCGCGAGGATCTGCGCGGGCCGGAGGTGGCGCAGGCGGCGTCCAAGGTTGCAGTTATTGCCGAAGTGCGCGCGGCGCTGGTGGATTTCCAGCGCGCCTTTGCCCGCCGGGCGGGCGGTGCGGTGCTGGACGGGCGCGACATTGGCACAGTGATCTGCCCCTATGCGCAGGTGAAGCTGTTTGTCACCGCCAGCGCCGAGGTGCGCGCCCGGCGGCGGTTCCTGGAGCTGACGGCAGCAGGCAAGGTGATCACCCTTGCCGAAGTGCTGGCCGACGTGAAGGCCCGCGACGACCGCGACATGAACCGTGCCGAGGCACCGCTGAAGCCCGCCGATGACGCGGTGCTGATCGACACCAGCGAGCTGAGCATCGAAGAGGCGCTGGCCAAGGCTTTGGCGGTGATCGAAAGCCGCATGGAAACCGTCGGCTGACGCGCAGGCGCCCGCAACTGAGACATCAGCTGCGGGCACAAGGGCAGGCAGAAGAACCTGCCCGGCAGGATACGGCCAGCGAGGGATCAGAGCGCGCCGACGGCCACGTGCTTGATCTTGCCCCACTGGCTGTCCGCGGTCTGGGCAGTACCGGCCACGTCCTCCAGGAAGGCCGCACGGGTGGCGGCGTTCAGGAACAGGAACAGCTTGCCATCATGCACCAGGTACTGGTCCGGGTCGCCGTCGAACTTCTTTCCGACTGACACGCCGTAAGAGCAGAAGCCGCCATGCTGCGGCAGGTATTTCGCCGGGTTGGCCTCAAACGCGGTCTTGTTCTCTTCCGAGACAAAATAATACGAAGCGCCATCCACGGTGGCTGAGTAGGTGGCCATGCCCTCCACCGGGTTGCGGCTGTCCAGCAGCGCCACCAGGTCGACGCCATGCGCACCCAGCGGTGCACCGCCGGCGGAGATGCCTTTGGAGACGTTGACCTCGTCCGCGGCATAGGCGGGCGCGGTCAGTGCGGCAGTCAGTGAAGTCAGGGCGGTTGTCAGAAGCGTTTTCATGTTGGTCCTCATTGGGTTTCAGGGCGGGTTCAGGGGTGCCGGGGCAGGGTGTGCGGCCCGGTGATCTGAAGCTAAGTCCGCCGCGCTGGACGTTTAATCTCCATCCGTTCCGGTGATCTTGCAGATCGTCCCGAATGTCCGGGGCGTTGTTTTGCTGACGGCTCACCCAACTGTGCATGGAGCCGCGCGCGGCACCGCAGTAGCCTGAAAGGGCGCGTCAAAAGGGGGGGGTGCCGTCATGGCCTGGCTGCGGACATTTGTGATTGCTTGCGTACTGGCTGTGCCCGGGCTGGCGCAGGAAGCAGCACCAGAGCCGGAGCCGCCGATGACCTATGAACGGCTGGGCCGCATCCTCTTTGCCCTGGACGAAAAGGCGCAGCCGGTGGGCCGGGGCTTTCAGCTGACCATTTCCGGGGTGCCGATGCTGGTGGTCACCGACCCGGCCGCGGACCGGATGCGTGCGATGGTGCCGCTGCGCCCGTCCGAAGGGCTGACGGCGGAAGAGCTGATACGGATGATGCAGGCCAATTTCGACAGCGCGCTGGATGCGCGCTATGCGGTGGCGCGCGGCCAGCTGTGGGCGGTGTTCATCCACCCGCTGTCGCCGCTGCAGAAGGATCAGCTGATCTCGGGCCTGGGGCAGACGGTGAATATCGCCCGCACCTACGGGACGCTCTACACCGGCGGGGCCTTGCAGTTCCGCGGCGGCGACAGCCCGGGAATCCAGCGGCAGCTGATCGAGGAGCTGCTGGAAAAAGGTGAGGAAATCTAGCGGGCTTGCCTGGCGGCGGAGCCCGCGGCGGCCTCATCCTGCCGGGTACGAAAATCAGCCCGGATTGCTGCAACAAGAATGAATTTCGTCATCTCAGCACGGGATTAATACGCACCAAGTCGCAAGCGGCGGCCTAAAGTCGCCTCAAACAGCTTGGAGAGCGCACATGACCAGCTTTCAGGACCGCCTGACCGCGCTGCGCCGGAACTTTCACCGGCACCCGGAGCTCGGCTTCAAGGAAGACCGCACCAAGGCCAAGGTCGCGGCGCACCTGCGCGGGCTGGGGCTGGAGGTGCATGAGGGCGCAGGCGTGGTCGGGCTGCTGCGGGCCGGCACCGGCAATCGGGCCATCGGGTTGCGCGCCGATATGGATGCGCTGCCGATCAGCGAAACCTCTCCCCATGATTACGTCTCTGGAACGCCGGGCGTGATGCACGCCTGCGGCCATGACGGCCACATGACGATGCTCTTGGGGGCTGCCGAACGGCTGGCGCAAGAGCGGGGGTTTGACGGTACCGTGGTGTTTCTGTTTCAGCCCAACGAGGAGCACGGGCTGGGCGCGCAGGCGATGATCGCCGAAGGCGTGCTGGAGCAATTCCCGATCGAAGAGGTCTATGCCATCCACAATCTGCCGGGCGCGCCGGTGGGGCAGGTCTCGACCCGGCCGGGGCAGATATGCAGCAGCGAGAGCCTGTTCGAGGTTGCGATCAAGGGGCAGGGCGGCCATGCCTCGATGCCGCAGGCGGGGGTGGATGCCATCACTGTCGGCGCCGAAATGGTCCTGGCGCTGCAGACCATCGTCTCGCGCAAGCTGGCGCCGGGGGCGGGCGTGGTTGTTTCAGTGACCGAGTTCCTGACCGACGGCCAGCGCAACGTGCTGCCGGGCCATGCGGTGCTGAAGGGCGATGTGCGCGCCCGGGTGCCGGAGGACCGCGCGGCAGTGGAACGCTTCATGCGCCAGATCGCCGCCGGAGTTGCCGCTACCCATGCGGTGGAGGTGCAGGTAAGCTTCAACACCGAGTTTGTCGAGACCATCAACGCGGAAGGTCCGGTTGAAGCGGTCTATCGCGCAGGCGAGGCCGCGGGCTGCGAGGTGATCCGCAACCGCCCGCCGATGAGCTTCTCCGAGGATTTCGCCCATTTCGCCAGCGCCGTGCCTGGCTGCTTTCTGCTCTTGGGCAATGGCGAAGAGGGGCCGCACGGCCAGCCGCTGCACGCGGCGGACTATGATTTCAACGACGCTCTGCTGCCCATCGGCGCGGAGGTCTGGGTACAGTTGGTGCGTGACCGGCTGCCAGCGGGAAAGGACTGACGATGCTTGAACAATTTGCTGTTGCCCTGCGCCACACGGCAGGGAACCCGAAATCCGGCGAGGCGGCCTACAGCGTTCTGTCGGAACAGGACTTTGCCAAAGCCCAAGCCGAAATCACCGCTTGGGAGGGGTATGAGGAAACGCCGCTGGTCTCTTTGGCCGGGCTGGCGTCGCAGATCGGCGTGGGCCGGATCGACTATAAGCACGAAGGGCCGCGGTTCGGTCTTGGCAGCTTCAAGGCACTGGGCGGGTCCTATGCGGCGCTGCGGGTGCTGCAGCGGGAGCTGAGCCGCCAGCTGGGCCAGGACGTCAGTCTGGAGGAAATCCGCAAGGGCGCCCACAAGGAGGCTTGCGCCGGGATCACCCTGGTCTCGGCCACCGATGGCAACCATGGCCGCTCGCTGGCCTGGGGCTGCCAGCGCTTTGGCGCGCCCTGCCGGATCTATATCCATGCCGAGGTCAGCGAGGGCCGCGCGGTGGCCATGCGCGAGCTGGGCGCCGAGGTGATCCGGATCGAAGGCGACTATGACGACTCGGTGCTGCTGGCCAAGAAGGAGGCGGAGGAAAACGGCTGGTTCGTGGTCTCCGACACCTCCTGGGAAGGCTACACCGAGCCGCCGCGCGATGTGATGGCCGGCTACAGCGTGATGACCCGCGAGGCCTGCGAGGCGCTGGAGCAGCCCCCCACCCATGTGTTCCTGCAGGGCGGCGTCGGCGGGCTGGCGGCCTCGGTCGCAGCGGCGCTGCGGCAGTATTACGGGGCCGAGGCGCCGCGGGTGGTGATTGTCGAGCCGGAACTGGCGGCCTGCCTGTTCGACAGCGCCAAGGCAGGCAAGGCAACCAATTTCGCCATCAAGGAAGAAACCATCATGGCGGGCCTCTCCTGCGGTGAGCCGTCGGAAATGGCGTGGGAGATTTTGGCAGAGGAAGCCTCGGATTTCGTGACCATCCCCGACAGCATCGTCGCCCCCGCGGTGCGGCTGCTGGCCAATGGCGAAACCGGCGATCCGGTGGTGGAGGCCGGCGAAAGCGCGGTGGCGGGCCTGTCCGCGCTGATCGCGGCTTGCCAGTCGCCGGACATGAAACCGGCGCTGGGCCTGGACGCGAACTCCCGCGTGCTGCTGATCGGTTCCGAGGGGGTCACCGATCCGGCGATCTATGCCGCGATCATGGAAGGCAAGGACCATGTCTGACGCGCCTGCACGCGGGTTCCCGGACGAGGAGTTTGCAGCCCGTACCGGGAAAGCACAGGCGCTGATGGCACAGCAGGGGCTGGACGGTCTGCTGCTGCTGACGGAGCCGGAGGTGCGATACTTCAGCGGCTTTCACACGCTGTTCTGGCAAAGCCCGACCCGGCCCTGGTTCCTGTTCGTACCGCCCGCGGGCAAGCCGGTTGCCATCATCCCGGAAATCGGCGCCGACCTGATGCGCCGCACCTGGATCGAGGACATCCGCACCTGGAGCGCCCCGGCGCCCGAGGATGACGGCATCAGCCTGCTGACGGAACTGCTGTCGCCCATTGCCGGGCGCGGCGGCTCCATCGGCCTGATGAAAGGGCATGAGACCTCGCTCAGGATGCCGCTGGGCGAATATGAGCGGCTGATGGCGGGGCTGCCGGGGCTGAAGGTGGCGGATGCCACGCCGCTGGTGCGCGGCTTGCGGATGGTGAAATCCGCCGCCGAGCTTGAGAAGCTGGCGCACATCTGCGCCATCGGCTCCCGCACCTTCGCGCGGGTTCCTGAAATCGCTCATGAAGGCCAGCCGTTCGAGGACCTTTTCCGCGCCTTCCGGCGCGAGGCGCTGGCGCAGGGTGCGGACGATGTGCCCTATCTGGTCGGCGGCGCCGGTCAGGGCGGCTACAGCGACGTGATCTCGCCGCCCACGGGCCGGCCCTTGCAGGCGGGTGACATCATGATGCTGGACACCGGTGCCACCTGGGACGGTTATTTCTGCGATTTCGACCGCAACTTTGCCATTGGCCGGGCCGATGACCTGTCCCGCCGTGCTTATGACGTGCTGTGGCGGGCGACCGAGGCGGGGATCGCCGCCGCGCGCCCGGGCGCGACCTGCCGCGAGCTGTTCCAGGCGATGCAGTCCGTGATTGCCGAAATGGACGATCAGGGCGGCGACGTGGGGCGGCTGGGCCACGGGCTGGGGATGCAGCTGACCGAATGGCCCTCGCACGCGGCTTTTGACGGCACCGTGATCGGGGAAAACATGGTGCTGACGCTGGAACCCTCGCTGAGCTACGGCGACGGCCGTATCATGGTGCATGAGGAAAATATCGTGGTGCGGGCAGACGGCGCTGAGCTGCTGACAACCCGCGCCGCCCACGAATTGCCGGTGATCTGAAGGAGGCTTTGGGCCATGAAACTCTCCTATGATACCGACGCAGGCATCGGCACCCGCGCCACCCTGGGCGTGATCGTGCTGGAAACCGACGAGACGCTGGAGCCGGAGTTCGCCCGGATAATGGCGCAGGACGGCGTGGCGCTTTATCACAGCCGCATCCCGATGGTGCCGGAAGTCCGCCCGGAGACGCTGGCGCGGATGCAGGCGGATCTGCCGGCCTCGGCGCGGCTGCTGCCGTCCTCGCTGGATTTTGACGTGATCGGCTATGGGTGCACCTCGGCCTCCACGGTGATCGGCTCGGCCAAGGTGGCCGAGGCGGTGCAGACCGTGCTGCCCAAGGCCAAGGTCACCGACCCGCTGGCGGCGATCATCGCCGCGGGCCGGGCGCTGGGGGCCGCGCGGCTGGGGTTTGTCACGCCTTACCTGCCTGAAGTCTCGGCGCAGATGCGGCAGAAGCTGGAGGCGGCGGGGTTTGAAATCGCCGGCTTCGGCTCGTTTGAGGAAATGGACGACCGGGTGGTGGCACGCATCACCGAGGCGGCTATTGCGGCGGCGGCCAAACAGGTGGCGAGCGTAGCGGACTGCGATGCGATCGTGATCTCCTGCACCAACCTGCGCTGCCTGCGGGTGATCCCGGAGATCGAGGCGGCGACCGGTGTGCCGGTGGTCTCCAGCAACCAGGCGCTGGCTTGGCACATGCTGCGGCTGGCCGGGGTCACGGACCCCCAGCCGCAATTCGGCAGGCTGTTTGCCCGGGGTTTGGCGGCCCTATAGATACATTTTTATGGAATTTGCCAGCTGACAATCCGTGGCAAGCTGTCCTGCCCGGCAGCGCAGTCTGCGCTTGTAATCCGCGCGCGGATCATCACAGTTTGACAGCCGAAACCTGACCCGAGCCGCGCGAGGACCCCGGATGCCTGCCACCCGCCCCGAGAACCGCCCCGCAACCCGCAACGTCCTGTTCATCATCATCGACCAGCTGCGTGCGGACTGCGTGTTCGGTGCCATGGCTGGGCATGTGGAGCTGCCCAGCATCCGCGCCTTCATGCAGGAGGCGGTCTCGTTCAAGCGGCATTTCTCCGTCACCAACCCCTGCGGGCCGTCGCGGGCGTCGATCCTGACCGGACAGTATGCGATGAACCACCGTTCCGTGCGCAACGGCACGCCGCTGCGCCATGACACGCCGAACATCGCCACCGAGATGCGCAAGGCGGGCTTTTTGCCGATGCTGTTCGGCTATACCGATACCTCGCAGGACCCGCGCGCCTTTGACGCCAACGACCCGGCGCTGCGCACCTATGAATTCCCGATGAACGGCTTCCATGAGATGACCGAGATGCGGCTGGAGACGTCCTTCCCGTGGCAATCGCATCTGATGAACCGGGGCTATGAATTCGAGAACTACTGGGACGTTTATAAGCCCCGTTCGCCCGATGGCGGCGCGCCCCGGCTGAACGATCCGGCGCTTTACGCGGCAGAGGACAGCGATACCGCGTTTCTAACGGATTCTTTCCTGGGCAAGATGGCCGCTTATTACAAGCAAAGCTGGTTTGCCCATCTGACCTATATCCGCCCGCATCCGCCTCTGGTGGCGCCGGCCCCCTACAACACCATGTACGACCCGGCCTCGCTGCCGGTGCCAACGCGGCTGGACACGCCGGAGCAGGAAAGCGCGCTGCATCCGTTCTTTGGTCCGGCGTTGCGCAGCAGTAAAGCGGCCGGCTTTGTCGAGGGGTTCCCGGATCTGGAGCCGACGGACGACAACATCCGCACCCTGCGCGCGGTCTACTTGGGGCTGGCTACCGAGGTGGATCACCATGTCGGGCGCGTGATCAAATTCCTCAAGGACACGGGCCAGTATGACAGCACCATGGTCGTGATTACCGCCGACCACGGCGAGATGCTGGGCGACCGGCACGCCTGGGGCAAGATGTCGGTCTATGACGCCGCCTATCACACGCCGCTGATCATCCGGATGCCTGGCAATGAGGACAATGCCGGCGCCTGCCTCACTCAGATCACCGAGTCCATCGACGTGACGCCGACCATTCTGGAGTGGGTCGGGCAGGAGGTCCCGAACTCGATGGACGGGCGGTCGCTGCTGCCGCTTTTGCGCGGGGAGCAGCCGCGGGACTGGCGGCAATACTCCTTCTCGGAACTGGATTTTTCCGAACCACTGGAGCCGACGCTGTGGCAGCAGGCGCTGGGCACCTCGCCTAGCGACAGCAGTCTGGGCATCCTGCGGGACGGGCGCTTTACCCTGGTGGAATTCGCCGCCGACCTTCCGCCGATGCTGTTTGATGCGGAAGGGCAGGGGGAGCTGGAGAACGTGGCCGGGCAGCCGGAGTATGCCGCCGATCTCAACCGGCTGACCCGGCTGATGCTGCGGCACCGGATGAAGAACATGGACCACACGCTGTCGCTGATGTCGATCACCGCTGACGGGGCGCAGGGCGTGTCCCGTTTCGCGCCGCCGCGGGGCTAGGCCCAAGCCCGGACGGTGCCGCGTGAACAGGGAAAGGCCCGGTCCAGTAAGGAGCCGGGCCTGTGGCGGTCTTTACGGGTCAGACGAACCAGTCTTCGGTCAGCTGGTCGGTTGACTTGACGCCTTTCAGCCAGGCGATCTGCAGCGGGTCGTTGCCGCCCTCACCGTCCGCATCGTATTGAAGCCAGACATCCTTGGTCCCGTTCAGGCTGAGACTGCCGCTGGACAAGGCATCTTCAAGCGTCGTGTTCAGTTCAAGAAGCAGCCCGTCGATATCGAGCGCATCGCCTTGGCTGATCTTGAAGTCGCGCAGGGTGTCGCCGGCGTCGTCAGCGGAGGCAAAGACAAACACGTCGGCATCTGCCCCGCCCTTCAGGAGATCCGCGCCTGCGCCGCCTTCCAGCCTGTCGCTGCCGGAACCGCCATCAAGCGAGTCGCCGCCGCTGCCGCCGCGGATATCGTCATTGCCCTCGCCGCCCTTGACCTTGTCCGTGCCGGCACCGCCGTCAACCGTGTCGTCGCCTTTGCCCGCATTGATCAGATCGTCGCCGCTGCCCGCGTCCAGACTGTCGTCCCCGTCGGCGCCGTTGACCTTGTCAGCACCCGCGCCAGTCTGGATCGTGTCATTGCCGTCGCCGCCATTGACCTTATCCCTGCCGCTGCCGCTGGTGATCACGTCATTACCGCCGCCGCCGCTCACTTTGTTTTCGCCGTCTCCGGCAGACAGGGTGTCATCCCCATTGCCGCCCTTCAGCTGATCCTTGCCGCTGCCGCTGCTGATCACATCATTTCCGTCATCACCGGACAGCTTGTTGTCACCGCCCCCGGCTGCGATCGTGTCATTGCCCTCGCCGCCCTTGATCTGGTCATCGGCAATCCCGCCGGTGATCGCGTCGTGGCCAGCATCGCCGGTGACTCTGTTGTTGCCGTCGCCGGCGGCTATCGTGTCGTTTCCTTCGCCGCCCTTGATCCGGTCCCTGCCGCTGCCGCCGGTGATCGAGTCATCGCCGAGGCCGCCGTCGGTCTTGTTGTCGCCGTCGCCGGCAGCAAGGGTGTCGTTTCCGTCGCCGCCCTTGAACTGGTCCTTGCCGCTGCCGCCGGTGATCGAGTCATCGCCCAGGCCGCCGTCAGCCTTATTGTCGCCGTCGCCGGCGGAAAGCGTGTCGTTTCCTTCGCCGCCCTTGATCCGGTCCTTGCCGCTTCCGGCGGTGATCGAGTCATCGCCCAGGCCGCCATCGGTCCTGTTGTTGCCGTCGCCGGCAGCAAGGGTGTCATCGCCCTCGCCGCCGTAGATTTTATCGTTACCTGCGCCTGCCAGAACGGAGTCATCGCCACCGTCCCCGAAGAGCTGGTTTCTGCCGTCGCCGCCCTGAAGGGTGTCGTTTCCGTCGCCGCCATAGATTTTGTCGTTGCCGTCGCCGCCGTCCAGGCTGTCGCCGCCCAAGCCGCCCTCCAGGATGTCGTTGCCGCTGCCGCCGGACAGCGTGTCATTGCCGTCCAGTCCGTACAGCCGGTCGTGGCCTTCCCGCCCTTCGATCAGGTTGGCGGCGCTGTTGCCGTAGCCTTTGTCGCTGCCGCTGCCCAAAAGGATGTTCTCGATCACTGAGCCTTCGCTGATCGTTAGGGTCTTGGAGCCGATTTTCCCGGACACACCGCTTTCCAGGTTGATCGTGGCTGCCAGCGTCACGGTGCTGAGATCCAGCGTGTCGATACCGCCATTGGTGTCGGTGACGGTGCCCAGAAGGCTGGTCCACTGCGGCACGAAGCTGTTGGTGAAGATGTAGGTGTTATCAATGGTTTCCGGTGTGGGGTCCGGATCCGGGGTCGGGTCCGGATCTGGCGTGGGCTCAGGCTCCGGGCCGGGCTCCGGGGTCGCGGAAGTGTTGATGATTTCTGCCGGATCGGCGTTCGCATCGACACCAGCCAGGAACACCAGCAGCGTGCTGCTGCCATTGTGGGAAATTTTCAGCCAGGAGCCGCCGCTGCCTGCCTGAAGTGATACAACGCCGTCGCCCGCGGGATCGCTGCCCGCATAACCGATCTCCTGCAGCAGGGCGGAAACGTCGACCCGGTCTCCGGCGGCCAGGTTGAAGTCGGCGATTGAATCGCCGGATTCGCCTAGCGACCGGTATACAAACCGGTCGGCACCCGTTCCGCCCGTCAAGTAATCTGCACCCGTTCCGCCGATCACCGTGTCGTCGCCGGCGCCCGCCTCGATCCGGTCGTTGCCTGCACCGCTTTCCAGCACATTGTCCGCTGCGTTGCCGGTGATGTGGTCGATGCCCGAGCCGGTCACGGCATTTTCGATCACGGTGCCGCTGGCAATGGAAAAGTTGCCGGTCTTGCCATTGATGCTGGAGAAGGTGCCCGCGTTCAGGTTCAGCGTCTGATTGTAGCTGCGCGAACCCAGGTCGATGACATCGGTGCCGCCGCTGTCGACAATCGCCACCGCCCAGCCGCCGTTCAGGTCCATGCCGAAACGGCCGGTGGTCTGACCGTCGCCATAGGTGGTGTCGCCGGTTTCCACGTTTACAGGCGCGCCATACAGATGGTGCACTGCAGCGATGTCGGCCAGCTGTGCCGTCGCCAGATAGGCAAAGGAGGCATCGACAGCGGTGTTTTCAGCCTGGCTGAAGTAGGACATGATCGACATTTGCCAGCTGTCATTGGCGAAATGCGCATCCGAGCCATAGCTGGCGCTGCCGTTGTAATTGCCGGTGTGGCCCAAGCCGAGGGCGTGGCCGATTTCGTGGATAAAGGTCTGCAGGTAATAGTTGCCGTAAGCCGACCAGCCGTCGTCCACGTTGATGTGCGAGCTGAGGACGGTTCCATTGCTGACAGTGGATGTGGCATATGCCCCGGATCTGTTGTCATCAAAGGTGATCTGGGCGCTGCCTGTGGTCTCGGCAAAGTCGATCCCGGTCAGCGCGGTCCAGCTTTCCAGCGCCTTGCGGGCGGTTGCCTTGCCGTTTGCATTCAGCCCGCTGAGGTTGACAGTCAGCTGCCCCCCGGTTTCCACGTCAAAGGAACGCTGGGTCCGGCCGGTGTCCTCCCAGAAACCCTGGTAAAGATACTGCGCGATCTGGTCGACCGTATACGTTGGCTTGCCGCCGGCATCGCCGCCGCCGGTGCCGGAGCCGCTGCTGTCGGTGACTTCGGGAATTCTGTGATTGGCTTGACCGCAATATTCACACATATCCGTTTTCCATCCTAAATCGCTGAATTACAGGGGGAATTCCGTGTGCCTGACCAGCTGGCCGGCAAAGTCCGCAAGGCTGTCGGCCGTCAGCTGCCCGTCCATGACCGACTGCTCCAGGACCGGGCCCTGACCGGTCCGGCCGTCGCTGTGCTGCCAGGCCAGGTAACCGGAGATCCAGTCCGCGGCCTGGGCCTGCCCGACGTATCGCAAGGTCAGATCGGACCCGGCCTTCTGACCGTCTGCCGTTGAAACCGCTGCTCCGGGAAACCTCTGGCGCAGACTTCCGGCCAATGCGTCGCACAGGGGCTGCCGCATGGCGTCGCCGCATTGCAGTTCAATGGTCTGCACCGGGCTGCCAAGCGCTGCGGACCCGGTGACAAGCAGCCAGATTGCGGCGGAGCAGCTGGAGAGTTTTCCAGGTGAAATCATGGGAAAGGTGCTCGCTCAGACGGTTTTGGGATCAGGTTCAGTCCTGCGCCGTTCTGGCTGCACACTCAGTAATGGGAGTGGATTTGGGCGAAATGGCGGTCGCGATCCGGGCAATATTTAGACGTCGTTAACCGGGGTTAACCCTATTCTAACGCGGCTTGCGCGAGGGCGCGTCTGGGATCAGGCTGGGATCGTTGTTGCAAATCATTCTCAATTTCATTGACAGTTGCGAATGATTTGCAATAACGATGCATCAAAGGCATCTTCAAAACGGAGAATCGGATGTTTTCGAACCTGCTCAAGACAGTTTCCGCCGCCGCGGTTGCGGCCGTTGCTGCCAGCGCTGCCATGGCTGAGGACAAGATGAAGGTGGTTACCACCTTCACCGTGCTGGCCGACATGGCTGCCAATGTGGCAGGTGATGCCGCTGAAGTCGTCTCGGTCACCAAACCGGGGGCGGAGATCCACGGCTATGAACCGACCCCGCGCGACATCGTGCGGGCGTCCGATGCCGATCTGATCCTGTGGAACGGCATGAACCTGGAGCTGTGGTTCGAGCAATTCCTGTCGAACCTCGACGACGTGCCTTCCGTCACCCTGACCGACGGCATCGACCCGATCCCGATCGCGGCCGGCTCCTACGAGGGCAAGCCCAACCCGCATGCCTGGATGGGTCTGGATAACGCGCTGATCTATATCGACAACATCGTCGAGGCCTTTGCCGAGCACGACCCGGAAAACGCCGCCGTCTATGTGAAGAACGCAGGCGAATACAAGGACAAGCTGCGCGCCACCATTGAGCCGCTGCGCCGTTCCATTGCGGAAATCCCCGAGGACAAGCGCTGGCTGGTGACCTGCGAGGGCGCCTTCAGCTACCTAGCCCGCGATTTCGGCATGAAGGAACTGTACCTGTGGCCGATGAACGCCGACCAGGTCGGCACCCCGCAGCAGGTGCGCGGTGTGATCGACGGCGTGCGCGCCAATGACATCCCGGTGGTGTTCTGCGAAAGCACCGTGAACACCGCCCCGGCACAGCAGGTGGCCCGCGAAACCGGCGTGGCCTATGGCGGGGAGCTTTACGTCGACTCCCTCAGCGAAGCGGACGGCCCGGTGCCGACCTACCTGGACCTGCTCAAGGTCACCTCTCAGACCGTTGCCCGCGGTTTGACCGAAGTGACCAACTAAGAACGCTTTTTTGCATATCCGAACAGCCCCGCAGCGCAAGTTGCGGGGCGTTTCATTTCACAAAGCACAATTTCTGTGTGTAACTCTGCAGGACAGCCCATGCTTGATGCCAGCGAGACCCACATCATGAACACCAGCGCCGCGCCTGCGGACGGCGGGATTGCCGCACAGAATGTCACGGTGACCTACCGCAACGGCCATACCGCGCTGTGGAATGCCAGCTTTGGCATTCCCCGCGGCACCGTCACGGCGCTGGTCGGCGTGAACGGGGCGGGCAAATCGACCCTGTTCAAGGCAATCATGGGATTTGTCCCGGCCGCGCAGGGCGAAATCCGTATTCTCGGGATGACCGTCAAAGAGGCGCTGCGCAAGAACCTGGTCGCCTATGTGCCGCAGTCGGAGGAGGTCGACTGGGCCTTTCCGGTGCTGGTCGAGGACGTGGTGATGATGGGCCGCTACGGCCACATGGGTTTCCTGCGCCGCCCCAAGGCCGCCGATCACGAGGCGGTCGATCAGGCGCTGCGCCGGGTGAACATGCAGGACTTCCGCCACCGCCAGATCGGCGAGCTGTCCGGCGGCCAGCGCAAGCGGGTGTTCCTGGCCCGGGCGCTTGCACAGGACGGGCAGGTGATCCTGCTGGACGAACCCTTTACCGGTGTCGATGTGAAGACCGAAGAGCAGATCATCGCCCTCTTGCGCGAGTTGCGCGCCGAGGGAAGGGTGATGCTGGTCTCCACCCACAATCTGGGCAGCGTGCCGGAGTTTTGCGACCGCACCGTGCTGGTCAAGGGCACGGTGCTGGGCTACGGCCCGACCGAGACCACCTTTACCCGCGAGAACCTGGAACACGCCTTTGGCGGCGTTCTGCGCCACTTCACCCTGGGCGGCCAAGCGCTGCATGACGATGGCGACACCCGCGAGGTCACCATCCTGACCGACGACGAGCGCCCGTTTGTCCAGTACGGCGAAAAGACCCAGACCAGCGAAGGCAGTGGCGAGGGCGGGGGTAAGCCGTAATGGAATACCTGCTGGAGCCGTTCACCTATGGCTATATGACAAACGCGATGTGGGTTTCGGCGCTGGTGGGCGGCGTCTGCGCCTTTCTGTCGGCCTATCTGATGCTCAAGGGCTGGTCGCTGATCGGCGATGCGCTCTCGCATTCGGTGGTGCCGGGCGTGGCGGGGGCCTACATCCTAGGCCTGCCGTTTGCGCTGGGCGCCTTCATCGCCGGCGGGCTGGCGGCGGGCGCGATGCTGTTCCTGTCGGAACGTTCGGGATTGAAGGTCGATGTGATCATCGGGTTGATCTTCACCTCCTTCTTCGGGCTTGGCCTGTTCATCGTCTCGATCAGCCCGATGTCGGTTTCGGTCCAGACCATCACCATGGGCAATATCCTGGCGATCACGCCTGAGGACACGCTGCAGCTGGCGATCATCGGCTTTGTCTCACTGGCGGTGCTGCTGGCCAAGTGGAAGGACCTGATGGTCACCTTCTTTGACGAAAACCACGCCCGGACCATCGGGCTCAGGCCCGGCCTGCTCAAGGCGGTGTTCTTCGTGCTGCTGTCGGCCTCGGTCGTGGCGGCGATGCAGACCGTGGGGGCGTTCCTGGTGATCGCCATGGTGGTGACGCCCGGCGCCACGGCCTATCTGCTGTGCGACCGCTTCCCGCGGCTGATCATGGTGTCGGTGCTGATCGGCGCGGCCACCAGCTTCCTTGGGGCCTATGCCAGCTACTTTCTGGACGGCGCCACCGGCGGCATCATCGTGACGCTGCAAACGCTGATTTTCCTGGTGGTGTTCGTCTTCGCTCCGAAACACGGGCTGCTGGCCGCCAAGCGCAAGGCGCGCGAGGCGCTGAAGCGCGGCCCCGTGGCACAAGACGGGGCTGCGTGATGGATCTCGATACCCTGCTGATGCCGTTCCAGTTCGCGTTCATGCAGAACGCCTTTCTGATTTCCCTGATCGTCTCGGTGCCCACGGCGCTGCTTTCCTGCTTCCTGGTGATGAAGGGCTGGGCGCTGATGGGCGACGCGGTCAGCCACGCGGTGCTGCCGGGGATCGTGCTGGCCTATGTGCTGGGCTTCCCGCTGATCATAGGCGCCTTTGCTGCCGGTATGCTGTGCGCTGTGGCGACCGGCTTTCTGGCGGGCAACAGCCGGGTCAAGCAGGACACGGTGATGGGGGTGGTTTTCTCCGGCATGTTCGGGCTCGGCATCGTGATGTATGTGGGGCTGGAGACCAATGCGCATCTGGACCACATCCTGTTCGGCAACATGCTGGGGGTGGAGCCGGATGAGCTGTGGACCGCGGGCATCATCTCGCTGGTGGTCGGCGCGGCGCTGGTCTTGAAGTGGAAGGATTTGCTGCTGCACAGCTTCGACCCGGCGCAGGCGCAGGCCTCCGGCCTGCCGGTCACGGTGCTGCACTACGGGCTGCTTGCGGCGCTGTCGCTGACGATCGTGGCAACGCTCAAGGCGGCGGGTCTGATCCTGGCGATCGGGCTGCTGATCGCTCCCGGTGCCATCGCGTTCCTGGTGGTGCGCAAGTTCAGCACCATGCTGTGGGTGGCAGTGCTGGTCTGCATGTTCTCGATGCTGGCGGGCACCTATGCCAGCTTCTTCCTCGACAGCGCGCCGGCGCCAACCATCGTGCTGATCCTGACCGCGCTGTTCATCCTGGCCTTTGTGCGGCGGCTGTATCTGACGCATCGCAGGTCGATGCAGCGCGCCAGGGAAACCTCCGGGACCGCGTGAGTTAAACGGTCCCGGGCCTGGCCATCTCCAGCAGCCACTGGCGCACCAGTTCCGCGTTGGGAACCAGGTCCTGGGTTTTGGACCACACCAGATAGAACCCTGCCCCGGTGGTCCAGGACCATTCCTTGCGGGCGGCCAGCAGCCCCTGCTTGATCAGCGGCTCGGTCACATGCTGCCAGCCAAAGGCAAAGCCTTCGCCCGCAATCGCCGCCTGCAGCACCAATGCATAGTCGTTGAGCCTGAGGCCTGCGGCTGGCAACCGCCCGGTCACCCCGAAGTGGGCAAACCACTGCTGCCAGCTGGGCCGCTCGCGGATCGGCTCCTCCAGGTGAATCAGCCGTTCGTGCAGCAGGTTCGGCACTGTCGCCAGATTAACGGCGGAGGCCATTACCCGCGGGCTGGCGACGGGAAAGATCACCTCCGGCGCGATCAGGGCGGAATGGCAGTCCGGCCAGTCGCCGTCCCCGCGCCGCACCGCCAAGGAAATCCCTTCGGTATTTATATCCGGCTCCCGGTCGGAGCTCTGCAGGCGCAGGTCGATATCGGGGTGCGCGTCGTGCAGCTGGGTCAGTCTTGGCATCACCCAGTAGTATGCAAAAGCTGAAGAGCAATTGAGCGTCACATGGTCATTGCGTCCGAACTGCCGCACGGCCTTGGCGGAGGAAAGTATGTCCTCCAGCGCTTTGGAGACGTCTGTATAAAGCCGCATGCCCGCCCCCGTCAGCTCCACCTTCCGATGGCCGCGGCGGAATAAAATAACGCCCAAAGACGCTTCCATCTGTTTGATCGCCGCACTGACGGCAGGCTGCTGCACGTTCAATTCCTCCGACGCGCGGGTGAAGGAGCCGTGCCGGGCTGCGGCCTCGAAAACGATGAGGTGGCGCGGGCTGGTGAGGAGCTTCCAGAGTTCTTGCATAACTGTAAATTATCCAAATCATCAGATTTTTCAACCGTCACAACGCGGGCTGCGGATCTTATCGTTACGCAGCTTTTGAACACTGGAGACCCCCATGGCCCGACGCGCCCGCGCATCCCGCGATAGAAACACTGCCCCTGCGGGCGCACCGGCCTCGCCCTGGATCCAGCGCACGCTGCCGTTCTTTGACGTGCTGGACGAAGAAAAGCTGGTCCGGCTGGAAGCCCAGGTCGACTGGATTTTCGAGGATGTCGGCATCGCCTTCCGCGACGATCCCGAGGCCTTGCGGATCTGGAAAGAAGCAGGCGCGAGGATCGACGGCGACACCGTGCGTGCCGATGCGCAGTGGATCCGCGCCCTATGTGCCAAGGCGCCGCGGGAGTTCACCCAGCTGGCCCGCAATCCGGCGCGGTCGGTCACCATTGGCGGCAACAACCAGGTGTTCGCGCCGATCTATGGCGCGCCGTTCGTGCGCGACCTGGAGGGCGGGCGGCGCTATGGCGACATGGAGAGCTTCGAGAAGCTGGTGAAGCTCACCTACATGCATCCGAACCTGCATCACGGCGGGTTTGTGATCTGCGAGCCCTGCGACGTGCCGGTCTCCAAGCGCCATTTCGACATGTTGTTTGCCCATATGACGCTGAGCGACAAGCCGCATCTGGGCGCCATCACCGAGATGTCCCGCGCGCAGGACAGCGTGGATATGGCCGAGATCGTCTTTGGCAAGGATGTCATGGACAATAACTGCGTGATCATGGGCAATGTGAACACCAATTCGCCACTGCTGGTTGACAAAGTGGTGACGGAGGCGGTGCGCACCTACTGCGCCCGCGGGCAGGGAATTATCGTTGTGCCATTTATCCTTACGGGCGCGATGGGGCCGGTCTCCACCGCCGCGTCGGTGGCGCAGGCGATGGCGGAGGCGATGATGTGCTGCGCCTTTGCCCAGATCGTCCGTCCCGGCGCGCCGTTTGTGCTGGGCAACTTCCTGTCGTCGATGTCGTTGAAGTCCGGTGCGCCGACATTCGGGATGCCG
>NZ_CEYXRG010000018.1:0-93950 GCF_982940295.1 Leisingera sp.
CAGGTCCTCTTTTTTAAACTGTACGTTGTGTTCACTACATTACTGCGAACTATGCATGGGAATTCGAGGTAAACCTAAAAGTTTTACTATGCAGTGCAAAAAACATACATGACAGGCGATATATAACATGAGTCTAGTCAATTCCGATTTAAAGTTAAACCAAAATCAAAATCACCAAAAATCGATTATCCGGCAAACCAAGTACCTGTCCATCCTGGGAGGTAGCTGGCGCTTGCCGCCGCGCCCGCGCGCGCCGCCCCCGCGGTGGTGGTCAGCAGCGCCGCCAGCGCCGACAGCGCATAGGCCCAATAGGACACCCGGTAGATCAGGAAGGGAAAGTCGAAGAACCGGGCATACTGGCGCGCCAGCAGCTGCGCCAGCCAGGTGCCCGCCGCCCAGCCGATCGCAATTCCCGCCAGCGCCACCAGCGCCGCCAGCATCAGATAATGCAGGCAGACCTCTGCATCGGAATAGCCCACCGCCTTCAGCAGGCCGATTTCGCTGCGCTCCAGCGCCACGATCCGGCCCATCACCATGCTGACCAGAAACGCCGAGATGCCAAAGAAGATCGGCGGCAGCACCATCGCGGTGCCCTTCATCTGGCTGATCTCCGCATCGACAATCGCGTGCGAGCCGTGCTGCGCCCGTCCCACCGCCCCCTGCCCGCCATAAGGTTCCAGCAGCTCATCCAGCCGCGCGATCACCTCCTCCTCCTGCACCCCGCGCGCGGTCTTCAGCGTCAGGTCATTGAAGGCACCGGCCATGTCATAGGCGGCCTCTGCCTCCTCCCGCCGCATCCAGATGATGCCAAAGGACAGGTTGTCGGGCATCAGCGCGCCGGGCCCCAGCGTATAGATGAACTCCGGCGACAGCGCGGTGCCGGTCACCGTCAGCCGCCGCTGCTGGCCGTTCAGATTGGCCAGGAAGCTATCTCCCGGCACCAGCCGGTTGGCCTGCGCAAAGGGCTCGTTGACCGCAACCTCCCCCGGCAGTTGCGGCCAGTGCCCGCTGCGCAGCACCGGCAGGTTCAGCTGCGGCGGGCCGCTCTCCGGCAGCGACAGGATGCGCCCCACCGCCGCCTTGGCCCGTCCCGGCATGTCGAGGTTGGCATAACCGCTGACCCGCGCCTCCAGCGCCAGCACCCCCTCCACCGCGGCAATCTCCGGCAGCAGGCTGACAGGCGCCCGCCGCGCCGTGGCAAAGACATCAGCAAAGCGGTTCCGCCCGTAATAGGCCTCCTGCGTGCCCTGCAGCGCCTGGTACATGCCCACCGCCGTCAGCAGGATCGCCACGCCGCAGGCCAGCACCATGGCAATCGCCAGCGCCTGCACCCAGAGCCGTTTGAAATCCCGCAGCAGTTTCCTGTCAAGCGCTTGCATGGCTCACCAGCTGATGTCCGCGGGCGCCAGCCGCTCGGTGTTTTCCTGGATGCGGCTGATCCGCCCGTCCTGAAAGAAGATCACCCGGTGCGCGATTTTCTGGATGTCGGCGTTATGGGTGATCACCACCGTCGCGGTGCCGAAATCGCGGTTAATCTGGTGCAGCGCCTCCAGCACCTGGATGCCGGTCTTGCTGTCCAGCGCGCCGGTCGGCTCATCGCACAGCAGCACGCCGGGCCGCTTGGCTATGGCGCGGGCAATCGCCACCCGCTGCTGCTCGCCGCCCGACATCTCCGCCGGGAAGTGGTCCATCCGGTGACCCAGCCCCACCAGCTCCAGCGCCTCGGCGGCCGGCATCGGGTCACGCGCCACATCGGTGACCAGCTGCACGTTCTCGCGCGCGGTCAGGCTCGGTACCAGATTGTAGAACTGGAAGATAAAGCCGACATGATCGCGCCGGTAGCGGGTCAGCTCCCGGTCCCGCATCGCGGTCAGCTCCAGATCGCGGAACCAGACCCGCCCGTCCGTCACATGGTCGAGCCCGCCCAGGATGTTCAGCAGCGTCGACTTGCCGCTGCCGGAGGGACCCAGCAGCACCGCCAGCTCGCCGCCTGGCAGCTCCAGATCGACACCTGCCAGCGCATGAACCTTGGCACCGCCGGTGTCATAGACCTTGGTCACGCCTCTCATGGTAAAGACGGGATCCGCCACAGCCGTCCTCCTCTCCCGGCGCAGTCTGCCACACGGGGCAGCGGCGCGGAAATGATCTGCCTCAACCTTTCCCGCAGGCGCCGCCGGGCCGCTTCTGCGCCGGATGGCTTGCGCAATTCATTTCGACTCGCTATCTATTGCGGATGGATCAAACCGCCCGCATAACCGAGCTGATCAGCCGTCTCGCCCGCCTCGACGCCGGCGAAAGCTGGGCGGCAGAGCTGAACCCGGCGCAGCGGGCCGCATTGGATTACCTCGCCCGCGCCAACCGGTTCTCCCGCAGCCCCTCGCATGTGGCTGCCTACCTCGGCAGCACCCGCGGCACCGTTTCCCAGACCCTCAAGGCGCTAGCTCAAAAGGACTATGTGGAGGAGGAACGCTCCGACTCCGACAAGCGGGTGATCCGCTTTGCCCTGACCGCCAAGGGCGAACAGGCCACCGCCCTGCCCCGCGCCCTGGCCGATGCCGCCGCGGCCCTGCCCCCAGCGGACCGGACCGCGCTGCAAGCCGCGCTGGAGAAGATCCTGGGCAGCATGGTCGCGCAAAACGGAGGCCAGCCGTTCGGTCTATGCCGCGCCTGCAAGCATTTCTCGGCGGACGGGCCGGGCGGCTTCTGCCGTCTGCTGGCGGAGCCGCTGTCGCCCGAAGACACAAACAAAATTTGCCACGAGCAGGTTCCCGCATGACCCCAACACCCCCCGCGTCCCGCATCACCGGGCTGTTCCTCGGCTCTGTTGCCGCGCGCTGGCCCGGCCGCCCGCCCTCAGCCATCGCCAAGATCCGCGCGGATGGCCCGCAGCAGATCACGGAGCTGGGCTTTACCGGCGACGCCCAGGCCGACCCCCAAAACCAAGGCGGCCCGGACAAGGCGATCCACCACTACCCTTCGGACCACTACCCGCAGTGGATTGCCGAGGGCCAGATCCCGGCAGGCACCGTCCCGGCGGCCTTTGGCGAAAACATCGCGGCGCTGGGGATGACAGAGACCAATCTCTGTATTGGCGACATCCTGCGGCTGGGCACAGCGGTGGTGCAGATCAGCCAGGGCCGCCAGCCCTGCTGGAAGGTCAGCCAGCACACCGGCAACCCCAAGATGGCCTATCTGTTTCAGAAAACCGGCCGCACCGGCTGGTACTACCGGGTGCTGGAGCCGGGCCAGGCGGAGGTCGGCAGCGCCGTCACCCTCATCGACCGTCTGCACCCGGACTGGAGCGTCGAACGCGTCACCCGCCTCCGCCTCAGCCGCAAGGCCACCGCGCAGGAAGCCGCGGCGCTGGCGCAGCTGCCCGAACTGGCGGAGGGCTGGCGCCACGCCTTTGCCCGCATGGCCGACGGCGACACGGCAGAGGACACCAGCGCCCGCCTGCTCGGCAGCTGATCCGCGCCCCGGCGCAGGCCAGGGCGCAGCTCTGTCGCGGCGGGATCAGCCCAGCACGGCCTCGACCGCGCGCACGGTGGCCGCAACCACCTGATCGGCCTCAGCCCGCGTCAGGCAGAACGGCGGCGCAAATCCCAGGATATCCCCTTGCGGCATGGCGCGGGCAATCACCTTGTCCTGCTCCAAGAGCTTGGCCGATATCTGCGGCCCGATCTTGTCGGCGGCGTCAAAGAATGTGCGGCTGTCCTTGTCCTTCACGAACTCCACCGCGCACAGCATCCCCTCGCCGCGCACATCCCCCACATGGGCATGTCCCGACAGCGCCTCTGCCATAGTGGCGTTCAAGTAGGCACCCACCTCACCGGCGTTGCTGACAAGGTTCAGCTCATCAATCAGCTTGAGGTTCGCCACCCCCGCCGCGGCGCCAATGGGGTGCGCCGAATAGGTCCAGCCGTGGCCGATCGGGCCGTTCTCGTCGGTGCCCTGCTCCAGCACCTTCCACACCTTGTCCGAGACGATAGAGCCACTCAGCGGCGCATAGGCGGAGGTGAGACCCTTGGCGATGGTGATGATATCGGCCTCGATGCCGTAGTGGTCCGACCCGAACATGGAGCCGAGACGGCCAAAGCCGGTAACAACCTCATCCGCAAGCAGCAGGATATCGTGCTTCTTCAGCACCGCCTGGATCGCCTCCCAATAACCGGGCGGCGGCGGCACGATGCCGCCTGTGCCCAGCACCGGCTCGCCAATGAAGGCCGCGATTGTGTCCGCACCCTCGCGCTCGATCAGCGCTTCCAGTTCGGCGGCGCAATGGGCCACGAACTGCTCCTCGCTCTGGTCCAGATCCTTGCGGCGGTAGTAGTACGGCGCTTCGGTGTGAATGACCTGCTCCACCGGCAGATCGAACTTTTTGTGGAACAGCTCCAGCCCGGTCAGCGAGCCGGTCACCAGTCCCGAGCCATGGTAGCCGCGCCAGCGGGAGATGATCTTCTTCTTCTCGGGCCGCCCAAGGATGCTGTTGTAATACCAGATCAGCTTGACGTTGGTCTCATTCGCGTCCGAGCCGCCGAGGCCGAAATAAACCTTGGACATATTCTTCGGCGCCCGGTCCAGGATCATCTTGGCCAGCGTGATCGACGCCTCGGTGCCATGGCCAACATAGGAGTGGTAATAGGCCAGTTCCCGCGCCTGATCGGCGATGGCTTCGGCGATCTCCTGGCGGCCATAGCCGACGTTCACACAATAAAGCCCGGCAAAGGCATCCAGCAGCTTGTTGCCGTCACGGTCTTCGATGAACACGCCGGAGGCGGTCCTGATCACCCGGTTCGGGCTTTCGCCGCGGGCGTGCTGGGCCAGATGGGTCGAGGGGTGAAAGAAGTTCTCGCGGTCCCACTGGTCAAGCTGGTCGTTCTTCAGCATTGGTGTTTTCCTTCCGTTTGCGTTCTGCGGCCAAGAGTTTTCGAAAACTCTTGGCAAAAATCTTCGAAGATTTTTGTCTGTCACGCCCAGTCGCGGCAGACGTATTTGACCTCGGTGAACTCCTCCATGCCCAGCCGCGCGCCTTCGCGGCCCAGGCCGGACTGCTTGGTGCCGCCGAACGGGATCGGCGCGCCGGTCACCTTGGTGCGGTTCACAGCCACCATACCGTATTGCAGCGCCCGGCTGAGGCGGTAGATGCGCCGCGGATCGTGGCTGTGGACATAGGCCACCAGCCCGTATTCGCTGTCATTGGCGCGGGCCACGGCCTCCTCCTCGCTGTCAAACGGCGCGATGGCGGCGACGGGGCCAAAGGTTTCCTCCGACATGATCAGCGCCTCCGCCGGCACGTCGGTCAGTACAGTGGGTTCGAAGAACAGCGGACCCAAATGATGCCGCCTGCCGCCGCAGGCCAGTGTCGCGCCCTTGGCCAGCGCGTCTGCCACGTGCTCCTCCTGCTTCTGCACCGCCTTTTCATTCATCAGCGGACCCAGATCGCAATCCTCCATCCCCCGGCCAAGGGTCAGCGCTTTTGCGGCCTCGGTGAATCTGGCGCAGAACTCGGCATACACCGCCCGCTCCACCAGGATCCGGTTGGCGCCCAGGCAATCCTGGCCGGAGGTTGCGAATTTCGCCTTGATGGTTTCGCTGACGGCCTTGTCCAGATCGCAACCCTTGAAGACAAGCACCGGCGCGTGGCCGCCCAGCTCCATCACCAGCCGCTTCACAGTGCCGGCGGACTGGCGGTACAAAAGCTTGCCCACTTCGGTGGAGCCGGTGAAGGACAGCGCCCGCACCCGCGGGTCGGCCGTCCAGGGCTCCACCACGGTGGAGGCTTTGCCCGTCACCACGTTGAACACCCCCGGCGGAAAGCCCGCGCGCTCTGCCAGCTCCGCCAGCGCCAGCGCGCTGAACGGCGTCTCGCCCGACGGATGCGCCACCACGGTGCAGCCCGCCGCCAGCGCCGCCGCCGCCTTGCGGGTCAGCATCGCCGAGGGGAAATTCCACGGCGTGATCAGCGCCGCCACCCCCACCGGCTCGCGCCACAGCTCCACCTCGGCGTCCGGCAGGTGGCTGGTGACGCCCTCGATATTGGGGCGCTTGGCTTCTTCCGCATAGAACTCCACGAAGGCCGCGCCATAGTCGATCTCACCGCGGGCCTCCGACAGCGGCTTGCCCTGTTCCAGAACCATGATGCGGGCGAGGTCTTCCTTGTGCTCCAGCTGCAGCGCATACCAGCGCCGCAGGATGGCCGCGCGCTGTTGCGGCAGCATCCCCGCCCAACCCGCAAACGCCGCCTGCGCCGCATCCACCGCGGCAGAGGATTCCTCTGCCGAAAGGCTCGCCACATGGCCCAGTTCGGCGCCATCGGCGGGGTCGCAGACCGGAAAGGTCTCGCCATTGCCCGCGGCACGCCACTTGCCGCCGATATAGGAAAAAGAGCGCACCAGCGCCTTGTCGGCAATGTCCGCACGGGCAGAGAGAGCGGTCTCTGTCATGATTGTCCTCCTCATGTCTTGCAGAGGAATGTGCCGGACTGGAACAGAGGATGTGACTGAAGTTCAGAGGCTCTGCAGTAGAAACAACTGCCGTCCGGTGCCCCGGCAGACGAGGTCAGCCCTGCCCCAGCAGAACATCCAGCGGCGGCGCGCCCGCGCCCTTCACCGGCTTGGTCACCACATAGGTGAAATAGCGCGACAGGCCGATGCGGGCGTCCAGCATTTCGTCGATCAGCCGCTGATAGGCATCGATGTCGCGGGTGACGATCTGCAACAGGTAATCAAACCCGCCCCCCAGCGCCCAGCAGGCGGTGACCTCGTCATAGCGCTGCATCGCCGCCTCAAAGGCGCGGAAGCTGGCGGCGGTGTGATCGGCGATCTCGGCCGCAACAAACACAGTCACATGCGGTGCCAGTTTGCGCAGGTTGATGCGGGCGCCGTAGCCCTCGATCAAACCCGCTTGCTCCAGCTTCTTCAGTCGGTCCCAGCAAGGCGTCGGCGACAGGCCGATCCGGTCGGCCAGCGCGGCCTTGGTGATGCGCCCCTCCGTCGAGAGCACGCGCAGAATGTCGAGATCGCGCTGGTCCAGTTGCATGTCTTCCGCCCTATCAGCCGCCGGAGACGCCGACAACCGCAACGCAGTCGCCGGATTTGATGAGACCGGGGAAGTGGCGGCTGATCACCAGCCCCGCGCGCCGGGCGCGGTATTCCACCGGCGGATGGCCGGTGCGGTCCAGCGGCCAGACCCGGGCGACCAGATCGCCCTTCGCCACCGGCGCGCCCAGATCGGTCATGATCTCAAACAGCCCGTCGCCCTCGCTGAACAGGAAGCAATCGTCGTCCGGCATCGTCAGGTTCACCGTCTCGTCCAGCTGCATCTCACCCCGCAGGATGCCCGCATGGATCAGCACATTGCGCAGCCCCTTTTTGGCAATCGCATTGCCCCGCGCGGTGGAGGAACCGCCGCCGCCAAGTTCCGTGGTGACCAGAACCTTGCCCATCTGCTCGACCGCCGTGTCATACATGCCCGCGCTGTCGATCTCCAAGAGCTCCACCGAATAAGGCGCGTTGAACGCCTTCATCGCGGCAAAACACGCCTCCTGCGTGGCCTTGTCCTCCAGGATATGCGCGGCGGCGAAAGGCACGAAATCCAGGGTCTTTCCGCCGGAGTGGAAGTCCACCGCCAGGTCCGCCATAGGCAGCAGCGTGCGCTGGAAGTAGTCAGCGATCTTCTCGGTCACGGTGCCGTCCGGGCGGCCCGGGAACGAGCGGTTCAGGTTACCCCTGTCGATGGGCGAGGTACGGGTGCCCGCCCGGAACGCCGGGTAATTGAAGGCCGGCACGATGATCAGCCGGCCCGTCACATCCTCGGGGCTGGTGGTCGCCGCCAGCTCATGCAGCGCAATCGGGCCTTCGTATTCATCGCCGTGGTTGGCGCCGGTCAGCAGCGCGGTCGGGCCGTCGCCGTTCTTTATCACCGTCAGCGGGATCATCACCGAACCCCAGGCCGAGTCATCGCGGCTGTAAGGCAGTTTGAGATAGCCGTGGTGCACCCCGTCCCGGTCCAGCGGGATGGTGGGGGAAATCGGATTTGGCTTCATGACTCAGTCCTTCACGAACATCTTGCGCGGCACATCGGACAGGCACTCCGGCCCGTTCGCCCCGATGCGGATGCTTTCGGTGATCTCGAACCCCCAGTCCTCCATCCAGAGGCCGGTCATGAAGTGGAAGGTCATGTTTTCCTGCAAGACAGTGGTGTCACCCGCCCGCAGCGACATGGTGCGCTCGCCCCAGTCCGGCGGGTAGGAAACGCCGATGGGATAGCCGGTGCGGTTGTCCTTCTCGATGCCGTAGGTCTTCAGCACCTTGAAGAACGCCTTGGCGATGTCCTCGCAGGTGTTGCCGGCCATGGCGACTTCCAGCCCGGCCTCCATCCCCTCCAGGACCGCCTTTTCCGCATCCAGGAAGGTCTGCGTCGGCTTGCCAAGAAACACGGTGCGCGACAGCGGGCAGTGATAGCGGTGCACCACGCCCGCGATCTCAAAAAACGTGCCCTCGCCGGACTTCATTGGCAGGTCGTCCCAGGTCAGATGCGGCGCAGCCGCGTCCGAGCCGGACGGCAGCAGCGGCACAATCGCCGGGTAGTCGCCGCCAAAGCCAAGCTCCGCGTCATAGCGCAGCCCCGCGTCATAGATTTCGGCCACCAGATCGCATTTGCGCATCCCCGGCTCGACACGCTCAAAGATCCGCTGGTGCATCCGCTCCACGATCTTGCCCGCCTGCCGCATATAGGTCAGCTCTGCCTCGGATTTGACCGCCCGCTGCCAGTTGACCAGCGCGTTGGCATCGCCGAACCGCGCGTTCGGCAGGTGCTTCTGCAGCGATGCATAGGCGGCGGCGGTGAAATAGTAATTGTCCATCTCAACGCCAATCACGCCGCCGTCCAGCCCGCGGTCCTTGAGCTGCGCCGACAGGTAATCCATCGGATGCCGCTCGGTCGACTGCACGTAATGGTCCGGATAGCCGATGATGTTTGCAGGCTCCATCCAGCAGGTGCGCAGCGCTCCGTTGGCATCCTGGCCGCGGCCGTACCAGACCGGCTCGCCGTCTATCCCGACAACAACGCATTGATGCACATAGAAGGACCAGCCGTCATAGCCGGTCAGCCAGTTCATGTTCGAGGGATCGGTGACGATCAGGAGATCAAGCCCGCGGCGGGACATTTCGGCCCGGGTCTTGTCCAGACGCGCCTGGTATTCAGTGCGGGAGAAATACAGCTTGGGGTCTGCCATATGCGTGGTTCCTGGTTGATCAGCTGGTGAAAGTGGCGCCTGCCCCCGCCGCATCAGCGCGGGAGCCTGCAAGGGTTGCGATGGCGGTGTCCTGCACACCGGTGCCGGTCAGATCGGCAATGATCAGATCGCTGGCGGATTGGCGTCCGGCAGCCCGGCCTGCGGTAATCCCGCCCAACTCAGTAAAGCTCTGGTCCCCGGCGATCAGCCCCACGGCGATGGCGCTGCGCAGCTCGCCTTTGACGGCGCATTGCGTCTGGCTGTCGGGCACATAGAGGTCCACCTTGGCCAGACAGGCGGGCTCCAGCTCGCATTTGTGCTCCTGGTCCGATCCCACGGCGATCACCAGCTGGCCGGGCTGCAGCCACTCCGCCTTAATCACGGGGTCGGCGGCAGGAGTCGTGGTGACCACTATATCGGCCCCGGCAACTGCCGCCGCGGCGTCCGTGGCCGCGGTGACATCAATTCCCAGCTCGCTGCGCAGGCTGACCGCGGCGGCCTCTGCCTTGGCGCTGTCCCGTGCCCAGATGACGGCGCTTTGAATGCCGCGCACCAGGGTCATGGCCTTCAGCTGCATCCGCGCCTGCACGCCCGCACCAATGATGCACACATGCGCCGCATCCTCGCGCGCCAAATGGCGCGCCGCGACCGCCCCCGCCGCAGCAGTGCGCACATCCGTCAGGTAGCCATTGTCCAGAAGCAGCGCCTCCAGCAGGCCGGTCCGGCTGGAAAACACCACCATCAGCCCCGTGGTGCTGGGCAGTCCAAGCTTTGGGTTGCCGAAGAAGCCCGGACTCATCTTCACGGCAAAACTCTCGATCCCCGGCACATAGGCGGTTTTCACACAAACCTCGCCGTTATGGTCGGGCACCGGCAGCGTCATGATCGGCGGCATCTCCACCCCGCCGCCCGCCAGTGTGTTAAAGCCCTGCTCCACGCAGTCCACCGCGCCCGCGTCCAGCGGCACCAGTTCTCGCAGCTCCGCCTCCGTCAGGATCTTGATGTCAGGCATCCGCACCTCCCCCGGTCTCCGCCGCCACATCCACATCTTCACCATCAATGATGCGCTTGTGCAGGTCCATTCCGATGTTCTGGCCGCTCACCAGCACCGCGCAGCGCCCCGGATTCTCGATCCTGCCCGCCAGCAGCGCCGCAATGCCAACACTGCCGGAGCCTTCGATCACCAGCCGCTCCTCGAAATAGGCGTGCCGGATGGCGGCCGCGATTTCCGTCTCGGAGACCAGCACCACATCATCGACGAATGCCTTTGTCATCTCAAAGGTATAGGCATTGTCCAACCCGATGCCGCCGCCGAGGGAATCCGCCAGCGTCGGCAGCTCTTCCACCTGCACCGGCCTGCAGGCCTGCAGGCATTCATACATCGCAGCGCCGCGCTCCATGCTGACGCCGATCACCCGGATCTCCGGGTTCACCGCCTTCATCACCATCGCCACGCCAGAAATCAGCCCGCCGCCCGACAGGGGCACCAGCACCGTCTCCAGATCCGGCGCCTGCTCCAGCATTTCCAGCGCCACGGTGCTTTGCCCGGCAATGATATCGCGGTGGTCGAACGGCGGCAGCATGGTCATGCCCTCACCCACCAGCCGGTCCACTTCCACCTGCGCATCATCCTGCGAGCGGCCTATGATCCGCACCTCCGCACCGTGGGACTTGATGCCCTCGACCTTGTTCTGCGGCACCAGCTCTGACATGCAGATGATGCAGCGCACCCCGGCCTGCGCCGCCGCATAGGCCAGCCCGCGGCCGTGGTTGCCGGTGGAGACCCCCACCACCCCGGCGGCGCGCTGCTCCTCGCTCAGCGCCAGCACCGCATTGGTGGCGCCGCGCAGCTTGAAACTGCCGGTGATCTGGGTGCTCTCCAGTTTCAGCGAGACCGCGCCGCCGCAAAGCTTGCTCAGGGCGGGAGACTCCACAAGGGAGGTCTGCCGGACCCGCCCGGCGATCCGCGCCCGGGCCTGGTAGCTGTCCTGAAGGGTGATTTTCTCAGTCATTGGACCTGTCTTGCCTGGTTAAAGTTCAAACAGCCGGCCATAGCCCGGCACCGCATCCGTGATCCCGGCCAGCCGCAGGCAGCGCCAGACCATCGCCTGGTTCGAGCTGACAACCGGCTTGCCCAGCCGGTCCTCGATCCGCTGCACGCAGACAGCGGCGCGAAGCGCGGTGCAGGACAAAAACAGCGCATCCGCCCCGGCATCGCAGGCGGCAATCCCGGCCTCGATGATGCTGTCCTCGGAAATCCGCGCCATCTGGCGGTCGTCAGTCAGCCCGAAACAGGCGGCACTCACCACCTCCGGCCCGTACGCGGCGAAATACTGCGCCATCTCATCGGTGACAGCGGGGCTGTAGGGGGTCAGCAGCGACACCCGCCTGGCCTCCAGCGCCTCAAATGCATCAAAGGCGGCAGAGCTTGGGGTGACGCAAGGCGTGTCCGGCTTGGCCGCGTTCAGATACCCGGCGACCGCATCATTGCCCAAAACGATGGAGGCCGCAGTGCAGCCATAGGCCACCACATCCACCGCTTCCTCCGGCAGGATCTGCGCCGCCGCCGCGGTCAGCCGCGGACCGGTTTGCAGCAGCGTTTCCCGGGTGGTCGGGTTCTCGAATTCGATACGGTTCACATAAACGCCCACCCGGTCCGGGTCGCAGATCCGGGCAAAGTCGCGCTCTGACGTGTGGTCGGTCGCCAGCGCCACCAGCGCGATCCGCTTGGGCACCGGGCGTTCGTCCAGCCGGGCCGGAACCCGCGAGGGCGTGGCATGGATATCAAGGGCCATTTTCGCTTTCCTAAACAACAAGAACCGGGGTTTCCGCCAGGCTCGTCACCTTGTGGGAGACACTGCCCAGCAGGACGCCTTCCAAGGAGCCAAGGCCGCGGCTGCCAATCACGATCAGGTCATGCCCGTGCTCCCTGGCAAAGCTTGTGATGGTGCGCGCCACCGGCCCGGCTTTGACAAAGGCGCGGGGATTTCGAACGCCGCCCGCAATGGCCAGCGCCTTGCCGCGCTCGGCCACCTCCCTGGCGTGGCCGCGCATGATCTCGTCCAGGTCGTCCGGCTGATCCGGGCGCACCACATGCATCGAGGCCTCCAGCAGCGAATGATGGCGGTAGACCGTCAGCAGCGTCAGCGCGGCGCCGCACAGCTCGGCCAGGTCCGCCGCCTTGACCAGCGCGGCCTCTGCGCCTTGGGAGCCGTCAAAGGGCACCAGAATGGATGTGAACATCGCCGCGCCTCCTTACTTGGCAAAGGCCAGGTCGCGCAGGAACAGCGCAATCTGCGGGAAGAAGATCAGCGCCACCGACACGCCCAGCAGCATCAGGATGAACGGCGGCGTGCCCCGCACCACGTCGGCATAGGGGCGTTTGAACACGGCAATCGCAGTGAAGATATCGCAGCCGAACGGCGGCGTGGCCGATCCGATGGCGACCTGCAGGGTGATGATGGTGCCGACCAGCACCGGATCCAGCCCCACCGATTTCACCACCGGCGCAAACACCGGCACCAGCACCAGGATCACCACGATGGGATCGACAAACATGCAGCCGATGAAGAACGCGATGGAGATCACGAACAGCACCCCGATGGCCCCCATCTCGGCAATGCCGATGGCGCTCAGGATCTGCTGCGGCACCTGCGCGAAGGAGATCACCCAGGAAAACGCCGCCCCTGCCCCCACCAGGATGAACACGATGGCGGTGATCAGGCCGGTCGATTTGGCAGTTTCATACACATCCGCCAGCGACATCGAGCGGAACACCAGGACCTCCAGGATCAGCGCATAAAGCACACAGGCCGCCGCCGCCTCGGTCGGGCTGAACACGCCGCCATAGATGCCGCCGATGATGATCACCGGAAACCCCATCGGCCACAGCGCCTGCCGCATGGTCCTCAGGCGCTCGCCCCAGGTGGCCTTGGGCTCTGCCGGCACGTTGTTGCGCACTGCATAGATATAGGCATAGGCGGAAAACAGCAGCAGGATCAGCAAGCCGGGGCCGATGCCCGCAATGAACAGCTCGGCAATCGAGGTGCTGGAAACCACCCCGTAGATGATCATTCCGATGGAGGGCGGGATCAGAAAGGCGATGTCGCTGGCATTGACGATCAGCGCCAGCACAAAGCTGTCCTTGTACCCCGCCTGCAGCATCCGCGGGCGCAGGGGCGAGCCGATCGCCACAACGGTGGCCTGGGTCGATCCCGACACCGCGCCGAACATGGTGCAGGCCGCCGCGGTGGAAATCGCCAGCCCGCCGCGGATATGGCCGACATAGGCCATCACCACATTGATCAGCCGCCCGGCCGACTGGCCGCGGGTCATGATATCGGCGGCAAAGATGAACATCGGCACCGCAATCAGCGACGCGGGCCGGATACCCGCCAGCATCTGCTGCACCATGGTCTCGGTCCGGGCCAGATCGCCGAACAGCATCAGAAAGCCGATGAACGCGCCGGCAATCAGCGGGATCATCATCGGAAAGCCCAGCAGCAGCAGGACAATCATGGTCAGGAAAATGGTTGCAGCCATGGCTTCGTCCTCAGATTTCGATTTCTTCCGCGTCCTCGTACCCCTCCTGCACATGGGTGGAGAGGTAGATGCCGCTGGAGGTCAGATTGCGCACCGCGGTCAGCAGGTACTGGGCGCCAGTCATGAAGAACCCCGCAGGCACCCAGACCAGGATCACCCAGACCGGGATCTGCAGTGCCGGCAGCACCCGCCCGCGCGACGCCTGCGCGCCGATGTATTTCACCGCGTAAAAGCACAGCAGGAACATGAACCCGGCGGTGATCACCGAAATCACCACCACCATCACCTTGCGCAGATGCGGCGGCAGCAGGTCATAGACCGCGGACATCCGGATGTGGCGGGCATTGCGCGCGGCATAGCTGATGCCGGCAAAGGTGATCAGGATGATCAGGATCCGGTTCAGCTCTTCGGTAAAGAAGATGGAGTTGCCCAGCACGAACCGCCCCACCACATTGGCCACGGTATTGGCCGCCATCAGCAGCACACCGGCGGCCAGCAGGAACGACTCGGTGCGGCTGATGGCGCTGTCGATCACACCCAGGAAACCGGGCAGCGCGGAGTCATGTGTCTGGTGCATTCCTTCCTCCCAAGGTCTGCGCACCGCTGAGCGGGCAGCCCCCGCTCAGCGGCGATTGCGGTACAGGCCTCAGTTGGCGGTGGCCGCCAAGTCCGCCTTCATCTGTGCCAGGATCGCGGCACCGCTGTCGCCGGTCATCTCGATGAACTTGGCCTCAACCTCTGCCGCCGCCTCCCTGAAGCAGCTGCGCTGCTCATCGGTCAGCACCGTCACCTGCATCTCCGGCTTGGCCTCCATGATCTTGGCCAGCTCGGTCTCCGCCGCCTCCTGCTGGTACACCACCGTGTGGTCATAGGCCGCCTGCGCCGCGTTCCGCACCAACTGCTGATCCTCCGGGCTCAGCCCGTCATAGAAATCCTTGTTGGCCATCACCGCGGTGGTGAAATTGTTGTGGCCGGCATAGGTGATGTAATCGGTGACCTCATAGATCTTGGTCGAATAGAGGAAGAACGTCGGGTTCTCCTGCCCCTGGATCACATTGGTCTGCAGCCCGCCATAAACCTCGCCCCAGGGCAGCGGCGTCGGGGTGGCGCCAAAGGCCTTGTAGCTTTCGACCAGCAGCGGGTTGGTCATCACCCGGAACTTCACCTCGTCCAGATCGGCGCAGGTGGTCACCGGCGTCTTGGTGGTCATCGCCACCTCGCCCTCGGGGAACATGTTCAGCAGCTCCAGCCCCTGATCCGCGTAAAGCGGCTTGAACATGTCGTTGATCGCCTTGCTCTCCCTGTAGAAGCGCGCCAGGTGATCCTGATCGGTCGGCAGCAAGTAAGGCACAAAGAACACCTGCGCCTCGGGGATCAGCGATCCGGTAAATCCCGGCGACTGGTCGACGAACTGCAGGATGCCATCCTGGGTCTGCTCCATGATGTCAGCGGATTCGCCCAGTGTGCCATAAGGGAACAGCTGGATCTCGTGATCCGAGTTCGCCTCGATCTCTTCCTTGAACTTCTGCGCATAGACGCCCTGCACATCGGTCATCGCCTCCTCAAAGGCATACCGCCAGGTGTCCGCCTGCGCCGCGCTGCCCGCCAGGGCAATCCCCACCGCGGCCAGGGCGGCGAAGCTGAATGTGACTGTCTGAGCCATGATTTCCTCCCAAGTCTCACCGGTGCCTGCGCACCGTTGCGACAGACTTGAGAGGAATTGTACTGCATGTCAATTTTTTTATTGTTGCAGGACAATCAGTATGTGAAGGGCGCGACTCCCTCCGGCGGGCGGCGCAGCATTCCGGCAATCAGCTCCAGCGCCTGGCGGAACCGGTCCTGATCCTGGACGCTGCCCAGCGACACCCGCACCGCGTTCTGCGGCGGGGTTTTGGGGGTCAGAAACGGCGCATCCGGGGCGACCGCCACCTTCAGCTCCCGCGCGTAGGAGACAAAACTGGCGGTGGTCCAGCCCTCGGTCAGCGGAAGCCACAGGTGCAGCGCCGACGGGTGGCCCTGCCAGCGCCAGCCCTGCAGCACGTCGTCGGCAATCGCATACCGCTCCGCCAGTGCCCGGCGCTGCCACTGGGCCAGCTCCAGCGCGGTGCCGTCCTGCACCCAGCGGGTGGCCAGCTCGCACA
Organism: Leisingera sp.; assembly: GCF_982940295.1. Taxonomy (NCBI): domain Bacteria; kingdom Pseudomonadati; phylum Pseudomonadota; class Alphaproteobacteria; order Rhodobacterales; family Roseobacteraceae; genus Leisingera; species Leisingera sp. The sequence continues at coordinate 15,919 of NZ_CEYXRG010000018.1, forward strand.
TCAGGGGCGTCGCCATCCAGCCGAACACCACAATCCGCCCGGTCAGCGCCGGCAGCAGATGCTCCGGCGCCGCCAGGTAGCCCGCGCGCAGCCCCGACACCGTGCATTTGGTAAAGGTCGTCAGGTAAATCGACCGCTCCGGCGCCAGCGCCGAGACCGGCACCGGGCGGTCCTCCGCCACCGGGCCGAAAGCATCGTTTTCGATGATGTGCAGATCATATTTTCGGGCAATCTCCACCAGCGCCCGGCGGCGGTCCTCCGGCATCATCCCGGCAGTGGAGTTGGCCAAGGAGGGCAGCAAAAACAGCACCTTGGGCGACTGCTCCCGGCAATAGCGCTCCAGCGCGTCCGGCAGGATGCCGCCGGCATCTGTCTCCAGCCCGGCCAGGTTCAGCCCCAGGTAGGAACAGCCCGACACCAGCAGATGATGGGTGATCTTGTCCGACACCACCGTGTCGCCGGGCCGGGTCAGCGCCGACAGCGCCGCCGACATGCCGTGGCTTACGCCGTTGGTCATGATGATCCGCTCCGCGGGCACCTCCAGCCCGCAGATTTTCAGCCACTCCGCCCCGGCAGCCCGGTGCGCGTCATGGCCCACGTTCGGGCGGCAGGACAGGTAATAGCTCGGATCCAGCCCCTCCGGCAGCGCCTTCAGCGCCTGCTCGAACCGCTCCGCGTGATGCTGCGAAATCAGCGGCCGCGAGATCGACAGATCAAAGCCGCCGCCCTTCTCAGAGCTCAGCTGGAACGGCTGGTCATTGGACGTATCCGGGTCCAGCACATAGCTGCCGCGCCCCACCTGCCCGTCAATCAGCCGCTGCCGCCGCAGGGCCTCATAAGCCTTGCTGACGGTATGCACGCTCAGCCCCAGCTCCTCCGCCATCCTGCGGTGGGTCGGCAGCTGCGTGCCTTTGGGCAGCCGGCCGTCTGAAATGGCCTTGGCGATGGCGGCGGCAAGGCTGGTGTGCAGGGGCGATGTCAGGGCGGCGGGATCGGGATACCAGATTGTCATGGTGCAATTGTATAGCGCCCCGCGCCGGAATTCCCAACACAATTGCCGCACGGCACAGAATCATCCGTTTCATCTCCCGCACGCTCTACCCCACAAAAAATATTTTGTAGGGTAGGAAAACCGGCTATACATACCCCACAAAGAACTTTCTGTGGGGTAACCCCGTGATCCAGCACCACTCCGCCGCCGGCACCGCCGCCTGGACCGATCTTCTGCGCTCGCTCAAGGACAGCGCCGTCTCCGGCCTGCGCGGCGCCCCCAAGCTCAAGACCATCGGCAGCAAACGCTACTGGTACGACCACTACCGGATCGGCACCGAGACCGTGGACCGTTACATCGGCGAGGACACGGAGGAACTCCGCAGCCGGCTGGAGCGGCACAAACCCATTGCCGAGGCCGAGAAACAGGCCAGCCGCGAGCGCGCCCGCCTGATGCGCACCCTGCGCGCCGAGGGCTACCTGATGGCGGATGCCGGCAGCGGCCAGGTGATCTCCGCCATGGCCCGCGCCGGGGTGTTCCGGCTGGGCGGCACCCTGGTCGGCACCCAGGCTTTCCGCTGCTACGAGGGCGAACTGGGCGTGCGTATCACCTTCGACCAGGCGGCGATGACCGACGACATCGACATCGCCAGTTTCGAACGCCTCTCGCTGGTGCTGCAGGACAGTGTCGACGCCCCGCTGGCCGATGTCTTCTCGGAACTGAAGTTCGACCCCCTGCCCTCGACCGAAAAAGGCCAGGTCTGGCGCTGGCGGCAGACCGACCGCCGCACCTTGGTGGAATTCCTCACCCCCTCCTTCAGCGATCAGGAGGGCCTGCGCGAGCTGCCCGCCCTCGGCGTCAGCGCCCAAAGCCTGCATTTCCTCAACTATCTGATTGCCGAACCGCTGCAGGCGCCGCTGCTCTACCGCTCCGGCGTGCTGATCCAGATCCCCCGGCCCGAACGCTTTGCCATTCACAAGCTGATCGTCGCCGACCGCCGCCGCGGCGGCACGGACGCGCTGAAATCGCGCAAGGACCGTGCCCAAGCGGCCTTCCTGATTAAGGTTCTGCACGCCGAACGCCCCGACGACCTGGCCGAGGCCTATGAGACCGCGATGGAGCGCGGCCCCGCCTGGCGCGCCCGCATCGCCGCCAGCCTGCAGCAGATGCCGGAGACCTGCGCCCTGCTGGACACGTTGCCGTCCTGAGCCCGCCTCAGCCGGTCAGCTGCCGCACCATCTCGTCCCGCATCCGGAACTTCTGCGGCTTGCCGGTGACGGTCATCGGCAGCTCCGCCACGATCCGCACATGCTGCGGGATCTTGAAATGCGCGATCTGGCCGCGGCAATGGCTGCGCACCGCCTCTTCGTCCAGGCTGGCGCCCGGCGCGGGCACCACCCAGGCGCAAACCTGCTCGCCGAATTTCTCATCCGGCACCCCGAACACCTGCGCATCCGCGATATCCGGATGGCGGATCAGAAACTCCTCGATCTCGCGCGGATAGATGTTCTCGCCGCCGCGGATGATCATGTCTTTCACCCGCCCGGTAATGCTGCAAAACCCCTCCGCATCAAAGGTGCCCAGATCGCCGGTCCGCATCCAGCCGTCCCGGATCGCCTCCCCGGTTGCCTCCGCGTCATCCCAATACCCCTGCATCACCGAATAGCCGCGCACCAGCAGCTCGCCGCGTTCGCCCGCAGGCACGGTGCGCCCCTCCCCGTCCACCGCCTTCACCTCCAGATGCGGATGCACCCGGCCCACGGTGGTGCAGCGTTTCTCTGCCGGATCAGAGGTGAAGCTTTGAAAGGACACCGGCGCGGTTTCGGTCATGCCATAGCAGATCGTCACCTCCTGCATATGCATGTCCCGGTTGACCCGCCGCATGATCTCAATCGGGCACGGCGCGCCCGCCATGATCCCGGTGCGCAGGGAGGAAATGTCGCGCGGGCTCTGGTCCAGCTCCTGCAGCATGGCAACAAACATCGTGGGCACGCCATAGAGCGCGGTGGCCCGTTCCGCGGCGGCGGCATCCAGCACTGCCGCCGACTCAAACGCCTCGCCGGGGAAGATCATTGCGGCACCTTTCGAGACCGCCCCCAGCACACCCATCACCATGCCGAAGCAATGGTACAGCGGAACCGGGATCAGCAGCCGGTCAGCCTCGGTCAGCTTGATCCGGCTTGTGACGAACCGGGCGTTGTTGACGATGTTGAAATGCGTCAGCGTCGCGCCTTTGGGCAGCCCGGTGGTGCCGGAGGTGAATTGGATGTTGATCGCCTCTTCCGGCGTCAGCCCCGCACTGAGTGCGTCCAGCGCGGCGGCGTCCGCATCCGCACCCATCTCCTGCAAGGTTTCAAAGGACAGAACCCCGGGGCCAGGATCCGCCGCCATCACCACCGCATGGCGCAAGGCAGGCAGCCGCGCCGCCGCCAGCCGGCCGGGGGCGGCTGCGGCCAGCTCCGGCGCCAGCTCGCGGATCATGCCCAGGTAGTTGGAACTCTTGAAGCTTTCCGCCGCGATCAGCACCTTGCAGCCGGTTTTGTTCAGCGCATATTCCAGCTCCGCCAGCCGGTAGGCCGGGTTGATCGTCACCAGAACGGCGCCGATCCGGGCGGTGGCAAACTGCGTCAGCACCCATTCGCAGCGGTTCGGCGACCAGATCCCGACCCGGTCGCCCTTCTTGACCCCCAGCTCCAGCAGCCCCGCCGCCAGCTCATCCGCCTTCCGGGCCAGTTCCGCATAGGTCATCCGGATGCCCGCATCCGGGAACACCAGCGCCTCGCGGCTGCCATGCTGCGCCACCGCCTGCCGCAGCAGTGCCGGGATGGTGATATGCTGCAGCGGCGGCTCATCTGGCCCCTGCACATGCGACAGGCCGTCAATCGGGGCGGTGAGGTCAGTTTGCGGGTCAGTCATGGGTGTTCTCTGCTAATAGAGCGGACCGGGCCGCCGCGGCGGCAGCCCGGCCGGATTTCAAACGCGATCAGCCGCGGGCGACGTTGATCACCTGCATCTGGGTGTATTCCGCCAGCCCCTCGACCGACTGTTCCACCCCCAGGCCGGAACCCTTGAAGCCCGCCATCGGGATATGCGGACCGATGTTCAACTGCTGGTTCACCCAGATCGTACCGGATTCGATGCGCCCGGCGATCTCGGTGGCCTTGTCCGTATCAGCAGAATGCACCGAGCCGCCCAGCCCGTAATCAGAGGCATTGGCCCGCGCGATCACATCGTCAACGTCGTCAAAGCGGATCACCGGCAGCACCGGACCGAACTGCTCCTCGTCGACGATCTTCTGGCCGTCGGTCACATCGCGCACGATGGTGGGCGGCACGAAATACCCCGGACCGTCCTTGGCGCTGCCGCCCGCAATGATCTGCCCGCAGGCGCGCGCATCCTCCAGAAACCCCTTGATCTTGTCGAACTGCGCCTTGTTCTGGATCGGCCCAATCGTCGTCCCCTGCTTCATGCCATCATCAACCACCGCCTGCCCCGCCAACGCCGCCAGCTCGCCGCAGAACTCCTCATAGATATCGCTGTGCACATAGGCGCGCTTCACCGCCAGGCACACCTGCCCCGCATTCAGGAACGCCCCGCCATAGACCTTTTCGGCCGCCGCCTTCACATCCACATCCGGCAGCACGATCGCCGGATCGTTGCCGCCCATCTCCAGCGTCACCCGCTTCATGGTGTCGGCAGCACTCGCCATGATCCGCTTGCCGGTCTCGGACGAGCCGGTAAAGCCGATCTTGGCCACATCCGGATGCGCCGTCAGCTTGGGACCAAGGTCGTTCGCATCGGTGATGATGTTCACCAGCCCCGCCGGGAAGATCCGGGCGCAGATCTCGCCCAGCTTCAGCGCCGCCACCGGGGTCGTCGGCGCGGGTTTCAAAACAATCGCATTGCCCGCCATCAGCGCAGGCCCGATCTTCCAGCAGCACAAGAGCAGCGGAAAGTTCCAGGCGATGATGCCCGCGACCACGCCCAAGGGCTTGTGCCGGGTCTCAATCCGGAATTCGGCGTCGTCCTGAATAACCCGGTCCGGCAGCTCCAGCGTCGCGGTATGCGCCAGATACCCTTGCGACCAGGCCACCTCGCCCTGCGCCTCGGGCAGCGGCTTGCCCTGTTCCATCGTGATCAGCCGCGCCAGCTCATCCGCCTCCTCGCCGATGGCGGCGGCCAGCGCCTCGACCTTGGCGCGCCGTTCCGCCATAGGTGTCTCCGCCCAGCCCTTCTGCGCCGCCTTGGCAGCGGCCACCGCCTGCTCCAGATGCGCCTCAGAGGCATGCGGCACACGGGCAAACACCTCCTCCGTCGCCGGGTTGATCACCTCGATCATGCGCTCCGCCGAGACCTGTTCGCCGTTGATCAGCATGCCATAGTCCATTGCCGTTCTCCCTGTTTATCCGTCAGCCGGGTTTGATTGAAAAAGACAACCACGCCCCGCCTGCGCGGTCTTGGGCGCCGGTGCCAAAGAGTTTGCGTCCTGCGCCAAAAATCCGCTGAAAGTGCAGGTGCTGAGGAACCCGCGCGGTGAGCAGCCGAACTGCTGGCGGAAGACCCGGTTAAAGTGGGAGATATCGCCAAACCCCGCGCCATAGGCGATCTGGGCAATCGGCACCCGGACGCCCTGCCGCGCCGCATGGCGCAGCTTGCCTGCCACCGCGGCCAGCCGGGCGCGGGTCAGGCACTCGGTGAAAGTCGTGCCGTTCTCCTGAAACTCCCGCTGCAACTGGCGCCGCGACAGCCCGGTACGCGCGGCCAGCGCGTCCACCGTCAGCCCCGGGTCTGCGCTCAGCAGCTCCAGCGTTTCGCGCACCAGCCGGAACCGGTGCTTGCGGCTGCCCAAACTGCCCGCCCCCGGGCGCGCGCCAGCGGCAAAGGCCAACGGCACCAGGTCAAAGATATAACCCGCGTTATCCTCCGCCCCGCCACCATCCAGCAGCCCGCACAGGCTGGCGTGCAGCGGATGCGCCGGGGTGATCTTGCAGCCTGCGGCGGGCATCTGCCGGCACCGCTCCAGCACCAGCGCCCGCGGCAGATGCGCCGACAGAAACGCGGCAGGCCGGCCGGTGACGCACAGTTCCGCCGCGCGGGTGGAATCGAGCAGCAGAAACTCCCCCGGCCGCAGCAGCACCTCGCACCCCGCGTGCAGGATGCCGGTTTCACCCTCCAGCTGGCGCAGCAGAAAGAAATGCTCCTGATCATCGCGCAGGATGCCCTTGCGGGTGCGCTCGATGCGGGCGGGCGGACAGCGGACTTCGGCCACATCGACGCCGCCGCGCTGGCGCAGGTCAAAGCTTCCCGCCCAGTCCCGCACCTCCCGGTCCGGGGCCGCATAATAGTGGCCGCAGCTGGCACGCAGGGTGCTGTTCCAATGGTCAAAGCAGTTCATGCCGCCTGCGGCCCCCCTGCCCCGATGCGCTCGCGGCCCGTGAAGGACGGAGCTCGCAGCATCGCCTCAACCCCGCCGTCCATGCAGGCCCGGGCCAGCAGCCCGGTGAAATGCGCCGCCGCCAGGCTGGCGCCGCGCACCGGCGCGCCGGGAGCGCCCGGGCAGGCCCCGAACCGCGCCCCCGGCAGATCCAGCAGCGACCACTGGCCGCGCGCGCAGCGGGCATCGCCCTGAACGGACAGAACCCCGTCGCACCCCGCCGGATAGACCGGCGCTCCGCGCGCTGGGGCGGAGGCCACCAGCAGCTTGCCCGCCACCAGCACCGCCGCCACTGCCTCCACCAGCAGCGGGCTGGCCTCACCGTGACCAAAGGAGCAATGCACAATCTCCGCCTCCGACTCCGCGGCCTGGCGCAGCGCCTCCGCCACGGTGGCAAGCGAGGTGGCCAGCCGCCCCGGAAAGATGCTGAGTCCAAGAATGCGAGCCTCGGGCGCATTGGCCCGAATGGCGGCGGCCATGTGGCTGGCATGCAGCGCCGCCGGGCTTTCGGCAGCCCGCGGGTGCATCTCGCACAGGTCCATCCGGGCGGCGAGGCCCGGCGCATCCGCCGCCAGCGGCCCGTCAATCAGCGCAATCAGCGGCGCGCGGGTCATACCGCCCCCTCCGTCAGGTCGATCTCGATATCGAAGTCCCCGCCCGCCGCTGCCCCGCCATGGGCGGTCAGGATGCGGGTTGTATTCGGGAAGCTGGTGTCGATATGGGCCAGGATCCGGGCGGCGGTGGCGGGATCCACCTCAGACAGCGCCTCATCCAGTATCAGGATATCAAACGGCTGCAGCAGCGCGCGCAGCAGGCACAGCCGCTGCCGCTCGCCACCCGACAGGGTCAGCCCGCTTTCGCCCAGCATGGTGTCCAGCCCCCCTGCCCCGCGGAACCTCTCGGCCAGGCCAAACAACTCCAGCAGCGCCCAGACCCGCGCTTCAGTCTCAGGATCAGCCCAGAAAGCGCGGCTTTGGAACAGGTTGTCCCGCAGGCTGGCCCGCAGGGTAAACGGCCGCTGCCCGGCATAGGCGACCCGCTCCGGCAAGGCTGCCCCGCCCAGCAGCCCCAGATCCGCACCGCCCAGCGTCACACGCCCGGCTACGGGCCGCGCCCGCCCGCTCAGCACCGCCAGCAGGGAGGTCTTGCCCGCCCCGCTGGCCCCTCTCAGCGCCACCTTGGCACCCTCGGGAATGGTCAGGGTCAGCGGCCCAACCGGCGCCGCCGCCCCGCGCGAAACAGTCACGCCCGCCAGCCGCAGAGCATACCCGGCAGGCGCAAAACCGGCGGCCCGGGCGGGGCCATCCGCCTGCATCACCGCATCCAGCCGCGCCGCCGCAACCTTGACCCGCGCCTGCGCGTGCCACAGGCCCAGCAGCGACTGCATCGGCCCGGTCATGAACCCCATGTAGGCCACGAACGCGATCAGTGAGCCCAGCGGCCACTCGCCCCGGATCACCATCAGCCCGCCCGCCAGAAAGATCGCCGACCGGGTCAAGGCCGACAGCAGCACCGGCACCGCGCGGGTGAACTCACCCCACAGGTTCTGGGCAATCAGCCTCCGGCTCAGCCCGGCATGATCGCGCAGGCTGCGCCGCTCAGCCCATGCCGTTCCACGCGCCGCCTGCAGCGCGGGCAGGCCGAACAGCGTCTCCGACAGCCCCGCACTGTACCGCCCCTGCCTCTCGCGCACCGCCGCCGCGTGGCGCTCGGTCCGGGGCCGCGCCCAGATCAGAAAGGCCAGCTCCGCAGGCGCCAAGAGCGCCGTCAGCAGCCCCAGCCGCCAGTCCAGCACCATCAGCATCGCCGAGCCGCCAACCAGCCGGATCAGCGCCGAAGAGCCGCCCAAGACCGCGTTAAAGGCAAATTTCTGCACCTCCGCCGCGTCGCCATCCACCCGCGCCAGCAGCTCACCCGCGCGCTGGCTGGCAAACCAGCCGGCAGGCTTGGCGGCCAGCCGCGACAGCAGCCGCTGCCGCATCCGCGCCAGCATCCGGACCGAGGCGCGCATATGCAGGATATTGCTGAGCGCGCCGGTGCCGGTGGCTAGCAGGCCAACAGCAAACAGCGCCGCGGACCAGATCACAAGCTGCGCCGCATCCCCCGCCATCAGCCCGCGGTCGATCACCAGCTTGCTGATATAGGGCGGCAGCAGGCCAAGCCCGGCAGCGGCAAAGCTGATCAGCAACAGCACCGCAAGCCGCCGCCGGTGCGGGCGCAGCATGGGCAGCAGCCAAGCCGCCGTGGCAGGCGTGAAAAGCGCCGCGCCCGCACGTGATGGCAGGCGCGGCCAGGCGGCCCGGGCGGCAGCACCGCCGCCCGGCTGGGGGGAGAGTTTGGCAGCAGGCCCGGTCATCCCTGCGGCACGACATGCAGGGTCGAGACGGACATATCCCCGCCCGACGGCATCCGGATCTCGCCCACCCGCTCCAGCGTCTCGCTGTCATAGATGCCGATATCGTCGTTGGTGCCCGCGACGTAGATTTCTTTCCCGTCGCTGGAGACATTGATGACGTAGTAGGTGTGCGGCAGGTCCACCCGCTTGACCAGCTCCCGGGTTTCCAGGTTGTGCTTGGACAGCTGGGTATAGACGCCATAGAGATGCTTGGGATCCACCGCACTGCGCACGGCGGAGAACATCAGCACCTCGAAGGACGCAAAATCAGCGATCTCGGTTTCCCCGGTGGTGAGGTCAACAGACTGATATCCCCAGACAAAATCCGCCATCTCCTGCTGGGTCTCATCGGTGAACACCGCGGCGGTGTACATCAGCAGCATCTCGTCGTTCTGGCTGCCGGTCGGCCAGAACGCCAGCACATCCGGCGGGCTGTAGGTGGGGCGGTCCCAGCTGGCATTGGCAATCGCCACCTCTGTTTCACCGTTGGAGGGGTCCACCCGGTAGATCTCATGCCCGGCCACATAGACCTGCCCGTTGCGGTCGCTCGCCATCAGGGTGGACCGGCGCGGCGCCTCAAAGGTGGCGGACGGCTTCGCCTCCAGCCCGGCACCGGCGTCATAGACGGCAAACTCCGGCTGCATCACCTCATACCGGTCGGTCTTCTTGCGCACCGGATTGCGCACCGTGTAGATCTGGCTGCCGTCCTTGGACACCGCCAGCGACGCCAGCGAGCGGCGGGTCACATCGCCCTCGGACTGGGCCGCGTGGAACACCTTCTCGCAGGTCTCGATATCGACACCGACCACATCCTGCCAATGGTTCAGCAGCACATAGGCGATGCGGTTGTCCGGCGACATGGCAATGACGCCCGGCGTCACATTCGCCCCCAGATCGCAGTCGGCCTTGACCGAGCGGTCCTGGGCATCAAAGACATAGAGGTTGGAGGGCCGGGCCACCGTCACCAGAAGGTCGCCAGCGGCCAGCGGCAGGGCTGAAGCGCAAAACGCAGCAGCAGCAAAAAGCGCGGATTTCATGATGCGGGTCTCCTCAGGTTTCGGCATCGGTGGGATAGGTGGCGCCAAGCGCCCGCCAGTCCTTGGCGGCATTGGGCGCGCCCTCGTCCCAGTTCGGGTGGTTGACCATGATGTCGGGCACCTGCGCAGGCCACCAGCACGGGTCGGAGCAGCCGTAAAGGTCCGCCTCCATCGGCTGGCACAGGGCGGCAAGCCCGCCAAAGGGATCGACCTCCCAGCCCGGGTCGAATGTGGTGGCGCATCCGGCGGTCACGGTCTGCATCGCGCGGACCTCGTCCATCTGGCCTTCGGCCGCGGCCTGCTGAACGCGTTCGGCTTTCTGATTGAGCGGTTTCATTTTCCAAACGCCCTCCTCGGCGCAACATGTTGGTGAAAATACTGCGGCGCCTGGGCGATCAGCCGGGCATAGGCGGCGACCCCGAAATCAATCCAGTCGCGCATCAGGTCGCAGTAGTGATAGGTCGGCATCATCGGGTCACTGAAATGGGCATAGCTCTCGTGGTAGCAGCCGCCCGCGCACAGGTTGCGGATCCGGCAGGTGGCACAGCCCTTCTCGGTGCGGTCGGAGCGTGCCTTGATGAACCCCGACAGCTCCTTGCGCTTGATGCCCTCATCGACGGTGCCGAACGGGTCCATTTCCGATCCGGTGAACCGGTGGCACAGGTTCAGCGCGCCATCGTGGTTGACCGCCAGCATCCCCACCCCGGCCCCGCAGGGCAGCGCCTTGGAGCGCCCTTCGTAAAGGTCGTTCATCATCTGATGCATGTTGGAAAAACCGATGTTGCGGCCCTCCAGCGCCGCCTCGACATAGAGCCTGCCAAGGGATTTCATCCCCTCGAACACCTCCAGCAGCTCGGCACCATTGAGGTTGAAGGCATCCATCTCGCCGGAAGTCACCGGCGAGAACCCCACCTCGGCAAAGCCGATATCGTTGATCAGATGGTCCCAGATCTCGACGATATTGGTGATCCCCGCCGTCAGGGTGACGCGGGCGCCCACGGGTTTCGATTTGTACCGCGACAGCAGCAGCCGCGCCTTGGCGGCCACGGTGTCATAGGTGCCCTTGCCGCCCACCGTCTTGCGGTTCAGGTCATGCTGCGCCTTGGGTCCGTCGATGGAGACCGTCAGGCCGAAACGGTGTTCATCCAGCCAGTCGATCAGCGGCTCGGTCAGCAGTGTCGCATTGGTTGTCAGGCTGAAGTTCACCTCCTTGCCAAGCGCCGCAAAATGCGGCTCGGCCCACTCCACCACCTGCCGGATCAACGGCAGGTTCGACAGCGGCTCACCGCCGAAGAACACGACGTTATAGCTGTCCCGGTCCGGGTTCTCCGCCAGCAGCATCTCCGCCGACTTCCGCGCGGTGTCAAAGGCCATCTTCTGCCCCTTGGACGGCACCGCCAGATCCTCCTTGTAGCAATAGGAGCACGCCAGGTTGCAGCCGGTGTTGACGTTCAGAACGATGGTGGTCAGCGGGAAGGTCTCGATCTCGATCGGCGGCCGTTCCGGCTGCAGCGGGCGGCCGTCATTGACGATGTCCAGCCGCACCAGCCCATCAAGCCGCGCCGCCGCATCCTCCGCTGCAAACCGCGCCTCGAACTCATCCATGGAGAACGCCTGCTCCTGCGCGGCATAATCAAGGATATCCCGGTCCACCCCATCCATCTCGAAGATCGAGGTGGTCGGCACATGGAACAGAACCTCCCGCCCCTCGACCTCAACCCGGTGCGCATTGGCCGGCTGATAGTGAAAGTCTTTCATGGTCTCTCCCCCTGTCTCAGCGGATCGGCGGGTCGATGAAACGCTGTACGGTGACGATCAGCATCGCCTCCGCCTGCTGGCCCATCGCCTCCGCCTGCACTGTCAGCTCGCCCGCATTGTTAGCGCTAAATGGCCGGTCCGGATTGGGGCCGGCAACCGCGGGCGCAAAGATGCCGTTTGGCTGCATTTCCCCAGCAAATTCAGTATCTTTCATGTGCGCTGCGTGCTCATGCGCGTTGGCCACGGTCCATTGCGCCTCAACCCGTCCGATGCGCACATCATCATCGGTCCCGGCCTCGCCGTCAGGCCCGTTCCACATGCCAACCGCGTTGAAATAAGCAGGCACCGCCGCCGGGCCTTCCTCGCTGCCGCCGCCGACTCGGGCGATGGTGAATTCCGGCTCCACTCGCAAGCTGTCGACCGAGGCATAGTGCGCGATCTGCCCCTCTGCCCCGCCCGCGCTGAAGGTGACAACACCATTGCCCTCCGCCGCCAGCGACAGCCCCGCGCCATAGGTGTTCGCAGCCGCCTCACCGGCAGAGGCGTCCAGCGCGTCCAGCCCGGTGCCAACCACCTGCACCTGCGCCTCACCCGCCGGAACGGCAGAAGGAACCGTGCCCAGGATAACGCTGCCAGCCCCGTCCCGCGCGCCGGTCAGCGGTGCGCCCAAGGCGTCGTTGCTGCGGTCAAACTGGCGGCCCTGCAGGCTGTTGCCATCCTCTGACAGTGCCAGCACCTGGCGGTAGGCGGTACCGCCAATGTCCAGATTGGCGCGCCATTCATACCCGGTATAGAGGTTCATCTGCCCCGACACCGGATGCGCGGTGCCGTCCGCCGTCATGAACTCACCGCTGACCTGATAGGGCGAGGCATCGCCGCTGACCGTCAGCTTGCCATAGGCCTCGCCGATGCCGGGCAGGTCGGTCATCACCACCCAATCGCCCGCCACCGGCTGCTTCTCCGCCGCCTGCCAGTCCGCCCAGGCGGCCGTCTCCAGCGGGTTCTGCTCCGCCAGATAGCCGGCGATCTCGGTGCGGGCGATCTTGTACCACTCCCGGTCGCGGCCAAGCGCCTGGTATTCGATGGTCGGGAAATGGCCGACATGGAAATCCATGTGCAGCTCCCACTCCTCCGCCGTGCGGTTCTGCAGCAGCCCCCGCGCGCCGGTATGGCAGCGCGCGCACATCGAGGCGAACGGCTCGTCAAAGCTTTCCTGCGCGTTCGGGTCCTTCTCCAGCGCATAGCGGAACGGCGCGGCCTCGGACGGTGCTAAACCCTGCGTGTCCGCCAGATGCTGCACGATGGCGCGGCGGTCCTCTGCGCCGATCTCCAGCCCGTGCGCCTGCTGCATCCGGACGATGGTCATCATCCAGCCCTCGGGGCTTTTGCGCTGGCCGCTGATCCGGCTCAGACCGCCCTCCTCCGCCGTGTGACAGCTTGAGCAGGTGTTTTTCAGCAGGTCCTCGCTGGCCAGTGCCGGCACCGCGCCCGCCGCAGATATCAGAAGTGCAGCCGTCAGGCCGCGGGGTCGTAGTTGCATGGTTCAGTCTCCCTGTTTACAGTGTCCCAGGGGATCTGCGCCCCCTCGGTAAACCCTTGTGACAAAAGCCATTGATGGATCGCCCGGGCCGCCTGCGGCGGGGCCTCGGGCAGAACCGCGCTGTGAAAGCGGTCCGCGTCCGGCAGCGGCTGGCCGTTCAGGCGGCGCAGCAGCGGCACGATCTCCTGCCCGGCGGTAAAGGCCGCACCGCCTGGGGCATCGCGGGTGATCAGCACCTCGCGCCGGGCCAGAAAACCGTCCTGCACCACCACCCGCATGGCGGTGTGCGGGCGGATGTCCGTGTCATGCGCCGGGGCCTCGTCCGGCCAGGCCGCACGCTGCTGCCAGAACGGCGTCTGAAACCCCGCCTCGCGGTAGAAATCCCGGCCCACCCGCGCCTGCCGCCAGAAGGTCTCTGCAACCCGGTTACGGTAGAAATCGCGCGCCAAGTCCGCCTCTCCGGCCAGCAGCGCCCGCGCGATGGGCACCGCCATCAGCGCCGAGGACACGGCCCAGAACATCCCGTGCCCCGACAGAGGATCCAGCGCCACCGCCGCATCACCCAGCCGCGGGCAGCGCGGGTCCAGATCCGGCGCCGCCAGCCGCGGCGCAATCGCATGCACAACGGGGCGGCGCGGCAGCTGGGTCTCTCCCGCCGCAGCGCTCCACAGCGCTGCCACAGCCGTTTTGCCACCTGACTGCCCCAGCGAGGCCGCAGCGCCCACCGCCTGCAGCCACAGCCGGTCCCTGTCCACCGGCACCGACCAAACCCAGCCGCCGGGCCGCGCCTCGATCCGCGGCGTTTCCATATCTCCCGCCTGCGGCGGCACAAACCCGGCAACCGAAATCGTGTCCGGCCCGGCCAGTTCAGTCCGCTGCATTTCCGTGGATTGGCGCGGCGCCCGGCGGCCGCGGGCCTCGAACAGCAGCCGGGCAGACAGGCATGTGCCATCGGCCAGGCGGATTTCACCTGCATCGGGCCGCACGCTGGACACCGATGCAAAGACAACATGCACGCCCTCGGCCCGTGCCGCCTCCAGCAGCCCGGTATCAAAAGCACGGCGGTCGGCCAGATGCTCGCTGTTCTGCCCGCCCTGGAACGCGCCCCAGCTGACATGGCGCTGCGCCGCAGGGCCGATCCCGGCCAGCGGCAGCCGGTGCCGCGCCAGGATCGCGGCGACGCGGGCGGACATCCCCTCATACCGGGGGCCGCGCGGCGGCAGAGTGGCCAGCGCCACGCTGAACCCGGCCCGCGCCAGCAGAACCGCCGCCACCGACCCGGCCGGGCCGCCGCCTGCAATCGCAATATCAAAGGTGCCTGTTTGAGGTGCCATTTGCCTAGGCTGCCCCGCCGGGCGGTGCCGTGTGGCGGACACATCCGGACAACAACCCGACATTTCCGGACAGAATCGGCCGCTTCAGCGCCGCATACGGCAATTTTTCTGGAATAGCGGATTTTTGCGGTATTCTGGCGCAATCCTGAGGAACTGCGCGATGCCACACACCTATCAGCCCCGGATTTCCGCCTCCACTTTGAACGACCCGCTGCGGGCCGTTGAGTTCATGAATGGCGATGCCGCCGCGATCTCCCGCAACGCCGGGATCAGCCCGCAGGACCTGGACGGCGAGATCGGACTGAAGAAATTCGTGGACTTCTGCGAACATGCCTCCGGCCAGCTGAACCTCCCCGATTTCGGCTGGCGGGTGGGCTCGGTCTTCAACCTGCAAAACCTTGGCACGCTTGGGGAATACATCCTGCAGGCGCCAACGCTGGGGGCGGCGCTGGCGCTGTTCCGCAATGCCTTTCCGATGGTGCAAAGCGACTCGGAACTGCGGCTGACGGTCGATGGCGACAAGGCGCGGCTGACCTACCGGATCCTCGACACCCGCATCTGGCCGCGGCAGCAGGATGCGGAGCTGACGCTGTCGGTGTTCCACAGCCTGATCCGGTCCGCCACCGGGCCGGACTGGCGGCCCGATCTGCTGTCGCTGGAGCACGAATCAAGCGCCCTGCACAGCCGCAGCGCCGCCGGGCCGCGCTGCCCGGTGCAGTACGGCGCGCCCTCGAACACGCTGGTGTTTTCCGCAGGCCTCCTCGATCTGCCACTGGCGGACCGCGAAAACCCCGCCTTCAAATCCGCCTCGCAGTCGATTGTCCGCACCGCCCGTCAAAGCGAACGCGATGCACCAGTCACCGTGCGGGTGCGCCGCGAGCTGCTGATGCGGATCGGCCGCGAAGGATTTGAGCAGACGGCCATCGCAGCCGCCCTGGGCATGTCGCGCCGCACCTTGCGGCGGCGGCTGGAGGATGAGGGGCAGAAGTTTTCCCGCCTGCTTGCAGGCTGCCGGATGGAGATCGCCAAGCGCATGCTGCTGGCCCCGGGCGCGCAGCTGCACGATATCTCGGAGCGGCTGGGCTATTCCGAAGTCTCCGCTTTCGAGCGCGCCTTCCGCCAGCACGAGGGCGCGACCCCCAGCCAGTTCCGCAAGCAGTCCTGTTCAGACAGTTCCGGGACTACGGTCCGGAAACCGGTCTCAGCCGCCAACTGACCGGCTGCGCCGTTGAGAGGGTCGCGCTCCCCCCGGCCCGAGCCCGCACGGAGAGGTTTCGCAGCGAAACCTGCCGGTGCGGTCACAACCCTTAGAAGGAATTTCATGCGTTGCAAGAGTGCAGATTGTTGGGCGAGCGGCATTGGGTTTCGCAGCGAAACCCCGCGAAACACCACGGCTGCACGTCCCCCAGCAAAGAAAAACCCCCGGCCAAAGCCCGGGGGTTTCGCTGCGAAACCGGGGGCAAGCGCCCTGCCCGCTCAGCCGTTTTCCAGCAGATGGCGCACGTTGTCCATCACTGCGTCGACCAGTTCCGCGGTCACTTCGCTGCCGGAAAAGCGGATGGCATAACCGCTGGGGCCGAGCTCACGCTCGATGGTGATGCCCCGGGCCACCCGGGTTTTGCGCGCGCGTTCGATCTTTTGCGCGGCCTTCGGGCGGCCGCCGCGGCTGGGATCCTGCGGCGCGCCTTCAGCTTGTTCGATCAGCGGCAGCATGGCATCCCATTCCTCCGCGGCTGAGCGCCCGCCGGCCTGTTCCAGCGCGGTGCGGAGAGGTTCCGCCAGACCGGCCCGTAATGCGCCCGCAAGCCGCAGGCACTGGCGTTCGTTGAGGCCGGTGGCAAAGGCCAGCATGTCGCCCAGCTCCTCGTGGATCAGGGCGAATGAGCGGATCTTGGAGCGCTTGGCCTTGGAGGCGGTCTGGAACAGCACCGCCACCGCCTCGTCGACGGTGGGGAACACGCCGTCATGCACCGCTGAGGCAGCAGCGCGGCCCCGCTCGTACTGGCTGAGGCCGGAGCGGACCTCGTTTTCCTCGATCATCGCGACCAGCGCATCGGCGATGCTGCCGGGGGCGCGGATGAAGGCGGGGATGGTCTGGAACCGGTCTCCACCGCTGAGCGCATTGAGACGGCGCAGCGCGGTCAGGCGGCGGTAGCCGGATACCAGCGCGTATTTCCCCGCGTCCTCGTGGTTCTGCGGCTCGAACACCTCAATGGGCAGGCGCAGGCCGTTGACGGAGATCGAGCTCATCAGTTCCTGCATCTCGTCTTCGTCCATGACGATGCGGTCGCGGTTCAGCGCCTCGGCGGTGATGTCGGTGATCGGCAGCTCCACCGCCACCAGCCCCTTTTCTTCCGCCGCGCGCAGCCGTTCGGCATCGGCGCGGTCGCGGGCCGCGGCCTCACGGCCTGCCTGGGGCAGGGGGTCGGCATGGCGGGCGGCGTCGGCCACCACATCGGCAATCGGCGGCCGCAGGCCCGGGCTGCGCGCCAGGTCGCGGTCGATGCCGGCTTCGATTTCTTTCAGCGCCTCGGGCGAGGGGGTCTCAAGCTGTCTGCGGCGTGCCATCTGCTCTGTCCTCTTGCTGGGTCTGTTCTGCCTGCTCCATCTGCTGATCGCGCCACCAGCTGCCGATCAGAAGCTCCTTGAATTCCGCATAGGTGCGGTCGAACACCTCGCGGCCGCGGGTATAGGTCTCGCGGTTGAAGTTGCGGTAATCCGCCTCGTAGATGCCGGAGACGCTTTCGCCGGCCTGGCCGACCAGGGCGGTGTAATCCTGCCGGTAGGCGTTCATCATGTCGCCGAAATATGCCTGGATCACATTGGCCAGATCGGTCTGCTGGCTGGCGTCAAAACGGGTGATCAGGGCGCGCACCACGTCCCATTCGAACTTCATCTCCGGCAGCCCGGCGCGGCGGCGGGCGGCGTTCTCGCCATCCTCGATGGAGGCGAAGGTGGAATAAAGCATGTCGAAGAAACGCCCCGTCGAGTCGAACTCAAGGAACGACGCGCCCAGCGGCACCATCAGGATGTCGGCTGCGGCCAGCGCGTTGATGGTGAGGTAGCCAAGGGCAGGGGGGGTATCCAGCAGGATGATGTCGTAGTCATCCAGCGCACCGCCCTGGTCCAGCGCGTTGGTCAGCGCGTCCCACAGCGCCCAGTTGCGCAGGCCCATGCGCCAGACCGGGATCTGGAATTCCGCCCAGTAGAGGTTCAGCTGGGCGCCGATCAGGTCGATGTTGGGCCAGTGGGTTTTCTGGACCACGTTTCGCAGCGAAACCTCCCGCGCCTCGGTCAGAGTCTCATCCAGCGGGATCGGGTCTGAGCCAGCGGCGGCGCGGACCTTGTTCTCGGCCTCCACCGCCTCGGCATAATCGCGGGCGAGCAGGGGGAAGACGGTTTGCCATTCGTCGGCCACCTGGCCGCCGAGGATCGAGGTCATCGAGCCCTGGCTGTCGAGGTCCACCACCAGCACCTTGTAGCCGTCGAGCGCGGCGGACATCGCCAGATGCGCGGCGGTCGAGGTCTTGCCGACGCCGCCCTTGAAGTTGGCGACGGCGACCACCTTGGCGGGCAGGCCTTCGGGGCGGTAGGGGCGGTATTCCTTGGTGGAGATGCCTTCCTCCGCGAAATGGTCGCGCAGTTTCAGCACCTCCTCCAAGGTGAACCATTTGGAGCCGCTGGCGCCCTCGCCCTGGGGCAAGTCGGGGTTCTTGTTCAGGACCCGGCGCAGGTGCGCGGGGGCGACGGGGATCAGGTAACGGGTGATCTCCCAGGTAGAGAATTTGCGCAAGCGCTTGCGCCCGTCGGGGGCGTAGCCGCGCTTGGCCAGATCATCGCGCCCCCGGCCTGCAAACGCCGCGGCCTTGGCGAATCTGGCGGTGTCGACCAGCTCGCCCAGCTTGGCCGCTGCCGCCTCCGGATCCAGGTTGAAATAGGGGGGCAGGGGAGTGTCCGGTTTCTTTGCCATGTCTCGTGTGCCTCGGTAAAATCGCCTGTTTGGCGTGTTATCACCGTTTTTGTCGCACATCTGTGGGAGAGAGTGAATCATTATCTGGCAGCGCATCTGTTTTCCGCTGCCGTCCGTAATCCGCGGAATATATGTCTCTTTTCCCCAAGAAATACTATCGCACAAACAGGTTGAAATGTTGTGAATCTTTGATTCAGTTTAGAGTCTTTAGGTCTGGTAATCCGTTTGATTTCAAATACTTGATCCGGTTTGGGAACCCGCATCCGGGAGCAAAGGAACCCGTTTGCAGGATCATGGGTACCTGTCTGCGGGAGCAAGGGGCCCGATTCGCGGGAGGACGGGTACCCGCGCCCCTGAGACCCGAAATCGGGCGGTTTGAGCGCCCGGAACGGCCGGAAACCGGGGGAATTCGGCGCCAATCGGGGCCTGCGGGGGCCGGTCCGCTTTAAAGGTACCCGTTTCCGGGATGGCCTTCTCCCGTAAACGGGTCCCCAAGCCGGGATTGAGCGCGGGTTCCTTTTGCGCCATAGTCTGTCCAGAGCAGAATCCCCGCAAGAGCGTCAAGCCGCCAGGGGCAAGAGGGCAGGGCGATGGATCCAGACGATATCCCGCACAGCAAGCTGACCGGGCCGTTGCGCCGGGGGTCGGTGAAGAAGAATGTCGCCGCGATCCATGTCTCGGGCAAGCTGACGCTGTTGCAGCGGAAGCTGTCCAATGTGCTGTTGCTCAATGCCTATGACGCGCTGATCTCCAAGCCCAAGCACCAGATCGATGCGCAGACGCTGTGCATGATGGTGGGCTACAACTCCAACGATATGGAGACGCTGAAGCAATCGCTGCGCAGCCTGGCGGAGACGGTGGCGGAATGGGACATGCTGGATGAGAACGGCAAGCAGGAGTGGGGGGTGAGCTCCTTGCTGTCATACGCCAAGCTGCAGGGCGGGGTGTGCGAATACGCCTACAGCCCGGCGCTGGCGGAGAAGCTGCATGACCCCAAGGTTTTTGCCCTCATCAATCTGAACATTCAGCGGCGGTTCACCAGCGGCCATGCGCTGGCGCTTTATGAGAACTGCTACCGGTTTGTGCGGACCGGCTCGACCGGCTGGTGGGACATTGCGCTGTTCCGCCGCCTGATGGGGGTGGACGGAAGTGCCTATTACGAGAGCTTCAAGCATCTGAACGCCAAGATCATCAAGCCGGCGGTGGCGGAGGTGAACAAGACGTCGAACATCCTGCTGACGCCGGAGTTCAAGAAGATGGGGCGGCAGGTGGCCGAGGTGCGGTTCCTGATCAAGGAGAACCCGCAGCTCGCGATGCTGGATATCGACGATGGCGCCGGGGTGCGGCAGGGTGCGGTTTACGGCCAGCTGATGGAACTGGGGGTGAGCGACCGGCTGGCGCGGCAGTGGATTGCCGAGCATG
Source organism: Leisingera sp. (assembly GCF_982940295.1). Taxonomy (NCBI): domain Bacteria; kingdom Pseudomonadati; phylum Pseudomonadota; class Alphaproteobacteria; order Rhodobacterales; family Roseobacteraceae; genus Leisingera; species Leisingera sp. Next base: position 35,800 of record NZ_CEYXRG010000018.1, read on the forward strand.
GAGAGGAGTATGTCTCGGAGAAGATCGGCTATCTGAAGGGGCGCAAGGGGGTGGACAGCCCGGTGCGCTATCTGAGCGCGGCGCTGCGGGACGACTATAAGGATGCGCCTGCCGAGGCGGTGAAAGAGGTTTCCCCGGAAGCGCTGGCGGCAGCTGAGGCGCGCAAGGCGGCGGAGGCTGAAGCGGCGCGTAAGGCTGCGGCAGAGGATGCGGCCAAGGCGCGGGAACGCACGCTGAGGGCGCAGCGGCTGGAGCGGATCCGCGATCTGGCGGCGGGGCGCTCGCCCACGCAGCGGGATGCCGACAAGCGGCTGTTCCTGAGCCGCCTGGAGGATGAGATCGACCGCGAGGAATTCCGCAACCGCGGCTGGGCCGCGGCCTTGCTGGCCAGCCAGATGGCGGAGTTCTGGGAGGAGCTGATACCCGGCGCGTTCGAGGAACTGGCCGGATAGGGCAGGGGGCGTCGACTGCCCCCTTGCGTCAAAGCGAGGCGGCGGCGCGGCTGGCCTGGTCGTAGTGCCCGGACAGCGCCCGCAGGCTGCGGGCCAGCTCGCGCAGGTCCTTGCCCGGCAAGTCGGCGGCGGAGAGACCGTCCAGCAGGCACTGGCGGCGCACGTCGCGGTAGGCCGAGCACAGCTCTGCGCCCTCGGCGGAGGTGCGGTAGAACACTTCCTTGCCGCGCTTTTCCGAGGCCAGCAGCCCGGCCTTGAGCAGCTTGCGCAGGCCGTAGTTCACCGTGTGGCTGTCCTCGATGTTGAGCAGGAAGCAGATGTCGGACAGGCGCTTGTCCTTGCCGCGGTGGTTGACGTTGTGCAGGATCAGGATTTCCAGCGGGTTCAGATCCGGCTGGCCGGCCGCCGACATGCAGCGGGTCATCCAGCGGGAAAAGGCGTTGGAGGCGATGATCAGGCCGAATTCCAGCTCCGACAGCTCCCAGCCTTCGCCCTCTGCCAGGTGGCGGGAGGAGACGATTCGGCGGGAATCGGGTTTCTTTTCGGCCATGTTTTGCCCCTTCTTTGTCGATAAAACCCCGGCGTTTTATCTGCATGTGGTCATAAAAGGGTAAAGTATCAAGGAGATCAAGCAGGCTGTCAGAGCGTTGGCGGCCGCCGGACGGGGCAGGGGTGGAGGTTGCATCTTGGCAAAACGTTGACAAATTATCAGCGTTATGGATACATTATTGCAATGTTTCGCATTGGGAGGAGAAAATGCAATTTTCGCGTATGCTGGGCGGCGCGGCCGTCCTGATCGCCGGGCTGTCCGTCCCGGCTCTTGCCGCAACCTGGGACATGCCGACGCCCTATCCGGACGCCACGTTCCACACCAAGAACATCGCAGAGTTTGCCAGCGACGTTGCCGAGGCGACCGAGGGCGGGCTGGAGATCAAGGTCCATTCGGCCGGATCGCTGTTCAAGCACCCCGAAATCAGCAAGGCAGTGCGCAGCGGCCAGGTGCCCGCGGGCGAGTTCTTCCTGTCGCTGCTGGCCAATGACAACCCGGCGTTCGGCGCCGACTCGCTGCCGTTCCTGGCGACCAGCTATGAAGAGGCCGAACGGCTGTGGGCGGCGCAAAAGGACGTGATCGACGGGCTGCTGGACGAGCAGGGGCTGATGGCGCTGTACGCCGTGCCGTGGCCGCCGCAGGGGCTGTACACCACCAAGGAAATCAACAGTGTCGAGGATCTGGCGGGGCTGAAGTTCCGCACCTACAACGCGACGCTGGAGCAGTTCGCCAACCTGGCGGGCGCCGCGCCGACGCAGGTTGAAGTGCCGGACATTCCGCAGGCTTTCAGCACCGGCCGGGTCGAGGCGATGATCACCTCGCCCTCCACCGGCGTGAACTCCAAGGCGTGGGACTTCCTGACCCATTACACCGACATTCAGGCCTGGATCCCGAAAAACATCGTGGTGGTGAACAAGCGCGCGTTCCGCCGTCTGGACGAAGCGACCCAGACCGCCATCCTGGAAGCCGCGGCTGAGGCCGAGGCGCGCGGCTGGGAGATGAGCCGGGCCGAAACCAGCAGCCAGATCGAGGTGCTGAAGGAAAACGGCATCACCGTGTCCGAGCCGTCGGAAGAGCTGATGGAAGGCCTGCGCGCGATTGGGGCGCAGATGCTGGAAAACTGGAAGGGCGAGGCCGGGGAGGCCGGTGCCACCCTGCTGAACGCCTACCAGCAGTAACGTGACCATGGCCGGACGCCGGGTGCGGCGTCCGGTCTCCTGGGGAGGAGGAGCGGCCATGCGGGCTGTGCTTGATTTCATCTACCGTGCGGCCGGGGGGCTGGCAGCACTGTTTATCGTGGCCATTGTGGCGCTGGTCTTTGCACAGGTGTGCCTGAACCTCGCTGACAAGATCGCGGTGGCGCTGACCGGAACCGGAGTGGGCCTGACGATCCCGTCCTATGCGGATTTCACCGGCTTTTTCCTGGCGGCTTCGACCTTTCTGGCGCTGGCCTATGCGCTGCGCGCAGGCGGCCATATCCGGGTGACGCTGGTGACCAACCGCTTGCCGAAGGCTGCCCACCGGGCGGCGGAGCTGGGGGTGACCCTGCTGGCACTGGCGATGAGCGGCTATGCCACCTGGTACATGGGGCTGCTGCTGCTGGAGTCGCTGGAGTTCGGCGACCGCAGCGCGGGCATGGTGTCGGTGCCGCTGTGGCTGCCGCAGGCGCCGGTGGCGCTTGGCCTTGCGATCCTCACCCTGGCGCTGGCGGACGAGCTGGTCTGCATGCTGCGCGGCGCGCTGCCCTCCTGGGAGGGCAAGGGCGAAAATCTTCTGAGCGAATAGGGGATCATCATGTCGGTTGCCGCGCTTTCCATCATTCTTCTGGTCCTTCTTTTCCTGTTCCTGGGCGCCGGCCTGTGGGTGGCCTTTGCCCTCTTGGGCGTGGGCATCGCCGCCATGGCGCTGTTCACCGAGGCGCCGCTGGGGCTGGTGATGGCCACCACCATGTGGGGCCACAGCAACTCCTGGGCCTTGGCGGCGCTGCCGCTGTTCATCTGGATGGGTGAGATCCTGTTCCGCTCGCGCCTGTCGGAGGACATGTTCACCGGGCTGTCGCCCTGGATGAACCGGCTGCCGGGGCAGCTGCTGCATGTGAACGTCTTTGCCTGCGGGATCTTTGCCGCCGTGTCGGGGTCGTCCGCGGCCACCGCTGCCACCATCGGCAAGCTGTCGATCCCGGAGCTGGCCCGGCGCGGCTACCCCGAAAAGCTGGTGATTGGCACGCTGGCCGGGTCCGCCACGCTGGGGCTGCTGATCCCGCCGTCGATCATCCTGATCGTCTATGGCGTGGCGACCGAGCAATCCATCGCCCGGCTGTTTGTCGCAGGCGTGCTGCCCGGCGTGCTGCTGGTCGGGCTGTTCGTTGGCTATGTTGTGGTCTGGGCGCTGCTGAACCGCAGCAAGCTGCCGACCGAGGACATTGCGGCCACCTTCCGCGAGAAGCTGAAGCGCGCCCGCAGGCTGCTGCCGGTGGTGCTGCTGATCGGCGGGGTGATCGGCTCGATCTATGCGGGGATTGCCTCGCCCACCGATGCCGCCGCCGTTGGCGTGGTGCTGGCGCTGCTGCTGTCGTGGCAGTCCGGCTCGCTCACCCGGCAGAGCTTTACCGAGGGGCTGATGGGGGCGACCATCACCTCCTGCATGATCGCCTTTATCCTGGCGGGGGCGTCGTTCCTGACCGTGGCGATGGGGTTCACCGGCATTCCGCGCATTCTGGCGGAGTGGATCGGCTCGCTGAACCTGTCGACCTTCACCCTGCTGGCGGCGCTGACCATCTTCTTTGTGATCATGGGCTGCTTCCTCGACGGGATTTCGGTGGTGGTGCTGACCGCCTCGGTGATCATGCCGATGGTGCTGGAGGCGGGGATTGATCCCTTGTGGTTCGGCATCTTCCTGGTGATCGTGGTGGAGATGTCGCAGATCACGCCGCCGGTCGGCTTCAACCTGTTTGTGCTGCAGTCGCTGACCGGGCGGGACATTCTGACCGTGGCCAAGGCGGCGCTGCCGTTCTTCTTCCTGATGGTCGTGGCGCTGGTGCTGATCGTGCTGTTCCCGTCCATCGTGACCTTCCTGCCGGAGCAGATGTGATGGCTGAGGCGAGTGCAGCAACTCCCGGCCCCGAAATCCGCACGGTGGGGGTGGACGGGATGCTGGTGAGCTTTGGCAGCCGCCTGAGCGAGCCGGCCAACCGCGCCGCCCTGGCGTTCCGCGCCGCCCTGGCGGAGGCAAGCTGGGACGGAGTCGAGGAGGTCTCCACCTCGCTGGTTTCGGCCTATGTGCGGTTCGACCTGCGGCATCTGGACCATGCGGCTCTGCGGGCGCGGCTGGGGGCGCTGCTGGCGCAGCGCGACTGGTACGCGGCAGAGCTGCCCGGCCAGCGCCGCCTGTGGCGGATCCCGGCGGTGTTCGGCACCGAGCTGGCGCCGCAGCTGCCGCAGGCGGCAGAGGCCGCGGGGATGACAGAGGCAGAGGCGGTGGCCTCCTTGTCGGCGGCGCGGGTCAGGGTGCAGACCATCGGCTTTGCCCCCGGCCAACCTTATCTGGGCGAGCTGCCGGAGGCGTGGGACATTCCGCGCCAGACCCAGCTGACCACCCGCATCCCCGAAGGCGCGCTGGCGGTGGCGATCCGGCAGCTGGTGCTGTTCTCGGTCGCCACGCCCACGGGCTGGATGCACGCGGGCCAGACCGCGGTGCGGCTGTTCCGCCCGGATGCGGAGGAGCCGTTCCTGCTGCGCCCCGGCGATGAGGTGCAATTCACCCCGGTGACGCCGGAAGAGCTGCAGGGCTTGCGGCGCGATCCGCTGGGCGGCGCCAAGGCGGAGTATCTGTCATGACCGGCACGTTGACCGTACTGCGCGCAGGACCTGGGGTGACGGTTCAGGACGGCGGCCGCCCGGGCTGGCTGGAATACGGGGTCTCGCGCGGCGGTGCCGCCGACCGGCTGGCGCTGGCCGAGGGCGCGGCGTTGCTGGGGCAGGGCGCGGATCTGGCCGCGGTCGAGATGGCCGGTATGGGCGGCGAGTTCCAGGCGGACAGCGATCTGCGCATCGCGCTGACCGGCGCGCCGATGCGGGCGAGCATCGACGGCACCGCCGTGGCCTGGAACGCCAGCCACCTGCTGCCTGCGGGGGCGCGGCTGGTGATCGGCGCGGCACGCAGCGGCAGCTATGGCTATCTGCACGTGGGCGGCGGCATTCAGACGCCGGAGCATCTGGGCGCGCGCTCGGCGCATCTGGCGGCGGGCATCGGCGCGCCGCTGAAAGAAGGCGACGTGCTGGAAACCGGTCCTGACAGCGGCCGCACCACCGGGCTGGGGCTGGCGCCGGACGACCGGTTCGAGGGCGGCACCGTGCGGGTTGTGGCGAGCCTGCAGACTTCGCTGTTCCCGCAGGCCGAGCTGACGCGGTTCGAGCAGACGGCCTTCCGCCGCGGCGCCCGCGGCAACCGGATGGGCGTTCCGATGGAGAGCGACGGCGAGGGCTTCCGCCCCGATGGCGCGCGCACGGTGGTGTCGGAGGTGATCGTTCCCGGCGATATCCAAGTGACTGGCGATGGCACGCCCTACGTGCTGCTGGCGGAGAGCCAGACCACCGGCGGCTACCCGCGGATCGGCACGGTGCTGCCGTGCGACCTGCCCTTGCTGGCGCAGGCGGCGGCGGGGGCGGAGCTGCACTTCCGTTTCATTCCGCTGGAGGAGGCGGTAGAGCTGGAGCGGGCCGAGGCGGAGCGGCGCGAGGGGCTGCGCAGCCAGTGCTATCCCTTGATCCGTGATCCGCGCACCATGGCGAACTTGCTGTCCTATCAGCTGATCAGCGGCGTGATTGCCGGTGAAGAAGATGTCTTGTGAGGAGATGACATGACCCGAACTGTCGATCTGAATGCCGATATGGGGGAAAGCTTTGGCGCCTGGTCGCTGGGCGATGATGCCGGGCTGCTGGATATCGTGACCTCGGCCAATATCGCCTGCGGCTATCATGCGGGCGATCCGGATGTGATGGCGGCGACGATGAAACACGCGGTGGCCAAGGGCACCGGCATCGGCGCGCATCCCGGTTTTCCCGACCTGCAGGGCTTTGGCCGCCGCCGCATGTCGGTGGCGCATGAGACGCTGGGCAATATGGTGCGCTACCAGCTGGGCGCGGCGCAGGCGATGGCGCGCGCGGCGGGCGGCGCGGTGCGGCATCTGAAACTGCACGGGGCGCTGGCCAATATGGCCTCGGAAGACCTGGCGATGGCGCGGGCCTGCTATCAGGCGGCCTTGTCGGTGGATCCGGAGATCATCGTGATGGTGCTGGCGGGCACCGCGCAGCAGCAGGCGGCGCAGGAGCTGGGCTGCAAGACGGCCTGCGAGATCTTTGCCGACCGTGCTTATAACGACGATGCGACGCTGGTGGACCGCAGCCTGCCCGGTGCGGTGATCCATGATCCGGCAGAGGCCGGGCGGCGGATGGTGGAGATGGTGCGCGAGGGCGCCATCATCACCGCCAGCGGCAAGCGCATCCCGGCGCGGATCGACACCATCTGCCTGCATGGCGACACGCCCACGGCGGTGGCGATTGCCGCCGATGTGCGCCGCGCGCTGCAGGAGAGCGGCGTGGCGCTGGCCCAGTTCAGCGGCGAAGTGCTGTAAAAGGGTGAAGCGGGGGCAGATAGCCCCCGCTTTTTTCAGGCCTCAGCTGCGCGCCATGGCGGCAAAGGCGCCGCGGGCGGCCTGTTTGCCTGCGGTGAGGCCGTTCACCTTTTCGACGATGGCGGCGGCGTCGATGCCGTGGTGGCGGTAGAGGTCGCCGATGGTGCCAGTCTGGCCGAAATGCTCCACCCCCATCGGAATGGTCTGATGGCCTGCGACCGATCCGAGCCACGACAGGGTGGCGGGGTGGCCGTCGATCACGGTGATCAGCTTGCAGTGCGGCGGCAGCGCGCCCATCAGGGTTTCGGCATGGGACTGGGCCGCGGTATTGCCGCGCGAGCGCGCCCGCTGGGCGGCGGTCCAGCCGGAGTTCAGCCGGTCGGCGGAGGTCACCGCCAGCACGCCGATGTCGCGGCGCGCCTCGCCAATCATGCCCGCGGCCCTGATCGCTTCGGGTGCGACGGCACCCTGGTAGGCAATCACCACCTCGCAGTTCGGCCCCGGCGGGCGCAGCCAGTAGGCGCCGTCGATGGTGCCTTGGCGGAAGGCGTCATCCGCCCGATTGCCGGGCTGTTCCAGCGGGTTGGTGGTGAGGCGCAGATAGACCGAGCCGCCGGTTTCGTCGCGCAGCCAGGTGCGCTCGTCCGGGTCGCCCTCTCCGTCGCGCTGCACGTAGTCGAAGGCCCATTCCATGATCACCGCCAGTTCATCCGCGAAGGCGGGTTCAAAGGCGGCGAGGCCGTCCTGGGACATGCCGATCAGCGGCGTGCCGATGGACTGGTGCGCGCCGCCTTCGGGGGCGAGGGTGACGCCGGACGGGGTGCCCGCCAGGATGAAGCGCGCGTCCTGGTAGCAGGCGTAGTTCAGCGCATCGAGGCCGCGGCTGACGAAGGGGTCGTAGACGGTGCCGATGGGGATCAGCCGCTTGCCGAACAGCGAATGCGAGAGGCCCGCCGCGCCCAGGAGCAGCATCAGGTTCATCTCGGCGATGCCCAGCTCGATGTGCTGGCCCTCCGGCGTGAACTCCCATTTCGCGGTGGAGGGGATGCGGTGTTCGATAAAGGCATCGGCCTGGGCGGTGCGGGAGAACAGCTTGCGCCGGTTCACCCAAGGCCCAAGATTGGTGGTGCCGGTCACGTCCGGCGAGGTGGTGACGATACGGTCGGCCAGCTGGCTGCTGCCCTTGGAGAGATCGTCGAGGATCTTGCCGAAGGCCATCTGGGTCGAAATCTCGCGGCCGGCAGGGGCGGCGATGTCGGGCACCGGCAGCCGGGCATCGGCAAAGCGGCGGGTGCCTTGGGCAAAGAACGGCACCTCGGACAGGAATTTGCGCAAGGCTGCCGGGTCCTGGACGGTGGCGAGGGGCTCCCACTCCTGGCCTTCGGGCACGCCCATATGGGCCTGCCACTGGGCGAACTGGGCAGTGTTCATCAGGCCGCCGTGGTTGTCCTTGTGGCCCGCAATCGGGGTGCCCCAGCCCTTGACCGTATAGGCCAGGAAGCAAACCGGGCGGTCGTGGTCGATGGCGTCGAAAGTTTCCGCCATGGTCTCGACGCAGTTGCCGCCGAGGTTTTCCATCAGCGCCGCCAGCTCAGAATCGCTGCGGCGTTCGATCAGGGCGGTGACGTCGCCCTGGTCGCCGAGGTCGTCGAGCAGCCGCTGGCGCCAGACCGCGCCGCCCATGAAGGTGAGGGCGGAGTATTCCTGGTTCGGGCAGGCGTCGATCCAGCCGCGCAGCTTGTCGCCGCCGGGTTCGGCAAAGGCGGCGCGCTGCAGGACGCCGTATTTCACCCGCATCACGTCCCAGCCGAAGGCGTCGAAGATCTTCTCGATCCGCTCGAACAGGCCCTCGCGGACGATGCCGTCGAGCGACTGGCGGTTGTAGTCGATGATCCACCAGCAATTGCGCAGATCGTTTTTCCAGCCTTCCTGCAGGGCTTCGTAGATGTTGCCCTCGTCCAGTTCGGCGTCGCCGACCAGGGCCACCATGCGCCCCATCGGGGCGTCTGCGCCCCAGCTTTTGGCGGTGATGTAGTCCTGGATCAGCGAGGCGAAGGAGGTGATTGCCACGCCCAGCCCGACCGAGCCGGTGGAGAAGTCCACGTCGTCCACGTCCTTGGTGCGGCTGGGGTAGCTCTGCACGCCGCCGAAGCCGCGGAAGTTCTCCATCTTCTCCCGGGTCTGGTTGCCCATCAGGTATTGCAGGGCGTGAAAGACCGGGGCGGCATGGGGTTTCACCGCCACCCGGTCCTCGGGCCGCAGGGCAGAGAAATAGAGCGCCGTCATGATCGAGACCATCGAGGCGGAGGATGCCTGATGCCCGCCCACCTTGATGCCGTCCGCCTTGGGGCGGATGTGGTTGGCGTGGTGGACCATCCAGTGCGACAGCCACAGCAGGCGCTGTTCGATGGTCTTGAGATGGGCAGGATCGGGGCGCATGGCGGTCTCCTTGAGGGGCGGTTTACTCGGCGGCCTGGAGGGCTGCGGGGGGCAGGGCCTGTTCCAGGTCGGCGATGATGTCTTCGGCGTCTTCCAGCCCGACCGACAGGCGGATCAGGCCGTCGCTGATGCCGTGCTCGGCGCGCTCTTCCGGGGTGTAGGTGGAGTGGGTCATCGACGCCGGGTGCTGGATCAGGGTTTCGGCGTCGCCCAGCGACACCGCGCGCTGGATCATCTGCAGGCGGTTCATCAGGGCGATGCCGCCGGCCAGGCCGCCCTCGGCCTCAAAGGCGATCATGGCGCCGGGCTGGTCCATCTGGCGCTCCGCGATGGCGTGCTGTTCAAAGCTGTCGAGGCCCGGGAAATACACCGCGCCGACGGCGGGATGCGCCTCAAGATAGGCGGCGACGGTGCGGGCGGTGGCGCAGTGGCGGTCCATCCGCAGGTTCAGGGTCTTGATGCCGCGCAGGATCAGCATCGCGTTGAACGGCGCCATCACCGCGCCGGTCATGTCCTTCATGCCAACCAGGCGGATCTCGGCGATCTGCTCGGCGGTGCCAACGACCAGACCGGCCACCACATCGCCGTGGCCGCCCAGGTATTTCGTGGCGGAGTGCAGCACGATGTCGGCGCCGTGTTCGATCGGGCGGGTCAGGTAGGGCGTGGCATAGGTGTTGTCGACCACCACGGTGGCGCCGGCCGCATGGGCGATCTCGGCGGTGGCGGCAATGTCGACCAGACGCATGTTCGGGTTGGCCGGGGTCTCGAAATAAACCACGCGGGTCTTGTCAGAGACCGCTGCGCGCAGGTTTTCCGGGTCGGTCATGTCGACGTGGGTGATGGTGACGCCCCATTTCGCCAGCCCGTGGCGCATGAAGGCGAAGGTGCAGCCGTAAAGGGTCTTGTCGACAATCACCTCGTCGCCGGGCGACAGCAGCGTCCACAAGACTGCGGTGATCGCGCCCATGCCGCTGGAGAGGGCAAGGCCGGCCTCGGCGCCTTCCAGCACCGCGATACGCTGTTCCAGCAGGTCGCAGGTGGGGTTGGAGATGCGGCTGTAGATATGGCCCTGACGCTCGCCCGCGAACATCTCGCCGCCGGCTTCGGCGGTCTCGAAGGTGAAGGTCGATGTCAGGTGCAGCGGCGGGGTCAGCGCCCCGTCGTGGTCCTGGGGGTCATAGGCGTGGTGAATGGCGCGGGTGGCAAATCCTGCGGAACGTTTCATGTCGGGCTCCTTATCTCTGTTATTGCCATATTGCGCCTGTCCGGAGGGTGATGGATTGCCAATTATGCCAGTATCGGAATAGATTTTGGCATAATCTGCCAAGCGGGGGCCTTGTGGACAGCAAAGACAGACAGATCATCCGCGCCTTGCAGCGGGACGGGCGGATGACCAACCAGGATCTGGCCGAGGCGGTGAACCTGTCGCCCTCGCCCTGCCTGCGCCGGGTGCGGAACCTGGAGGCGAGCGGGGTAATCCGCGGCTACAGCGCCGATGTGGACGCCGCCGCCTATGGCATGGCGATCACCGTCTTTGTGCGGATCCGGCTGGAGCGGCACAATGAAACCGACGTGCAGAGCTTTGAAGGCAAGGTGCGGCGGATGGACGAGGTGCTGGAGTGCCATGTGCTGACCGGGGCGATGGATTACCAGTTGCGGGTGCTGGTGCCGGATCTGGAGGCCTATGAGAGCTTTATCCGCAACCGCATTCACCCGATTGGCGGCATTGCCTCGATCGACACCAGTTTCGTGTACGGCACGGTCAAGAAGACGGCGGTGTTCCCGCCGGCCTCCTGACCGGTCCGCAGAGGGGGGCGTCAGAAGCCCTCCAGCACGATCTTGCCGCGGGCCTTGCCGCTTTCCAGCAGCGCGTGGGCGCGGGTGACGTTGGCGGCAGTTATGGTCCCGAAGGCCTCGGTTGCGGTGGTCTTGATCCGGCCCGCATCGACCAGTCCGGCAACCTCATCCAGAATGGCGCCCTGGCGGGCGATGTCCGCGGTTGTGAACAGCGAGCGGGTGAACATCAGCTCCCAGTGGATCGACACGGATTTGCCCTTGAACGGCATGATGTCAAAGCTTTCGGGGTCGTCGATCAGCCCGAAGCGGCCCTGCGGCGCGATCAGCTCTGCGATCTGCGGCACGTAGCTGCCGGAGTGCTGGGTGGCAAAGACAAAGGCCGGGGCGCCGATGCCAAGGGCAGCGATCTGGTCCGGCAACGGTTTGGAGTGGTCGATCACGTGATCTGCGCCAAGCTCCCGCACCCAGTCCTGCGTTTCGGGACGCGAGGCGGTGGCGATGATGGTGGCATCCGTCAGCTGTTTCAGCAACTGAATGGCGATGGAGCCGACACCGCCGGCGCCGCCGATGATCAGAACCGCATTGGCCGCACCAGGCACAGGGCGGGCCACCTCCAGCCGGTCGAACAGCATCTCATACGCGGTCAGCGTGGTGAGCGGCAGCGCCGCGGCCGCGGCATTGGCGGCGGAGGCTGGGGCGCGGCCCGCGATACGTTCATCCACCAGGTGGTATTCGGCATTGGTGCCGGGGCGGTCGATGGCACCGGCGTACCAGACGCGGTCGCCGGGTTTGAACCGGGTGGCGGCCCCGCCGGTTGCGACCACCTCGCCCACCGCGTCCCAGCCAAGGATGGCAGGGGTATCGCCCTCGGGCGCGCGGTTCTGGCGGATCTTGTAGTCCACCGGGTTGACCGAGACCGCCTGAACCCGGACCAGAAGGTCGTGGCCTGCGGGTTCGGGCTTGTCCGTCTCGAAATCAATCAGCGCGCCGGGGCGGTCGATGGGGCCGGTGCTGGTGTAGCCTACAGCTTTCATCATTTTGGTCCTTCCTTGCGTCGTCTCAGCCGATCAGGGTCATTTCGTGCAGGGTGAATTCGGCCACTGCGCCCTCGGTGGCGTCCATGTAGGCGGCCAGATGCGGGGCCTGCATGTGGGTCTGCCACAGCTCGCGGCTCTCCCAGGTTTCATAGAACATGAAGTGGGCGGGGTTTTCGTTGTCCTGGTGCAGATCGTAGGTGATGCAGCCCTCTTCGGCGCGGGTGATGGCGATCAGCTTTTCCAGCTCGGCCTTCACCAGATCGGTCTTGCCGGGGTTTGCGGTGATGTTGGCGACAATGGTCAGGTTGGGCATTGGCTTGGTCCTTTGGGTGTGTCGATTTGCTGAGGGGAAGATACGCGCTGGCGATTTCCGGATAAACGGGCCAAGGTCGGAATGATAATCCGGAGAATCCGTATAATGTTGATCGACAACATCCGCCTGTTTCTGAAGATTGCCGAGAAGGGCAGCCTGGTGGCAGCCGGGCGTGAGCTGGGGCTGTCGGCCACCACCGTGTCAGAGCGGCTGGCGGCGCTGGAGGCGCATTACGGCGTGGTCCTGTTCAACCGCACCACCCGCTCCATCAGCCTGACGGAGGCGGGCCGGACGCTGGTGGAGGGTGCGCGGGTGGTGCTGGGAGAGGTCGACGATCTGGATGCCCGTATCCGCCACGAGGCGCAGACGCTGTCGGGACCGGTGCGGGTCAGCGCGCCGGTGGATCTGGGCCGCAGCATCGTGTCGGATGTGGTGGCCGACTTTGCTGCCGCGCATCCGGCGATTTCCATCGAGCTGTCGCTGTCCGACGGGTATGTCGATATCGTCGGCGAGGGGTTCGATATTGCGCTGCGGTTTGGCGCGGTGACCGACAGCACCCTGCGCATCCGCAGCCTGGGGGAGTTCCAGCGGATTGTCTGCGCCGCGCCCGCATACATCGCGGCGCATGGCGCGCCGGCGAAGCCGGGCGATCTGGCGGGGCACAACTGCCTGGTGATGCGGTTCGGGCGGACCCTGGACAACGTCTGGCGCTTTGGCAGCGGCAAGGCGCAGCAGGCGGTGACGGTGCGCGGCAACAAGACCGTCAATGACGGCTGGCTGGTGCGGCAATGGGCGCTGGCGGGGCAGGGGATCATCCTGAAATCGGAGCTGGATGTGGCGGGCGACCTGAAGGCCGGGCGGCTGGTGGCGCTGCTGGAAGACCATCTGCCGCCGCCCAATCCGCTGCAGATGATGTTCCCACCGGGGCGCGCGCAGCCGCGGCGCGTCCGGGCTCTGGCGGAGTCGATCAGCGCGGCGCTGGCGGTCAGGACGTAGCGCGGGCGCTGGCCCCGGCCCGGTTTCAAATGCCAAATGGCCCGGTCTGTGCTACTATCCGGCCCCGGGGGCATGCGGGCCGGACTGTCCGGCATCGTGCCCAGGAGCGGCTCGCCTCACCACCCCCAGGGAGAGTCAGAATGCCAAGATTTATCGTGACCGGTTGCTATACGTCCTCTGCCATGAAGGCGATGGTCGAAAGTCCCAGTGACCGCGAGGCTGCGTCCCGCGCTCTTGTCGAAGCGGCTGGCGGCACCCAGGAGAGCTTTTTCCTGACCACGGGGGAAAGCGATTTTGCCATCCAGGTGAACATTGACGATGTGTCTGCATTGCTGGCGGGACTGATCGCGGCCGGTGCCAGCGGCGCGGTCAGCAACCTCAAGACCGTGCGCGCCTTCACCTCGGGTGAATTCACCGAAATGCAGAAAAAAGCCGGCAGCATTGCAAGCGCATACAAGGCGCCCGGCCAGTAAGCGAAACCTGAGCCGGGTTTTGTAATCTGACAGATCTATTGTGCGGAAGCCGCCTGCGATCAGTGCGCGGAGGCTAGAGGGGCGCGCTTCCGGGGGGCCTTCCCCGAAATTTCCGCTTGAGGGGCGGCGGGCTGGCGCGCGCTGCCCCTCAAGTGCGGATGTCTGCGGTGCGGGTCAGATAGGTTCCAGTTCGCGCCTAATGATAGCGAGTCGAAATAATACTTGCATAATGTAGCGAGTCGAAACTAAAAGGAGTCGTCACAAACTGAACCGGAGACTCTGGCAATGCGGATTTCAATCATTTCGGGCGTGTCGCTGATGCTGGCCGCAGGCGCGGCCCTGGCGGATGACGGCCACACCCATGCGGTAAATCAGGAGGGCGCTGTCCTGTCGGCAGCAGCGGAGGGAACGCGGTCGGCTTTTGACATCCTGGCGGCCCATGCCCACCGCAACGGCAACCTGGTGACCTTTCACATGACCACCAACGGCGACGCAGGCGCTGAGGTGCCCGAGGCGGCTGGCGCCGTGGGCGGGGCAGAGGTGCTGTCCTATGTCTGGCCGACCTCGCTGGACCCGTCGGCAGTCGGTTTTGAGGGCGGCACCGGTATTCTTGCGCTGGCCGCGACCAGCCATCCGGATTTCGACGACACGCCGCTTTATGACGAGAACGGGGATGGTGACCCGGCCAATGACGGGGTGATCTGGCACAGCCATTGGGTGGTGCTGACCCCCACTGAGGCCTGCGGCCCCGGTGCGCTGGCGGTGCGGGACATTCCGGAAGGCGAAACGCCCAAACTGCCCGCGACCTGGCCCGGATTCCCGATCTTCCTTGACAGCCCCGGATTTTCGCCGGTGTTCGACGGGCCGGAAATTGCGGTGACGGCAGCCTTTGGCCGGGACGTGGCGCTGGAGGGCGCGGCCTATGACGGGGTGACGGCGGCCTTGAGGGTGAACGCGAATATCCACGCGCCGCTCTTGTGCGTGACCGATGTGTTCGATGTGGCCTCTGGCGACCTGAGCCTGCCGGGCAAGCTGTGACATCTGCTGCCCCGGCGGCCCCTTTGGCGGGCGGGCCGGGGCAGCGTTTCTGACTGAGCGGAGACAAGGAGAAAGACATGCCCGCCCCCGAACTTGATACCTTGCAATGGTTCAACAGCCCCGGTCCCGTCACCCTGCAGTCGTTGCGGGGCCGGGTGGTGGTGATCGAGGCGTTCCAGATGCTGTGCCCTGGGTGTGTCAGCCACGGGTTGCCGCTGGCGCAGAGGGTACGAGCCGCCTTTCCGCAGGACCGGGTGGCAGTGCTGGGCCTGCACACGGTGTTCGAGCACCATGCGGCGATGACGCCGGTGTCGCTGGAGGCGTTTTTGAAGGAATACCGGATTACCTTTCCGGTGGGCGTTGACCGCCCCGGCGAAGGGCCGCTGCCGCGCACGATGGAGGCCTACGGGATGCGCGGAACGCCGAGCCTGCTGCTGATCGGCAGGGACGGGGAGCTGCGCGCGCATCACTTCGGCGAGGTCCCGGAGCTGCGGCTGGGGGCGGAAATTGCCACGCTGATGGCGGAAGGCGTACCGGCGGCGGCGGGCACGGCGCCGGACGGGGCCGTGGACGGCTGCGGCCCGTCGGGCTGCACGGTCTGACCCGCGCCGGGCCGGGAGACATCAGGAGAACAGGGCGTTCCAGGTTTCGATCAGGCCGGGAACAGCTTCGGGCGGCAGGGCCAGAAGCAGGAGCTCCTCTTCGTGCGCCGCCGCCAGAATGCGGATTTCAGGTGACACCGGCAGCAGCGTGCAGTCCGGCTTGCGGGCAGGCATTCTGGCCGAACCCGGGCGGGCGGCGCTGGCAGCATAGGCGCTGCGGACCGCTTGCAGCTGATTGAGGAGGGGCGGGGGGCCGCCGGTGTCCGGTGCTTGCCCGCTAGGCCTGCAGTGGATCCATGCCAGCGCGTGTTTTGCGGCAGCGGCGCGGATGCTGCTGAGCGGGTTTCGGGCAGGGGCGGCGAGTGCTTCCTTCAGCATTTCCGGGGTGCAGCTCCCTGCGCCCTCCGGAGCCTTGCAGGGGCGGCGGCGGAGAGAGAACCCGGCACCTGCGGCCTCCGCCTCCAGCCTGCTCAGCCGGGCGGCAAACAGCCGGGCGGCGGCGGCGGGATCCTCCGGCGCGGCGCCCGCTTCCGCCGTGCCCTTCAGGGTGAGGCCTGCGAGCCTGCGGTGGGCGGCGATGAGAATGGCGGCGGGGGTCTGGCCGATGCAGAGGGTGATCTCGCGCGGCAGCATTGTCTCCCCGATCTCGCGCAGCACGGCGGGCAGCAGCGGTTCCCGCCCCGCGGCGGCGTGCTGTGTGCGGGCGGTCAGCGCCTGCACCGGCTGCGCCAGCTGCCGCAGCGCCTGGTGCAGCGCGTCCGGGGCGGGCTCAGCGCCCGGGATCTGGCGGGCGGGGCTTGTCATCCTGGCCCTCCGTTCAGGCTGGCCAGCAGTGTGCGGGCCGGGGCGGCGAGGCGGGCGGCGGTGTCTGCGTCGCTGCAAACGCACAGCAGCGCGTCGCCGGATCCGTCGGCCGCGCGGATGCAAAGGCGGGCTTCGCCCGGGGCAAGCATCAGGATGTCATCGGCGGGCGGGCGGGCGGCCTCCGGCCCGGCCTGCACCGCGGCGTCAAGCAGCAGGAAGCTGCGGCGGGCCTGCTGGCACAGCGCGTCGAGGTATTCCTGCGGGTGGCTGGCGGCGCTGCTGCTGCGCAGGACGATGCTGGCGCCCAGATCGCCGAAGGCCGCCAGGCGGCAGCCCTCCGCGCTTTGGCGCAGGGTGTCGAGCTGGCGGGCAAGCGTCACCTTGGGTCTCCTTTGCGGCGCAGGCAATCCGGGGCGGCAGCGGCTGGCATGGCGGTATCAGTCTCCGGCAGGCTGGGTTTCAGGGCGGACGCGGCCCGGACGCTGGCTGCGCTTGGCCGGAGGAGCCACGCGGCGCGGCATCACCCGGCTGGCGGGATCGGCGCTGCCGGCCCCCGCCTGGGCCTGCACCTGTGTCTGCGGCTGTACCTGGGTGGCGGCTTCGCGCTTGCTGCCGAAATCCAGCACTTCGGCGCGCGGTCCTCCGCCCGCCTGGGGTGCAGCTTGCGCGGCAGGCAGGGGCAGAGCAGGGGCTGCGGCCTGGACCGGGCGGCGGCCGGGCTCTTCCCAGTTCAGCAGCAGGTCCACCAGATATTCGACAAAGCGGTCAGCGCCGCTGGTCTTCCAGGCCTCCATATCCTCGCCCGCGGTCAGCGCCTGGCTGAGCGACAGCGGGAAGATGGCGTTGAAGGCATCGCCGGTTTCGTTTTGCACGCGGCGCAGCACGCGGTCCCGGTCGCGGGGATTGCGGAGCTTGTCGAAGTGGGTGATCAGCAGGGTGCTGGGGCCGCTGATACGGCTGGAAATCTCCTCCCACGCCGCGGCCTCGGACTGGCGCCAGGCCTGGGTGGCGTGGGTGCACCAGATAACGCTGTCGGCTTCGGGCAGCAGGTTTTGCCAGACACTGGCGGGCATGTTGGGGTCGGAAATGCCCGGCATGTCGATCAGGTCGCACAGCTCCAGCGCCTCGGCGGGCAGGGTCAGGCGGATCAAAGCGGTGCTCTCCAGCGGCGCATCAGCGATGTCTTCGAGCGGCACCGGAGTATCGCTGCCATCGGTGCCGATGATGCGGGCACCTTCGGCCCCGTGCGAAAGCCAGACCGGGGGCAAGCGGGTAGCGGTGACGCGGGTGGGCAGCGGGGCGCGGCCGGCCAGCAGGTTGGTGAGCGTGCTTTTGCCGGCGCTGAATTCACCCATCAAGGCCAGGCGCGGCTTGCGCGCCGGGGCCGCTTCCGGGGCGAGGGGGGCGGTGATGGCGGTTTGATAGGTCATGCGGTGAAGCTCCTGAGGGTTTCCAAGGCATTGGCGGTCCGGGACTGGCGCTGGCGGGCCTCCTCGCCGGCGAACAGCGCCTGCATGTCGCCGCCGCCGCGGCTGCAGTCAGCGATTTCCAGCAGGATGTCGCGCTGTTCGTCCAGGAAGGCCTGCAGCCGGGCGAGGATTGCGGCGCTGGCCTCTGCCGTCTGCACGGTCTTGAGCTGGGTCATGAAATCTTCGGTCTCGCCCTCGATCAGGCTGCGGAACTGCTTTGCAAAGGCCTTGTAGCCGCGGGTGCGGCGCCACCAGGAGGCCCACCAGCTGTCGTTGAAATCCAGTGCAATGGACTGCGCCAGGGCGACGGGGGAGGCGGGCTGGGGCACCTCAGGCACCGCCAGCTGGATGCCCTCGACCGCCGGGCCGAAACCGTCGTAGAGCAGCTCGGCCACATCCTGCACGGCGGCCTCATAGCGGGTCTGCGCGGCGGATTGCAGGCGGCTGGCCATGACGGAATAGGCGGAGCGCAGCAGCATCCGCAGCCCGGCCGGGTCGTACTCCCAATGGCAGTCCTCGCCCCATTTCTCCAGATGGTCGATCAGCGCGTGGGTGGCGCGGTCCGTAAAGGTGGCGTGCGCCCGGTCAGCGCGGTCGCGGAAGGCGCCGAGGACGACTTCTATCTCCGCCTCCAGCGCTTGCAGATGGGTTTGGCACAGATCCTCAAAGGCGGTGCGGACGTCGTGCATGCTGGCGCCGCCGCTGCTGCCCTCGCCTTGCACAAGGACCGCGTTGGCGGCCTGCTGGCCGGTGGCGGCGGTGGTCGCGGAGGCGGCAATGCGCGCCAGCAGCGGTGTGCCGAGGTCGGCGGCGATGCGCTCGGAGACAGCGCGGTTCAGTGCCGGGATGCCCGACAGCTCCCACACCATGTTCTGGGCAGTGGCCTTGGCGTGGGAGGCGTTGACCGAAGCCTCGGCCCAGTTCAGGAGCGCGGCGGAGCTGGTTTTGTCCATGTCCTCCAGCCCGCCGGTCAGCACCTTATTGGCCCAATAGGCGCTGCCGAACAGGATCGCGGCCTCCTGCGGGCCATGGTGGTCGGCAAGGGTCTGGCGGATGCTGGCCTCAATCTCAGCGATCTGATTTGCGGGGTCGGCCAGTTCGTCGATGCGGTTGACGAAGATCACGACCTCACGCGATTTGAGGTTGGAGATCATCCGGATCAAGCCCATGTCGACCGAGGTCAGCGCCTGGCCTGCCGACAGCACCACCACGCAGATGCGGCTGTCGCGGATCGCCTGGATGGTGATTTGCTCGCGCATCATGAAGGTGTCGTTGACACCCGGCGTGTCGCGCAGGCAGAGGCGGTGCGGCACAGCCCGGCAATTGAGGTAGAGGTCGGCGGCGCGGGTTATATCGGCAAAGCGGCCCTGTTCGTCCAGCGCGCCCGGCTGCTCGTCGCCGAAGTCGTCGCCGAGGCAGATGTAGCGTTCGATCAGGTTCTTGTCGAAATAACCGTATTCGTGCTTCTGCCCCATCAGGAGCTCGAACTTGCGGCCCAGCCGCTGGCGGGAGCGCTCACGCATCTCCTCGATCTGGGTCCGGATCTTCTGCAGCTCGCTGTCCGCGCCTGCGCGGCCCGCCATCTCGCCGATGCGGCCGCCCTTGTTGAGCAGCCGGTCCCATTCCTCCTCGGTCATGAACTGGAAGCAGGCCTTGTTTTCGGTGCGGGTTTCGCCCGGCTCCAAGTGCAGCGAGGTGACAACCGAGGTCCAGGGGTTCACATCAGACGGCAGCAGGTCGGCCCAGCCCGCCATCGCGTTCACCAGAGAAGTCTTGCCGGATTTCACCTGCCCCAGCAGCGTGACGCTGGGTTCAAAGGCGCCGAGCTCCGCCTGCAGGCGGGTCAGGCTGCGCCGGACGCGCTCGCCCGACACACCGGCAAGGGCGGCCAGCGCGGTGTCCAGCCGCTGCGCCTTGCGGGCGAAGGCCGCCAGCGGCTCCAGCCCGGCGTTCAGGTTGGTCGGCCGCGCAGAGGCGCGGATATCGGTGGCACTCTCGATCTGGGCTTCCATGTTCATGGTTGGGTCTTCTGTTCCTGCATTGGCTTGTTTTTGGGCGCGTTTCCGGGCGGTTTTATCCGGGCGGGTCTTCGGCAAGCTCCTTTTTCAGCTGGAAAAGCAGCGTCACCGCGTCGATTGCCGCGTCTTCGTCCTGTTCCAGCTGACACAGCATCAGGAGCTCCTCGCCGTCCTGGGCGGCCTCTTTTGCAGCCGTCAACGCGGCGCTGCCGGGCAGGGCCTCCAGCGAGGCAGACAGGCCGCGGATCAGATCCATGCATTGTGCCAGAACGGGTCCCGCCTGCGGGCCGCCGGCCGCTTCGGCCTGGGCCAGCATGTCCTCGGCGCCGGTTTGCAGCTGGTCCAGCGCGGCCGCCAGGCTGGCGGCTGGAGCTTGCTGGGTTTCAGCGGTTGCGGCTGCGGGAGCGGGTGTGTCTGCCAAGGGCTCTCCGCCGAACTGGCGGATCAGGAGCTCAGCCTGATCCGCGTCCGAGGCGCGGCCCAGGTCGATCTGGCGTTTTACATCATCCGCAAGCTGCTTGCCGCCGCTCGAGCGCCAGAGGTCTTCCGCCGGGGTGTCGGCTGCCTGCGCCGTCAGCCCCTGGATCGCGGCCACAGGGTAGACGCCAAGGAACTCCTCTGCGGCCACTGGCTCCAGCGCCTCGATCAGGCCGGAGAGGGCACCGCGCATGATCTGGCGGTCGGCCATGGTGAGGACCAGGAAGCTGTGGTCCTTTGTGCTGTCGGGCATGGCCGCCCACAGGGACTGATCGGCCTCCGGGAAGGTTTCGCTGCACCACAGGACGATGTCTGCCATGGCAGCGGCCTGCTGCAGTGTCTCCTGCTGGCGGGCGGGAGGGCCGGACAGCGGGATTTCGGTGTAGCTGTGGGTGCGCAGCCGCGGGTCGGGCAGAAACTGGCGCGCCCGCACCGCGCCGGGCGGCACCGCAGCGTTGGCCAGGCAGCCCGCCTGCTGCAGGCGTTCGCCCGTAGCGGTTTCAAACTCCACCTGTTCCTGCGGCCCATGGCAGATCCGGGTCAGCAGGCCGGCGGCGTTCCTGCCGGTCACCACCCGGCCCAGCAGCATGTCGATCAGCGCCGATTTTCCGCTGCCCGGTGCGCCGGTCACGGCCACCTGCACCGGCTGGCGCAGGCGCTGCAGCAGCTGGCTGCCCCAGCCGCTGACGTCCGAAGGCAGCAGGCCGGAGCTGAGGGTGTGCTCCAGCTGGCCTGCAAGCGGGGTTATGTCTCTCTGGGGCAGGCTCACACCGGTGCATCCGTCTTGTTGCGGCTGGCGGCGGGCGCGGCGGACCACGTCGCAGAGGCCAGCAGGGTGATCACGCGGCGGCCGGCGCGGGGGCGGGGCGCTGCGGGCTGCTGCTGCTGCGCTGCGGGCTGTGCCGGGGCCGGGTCCGCGGCGTGCGGGTCGAAAGGCTTGATGACGCAAAGCGCGGCGTTGTCCTGCTCCGGCGCATTCAGTTCCTCCAGCCGCTGCATCAGCACCGCGCCGATACGGGCGCTGGGGCTGCGGCATTCGGCGGCCAGCACGGCAGCGATGTCTGCCTCGGGCAGGAATTGCAGCCCGTCGCTGGCGGCCAGCACGATATCGCCAGCCTGCAGGCGCACCGGAGCGCTGCGGCAGTCGATGCGGGGGATGCCGGCGCCGGTCAGCACCGAGGTGACGCAGTGGCGGTCCGGGTGGCTGGCGGCCTCTGCCGGGTCCATGCGCCCTTCGGCCACCAGGCCGTCGAACTCCGCCGCCATCGAGTGATCGGCGTTCAGACGGATCAGGCGGCCATCGCGGAACAGGTAAAGGGGCGAGTCGCCGGCCGAGATCCAGTAGAGCCGGTCGCAAAACAGCACCGGCGCCAGCAGGGTGGCACCCATGCCGCGGGCCTGGGGCTGTTGGCTGGCGTATTCGCCGAGGCAGGCGTCGGCGCCGCTGGCGGCCTGCTGCAGCACCGCGCCGATGGCCTGCTCCAGCGCCGCAGGGTCCCCGGCCTGCAGCTTCAGTTCGCTGAACACCTCGGTCACCACGATGCGGCTGGCGATGTCGCCGGCCGCGTGGCCGCCCATGCCGTCGGCCAGCACCGCAAAGCCGGTGCCGGTGCCGGCCGGAAAATCGGCGGCAACCGCATCCTCCTGGCGCTCGCGGCGGCCCTGGCTGATGGCCGTCGCGGCGTCATACTCGACCTCAGCGGAGCGCAGCATCTGCGGTATCGCTCTGTTGCGGCTGGTCCCAGCCGAAGTCCGCGCCGCACAGCGGCACGAAACGCAGTGTGGTTTCGCCGATCCGGATCACGTCGCCCGCCGACAGCTCCTCGGTGCTGAGCACGGGGCGGCCGTTGCGGCGCACCAGGTTGGCCTTGCCGCCGTGGCCGATGAAGAAGGCTTTCTGCTCCGGGTCAAAGGCGATCGCGGCGTGGTTGTCGCGGGAGATGCTGTTGTCGCCGAAGTCCAGCCGCACGGTCTGGTCCTCGCCGCGGCCAATGACCGTCACGCCGCTGAACAGGGTGAAGGCCGCGCCGCGGCCCGGGCCCTGCACGATGGCGAGCCAGCCGACCGGGAACTGGGTGTAGCCGGGTGCCGTGCTTTCCGAGCTGCGGGCGAAGGGGTCGCTCCCGGCCGCCTGGGCCGGGCTGAACCCCAGAAGGCGGGTCTTGACGCGGCCCGCGCGGCTGGCGCCGCGGCCCATCGAGGGCGCGGGCACGTCGATGTGTGCGGCGGCGGGGGCCTGCGGCGCGGCTGCTGGCGGGGCTTCCGGTGCAGGCTGAGGCTCTGGAGCGGGCGCAGCTTGACGGGCAGGGGGTTCAGGCTGGAGAATACTGGCCTGCTGAGTGTCCTGCGTGCGGGCAAGCTCTAGTTCAGGCTGCAGTGCCGGGGCAGGGGCCGCGGGCGCGGGTTCGCCGTCGTCGGCCCCGGTGTCCAGTTCCCGCCCGGCGGCGTTGCTGCGCGTGAAGATCCGGTAGGGCTTGGCGGTGTCCTCTGCCGGCTCCGGCGGTTGCAGGCGGCTGAAATCCGGATCGGCGTCAAAAGGATCCGCCGCATCTTCCTCCACTTCTACTTCATCTTCCTCCGCTTCTGCTTCCTGCCGGGCATAGAAGTCCTCTTCCGGCGCTTCCACAGGCTCCAAATGCGTGCGGTCATCGTCCGGGGTGTCGAAGAAGGCGGCAGTGTCCGGGTACTCTTGTGCTGCGGGCTCGGCGGCCTGCGGCTGTTCACGGGCGAAAAAGGCGGCAATGGCGTCCTCGTCCGGCGCAGCCGCAGTCAAACCATCCAGGCCATCCTCCGGATCCACTTGCGGAAGAGGCGCCGGCGCCGGCTGCAAAGCGCCAAACTCCTCCGGCAGGCCTGCAGCCGCGGCAGGCGCCGGGTCTGCAGCCGGGTCCGGGTCCAGCCGGAAGCCGTGGCCGAGGCTGAGGGGAGCGCTGCTGCAGGTATCCTCCGCGGGCGGCTGCACGGGTTCCGCGATGGCCGTGGTTGGGCCGTCCAGGCGGACCCGTTCCCGCTTTTCACCGATGATATCCTTGATGAACTTCATACCCATTCCCTTCAATTCTTAACCGTTTGCGGGCTGCTGGCCTGCCGCCCGAAGAGCCTGCGCAGGCGGCTGGCGAAGGCTGGCTTGTCCTGGCGCAGTCCTAATGCCGGGTCCGCCGGATCGCTGAGCGGCACAGGGGCTGCGGCAGGCGGCTGCTGCGCAACCGGGGCGATTTTCTTGCGCCAGGCGATTGCGTCCTCTTCTTCCAGCCAGGCCTCCAGGTCGGTGACCGGCTCGCCGAAGATGTTGACCAGCGGGCGGCGGGGCTCTGACGGCGGGGCGGCAGGCGGGGTCTGCGTCTGGCGGGCAGAGCGGGGCAGGCGCGGCGTGAGGCTGCCGTTGGTCTTGGCAACCAGCTCGGCAATGGCCGTGACGAGACTGCCGCCGTCTCCGGCGGATACGGCCGCGGCCGTATCGGCTTGCTGGATTGCGCTGTCCTGCGGCGCGTCTTCCTCTGCCAGCGCATCCGCCCAGTCGCGCGCGCTCTGGAACCGTTCCGCCGGAAGCACCGACATTGCCATGTCCACGGTTGCCAGCAGCGCCGGATCAGCGGTCCACGGCCCGCCCAAGAGCGGGCGGCAGGGGTCAGGGGTGCCCCCCATCAGCGCCGCCAGACGCTGCTGGCTGGAGGCGGGAGGGGCGCCGGTGATCAAGTAGTAGAGCGTCGCGCCAAGGGCGTAGAGATCACAGGCGGGGCGCTGGGGCAGATCGGGGCTGTAGAGCTCATGGGCGGAATAACCGTCCTTGACCGCCAGCAGCATCGGCAGCGCGGTGCCGTCATCGGGCGTGCTGCCGCAGGCGGCGCCGAAATCTATCAGCGTCACGGTGCCATCCTTGCCCAGCAGGATGTTGTCCGGCGAGATATCGCGGTGCAGGACGCCCAGCCGGTGCAGACAGTCCAGCGCCTCCAGCGATTGGTCGAGGATCTGGCGCAGAACCGGCCCGGTCAGCCGCTCCGGCTGCTCCTCGCGGATGGTCAACAGGTCCAGCCCGTCGATGAACTCCATCGCAATGTAGGCGGTCTGGTTCTCCTTGAAGACCTGGTGCACTCCGACGATGGCCGGGTGGCGCGCACGCGCCAGCAGATGCGCCTCGCGCAGGAAGGCGCGCAGCACGTTGCGGCAGGATTTGGCGTGTTCGGGGGCGCTGGGTTCCACATCGGTGCCGGCGCGGCGGCAGAGACCCGCGGGGAAGCATTCCTTGAGGACGACGCGCCGCTCCAGGCTGTCGCGGGCTAGGTAGGTGATCCCGAAGCCGCCGCTGATCAGCGGCCGCTCGATCTGGTACTGGCCCTGCAGCAGTTTGAAGCCGCTGGGCAGTTCGCAGGCCGGCGCCGGATCGGCGGAATGAGTGTCGTGCGGCACAGCGTCAGTCCCTCGTGGCAGTGCAGGATCCGGCCGGATGGCGCGGAGTTGCCTTCACGCTGAAAGCCAAATGCGGAATGTTCGCGGCGCTATCCGGGCAATTGCGGCAGAACTGCCCGATTTTGGCCGCATTTGCCGGGAAAGGGCTGTAAACATTGGGTTAAGGGGCGGCCGGCGACTTGCGTTGAAGTTAGTTAAACTGGCACCCAATACGGTGGAAAACACGGCTGGCAGGCAGCACGGTTTGACAAGGCCGGGCAAGCGGCGCGGCAGAGGCGCCGGATTGGGCCAATGCTGATGATCTGTGCGGTCAACGGTTCCTAAAGCGTTGCAAAAATTTGCTTTTCCACTTCTGGTGTTGCGGTGGAAGCCCATTGATTCGGCTAAGGCGAGCGCTATAGTGCTGCTGATAAGGGGAACGGTTCCGTGGCAGACGTCCAATATCAGAACTTGCGTGTCAGGCTGCGCGGGGACACGCGGCAATGCCATGTGGCCTTGGATGATCATGTGACCCGGCTGGACCGGCAGGGCGCTGAGGGCTATGCGCGCTTTCTGCTGCTGCAGTGGCGGCTGTTTGCGGCGCTGGAGCCAGTGAGCCGTGACGCGGCCTGCGCGCCGGTCATCCGCGATTTGAAGCAGCGGTCAGGAGCGGACCTGGAGCGGCTGGACCGCGCCGCACCGGTGCCTGCGCTGCCGCTGATGCCGCATCCGCTGGCTGTGGATTACCTGGTCTCAGGCTCGCGCCTGGGCGCGCAGGTGCTGCGCAAGCGCTGGCTGGACCGCGATTTGCCGGAGGTTTCCAGTGCCTGCGCCTATCTGTCGGCCCCGTCCTATGCAGAAAACTGGCGCGGGTTCGTGGCCCGGGCGGAAAAGCTGCCGGGCGAGGGCGCCGCGGCTGACCGGATTGTCAAAGATTGTACCCGGCTGTTCGAATTTTGCTTAGAATGTTTTGCTGCTGAGTCGGCTATTGGGAGGGCGGTTCATGCCTGACAACACATCCGGCGCTGCCAAGGCGCAGGTGGATCTGACCACATGCGATCAGGAACCGATCCACATCATCGGCCATGTGCAGAGTTTCGGCTGCCTGATTGCAGTCTCCGCCGACTGGATCATCGCCCATGCTTCTGCCAACTGCGGCGAAGTCCTGGGGTTTGACGATTCCGGGCTGGCGGGGCGGCCGGTGACCGATATCCTTAGCCCGCAGGCCTTGCACGACCTGCGCACGCGGATGCAGATGCTGCGGATGCAGCAAGGCGCTGTGCGGGTTTTCGGCTATGACCTGCGCGGCGACGGGCAGCTGTTTGACGTGTCCATCCACATGTCCGGGCGGCTGTTTGTGCTGGAGTTCGAACGCCGGGGAGCGGATGCCGGGGATGTGCATGATCCGGGCCTCGTGCAGGCGCTGATTGGCCGGATGCAGCGTTTTGACGAGCTGGAAGGAATGGCCCAGGAAGCCGCGCGGGGCCTTAAGGCGCTGAGCGGCTTCAGCCGGGTCATGGTCTACAAGTTCGAGGAAGACGGCAGCGGCACCGTTATTGCGGAGGCCCGCGATTCCGGAATGGAGCCGTTTCTGGGCCTGCGCTATCCGGCCAGCGACATCCCCAAGCAGGCGCGGGCGCTGTATGTGCGCAGCCTTTTGCGGATCATTCCCGACGCCGCGGCGCCGGTCTATCCTGTGCTGCCGGAAACAGATCCCAACGGCACCCCGCTGGACCTGTCGCTGGCGGTGACCCGGGCGGTCTCTCCGATCCATCTGGAGTACCTGAAGAACATGGGGGTTGCGGCCTCGATGTCGGTCTCCATCCTGCGCAACGGCCAATTGTGGGGGCTGTTTGCCTGCCATAATGACAGCCCGTGTTACCTCAGTTATGAAAAGCGCACCTCGGTTGAGCTGTTCGCGCAGCTGTTCAATTATGAGCTTGCGCAGATGGAAATGACCGAGGAACTGGGCGATATTGACCGCTCCCGGGCGCTGCACGACCATCTGATGCCGCAGCTTTCAAGCGGTTGCAGCCTGTTTGAAGCCTTTGACGAACTCTGCACCGGCATCGGGGAAGTCATCCCGTTTGATGGTGCTGCGATTTACTCGGACGGCGAGTACAAATCCATCGGCTCCGCCCCGGCAGAGGAAGAGTTCCTGGGGCTGGTGCGGTTTCTGAACACAACGCCGCCCGGGCAGGTCTACTCCAACAGCAACCTGATTGCGCGCTATCCCGGCACCGACGGGTTTTCGGACCGGGTGGCAGGACTGCTGGCGATCCCTGTCTCGCGGACACCGCGGGACTATTTCGTTCTGTTCCGGCGCGAAGTGGTCAAATCAGTGACCTGGGCCGGAAATCCCGAGAAACCCGCCGAACCGGGCCCCAATGGTCTGCGCCTGACGCCGCGCAAAAGCTTTGAGGCCTGGCAGGAGGTGGCGCGCGGCCATTGCCAGCCCTGGAAACAGCGCGAACAGCGCACCGCCGAAGCACTGCGCACAACCCTGATCGAAGTGGTGTTGAAGCTGGCGGATGAAAACAATGCCGCCCGCAAGCGGGCCCAGGACCAGCAGGAACTGCTGATCGCGGAACTGAACCACCGGGTGCGCAACATCCTGAACCTGATCCGCGGGCTGGTGTCGCAAGGCAAGGAGTCGGTGAAGTCCGCCGACGCCTTTGGTGAAGTGCTGGACGCGCGCATTCACGCGCTGGCACGGGCGCATGACCAGCTGACCGGGTCGGAGTGGGACTGGAATACTCTGCACGGGCTGATCGGGACGGAAACCGAGGCTTTTCTGGCCGGCAAAAGCAGCCGCGTGTCAATTGATGGCGACGCGCTGGAATTGTCGCCGGCGGCCTTCACCTGCATGGCGCTGGTCATACATGAGCTGGTGACAAATTCGGTCAAATACGGCGCGCTCAGCGATTCCTCCGGCCGGGTGGAGATCCGCACCGCCCTGAACGCCGATGGCACCGCTGCTCTCAACTGGTGCGAGCACGACGGCCCGCCGGTGAAGGCGCCGGAGCGCAGGGGCTTTGGCACCACGCTCATTGAGCAATCCGTGCCGTTTGAGCTGAAGGGGCGGGCGGACGTGAAGTACCGCGTCACCGGGCTGGAGGCAGGCTTTGTGCTGCCGGCCCGCCATGTGCGGAAAGCGGAAAAGCCTGAGGCTGCAATGCCGGCAGCGGCGGCGCAGAAGTCAGGGGTGGTGCGGCACCTGTCCGGCGGCGCGCTGGTGCTTGAGGACAATATGATCATCGCGATGGATGCCGCGGACATGCTGACCCAGCTGGGCGCCGAAAAGGTGGAGACATGCAGCGGGGTGACCACCGCATTGAACCTGCTGGCGCAAGGCGGCACTCAGTTTGTGCTGGCGGACATGAACCTGGGGTCCGAAACCTCGCTGCCGGTGGTGGAGAAGTGCCGGGAACTGGGCATCCCGGTGGTGCTGGCCACGGGATATGGCGAAACCGAAGATGTCATCACGCGCTTCCCGGGCCTGAAAATCCTGAAAAAGCCCTATACGGTTGAACAGCTGAGCGGGGTTCTGGAGGCGATGCCCCCAGCAGGCGGCGGCGGCTGACCGCCGGGCGCGGGCTGCGGATCCATCTAAATCGAACAGGCCCGCCGGGGAGTACCGGCGGGCCTGTTCGTCCGCGGCTTGCGGCGCTTTCCCGGGTCAGGCCACGTCGCGGAAGTTTATCACGCGGTGGATGCCGACGTCCGGTTCGCTCACGTCGTCGCGCATCGCGGCGTTAAGCATTTTCAGCCCGACCAGGATCGGGTTGGAATCCGAGGCCCAGATCGCCGCCTCGCGCGGGGTCAGTTGCAGCAGGGTGACCTTGGGATCCTCGCGGCCCTTCTCGAACCACGCGGCCACCGGCGGGCTCCACAGGCTGTCGAGCTTCTCGTCGCTTTCGTAGACCACGATCGGCCCCTTGACCGAGGCGTGGTAGTCGCCCTTTTGGGACTGATAGGCAAAAGTGGCCTCGGCGCCCAGCCCCACTGCGGCCACCAGATCGGTGTCAGCGGAGGTGATGAACCATATCTCGCCGCTGTCGGGGTCGGCAAAGTGGCTCATCGGCTGCGGGTGCTGGCTGCTGCCGTCCACCGACAGCATGCCGGTGCGGGTGTCCTCCAGGCGTTTCCAAAGCTGGGCGGCGGCGTCTGCGTCACTGTCAGGTCTGCGGGCCATGTTAAATGCTCTCCAGCATCCGGTCCACGGTCTGGCGGACGTCGTCCTTGGTTTTGCCAAGCCGCTGTTCCAGCAGCCCTTCGAGCTTCTGGCGTTCGCCCTTGGTTTCTTCCAGCTCGTCGTCGGTCAGCTCGCCGTAGGTTTCCCGCAGGCGGCCCTTGAGCTCGGTCCATTTACCGGTGATGCGGTCGTCGTCCATGTCGTGTCCTCCTTGGGAAATTGCGGTGGGCCGCCGCGTCGCGGCGGCGGCAAAGGGAGAACGCGGGGGAGGCTGCGAAGTTCCGTTTTTTCCTAGTATCTTTGCAACCCGGCCGGGAGGAGCCGCGGAATGGCTGATTACCAGACCAATTCCGGCAGCACGGCGCACTGCCGCCGGGGAAGGGGCAGTTATTCGCCCAAAAGCTGCATTACCGTGTCCAGATGCGGGGTTGCAAATGGGCGGCTAAGCATCGGCAGGGCCTTCAGTTCCGGCTCTGTGGTGTCGCCATTGATCAGAATGATGCGCCACTCCGTGGCCATGGCCGACTGCAGCCAGTCGCGTGCCTCCGGATCGCTGAGCGGGAAGCCGAAGAACACCATGTGAGGCACGCGCGCGGTGAATTCCAGCGGGTTGGCGAGACCATCCAGGCGGGTCTCGCTGCTGACCGCCGGATACCCCCGCCGCAGCAGGTAGTCGCTGATGTCCGCGGCTTCCAGTGCGTGTGGGGTCAGGATCAGAACGGGGGCGTTTGCGCCGGCGGCTTTAGGGCTCATTGGTCTTCCTCAAAATTTTTTGAACGCGAGGAATGGCACCTTTGCGCGTTGGCGCGCATTAAACTGTGACATATCAGAGGGGTGAAAATTCAGCGGGCGGCGACGGTGCGTCCCGGGCCCGTGCGGTTACGCTCTTGCACCGGCAGTTTGCTGCGGCAAAGACTGGTCACGTCCCGGTTTCCATGTGCGGGGCATGTATTTCATCGGGAGGATGCGGAATTGAACCGCGACATGACATGTTTGGCCCCGCGAGGTGGGCGCCGGTCCGGGGCGCGCCGGGCGCTGCTGGCGGGTTTGCATTTATTAATCCTGCTGGCGGCGCTGTGCCTTGGCGGCACCGGCGCTCAGGCACAGACTGCGGCGGATCCGGTGCAGACCGATGGCCGGATCGAAGTGGGAGAGGCGGCTGTTCGCGACAGTGAGATCCTGAGCCGGATCGAGAAGCTGCTGGCGGAAATCGAGGGATACGGGTCGGTGACCGTGTCTGTCTCCGGAGGCGTGGTCCGCATCACCGGCGAGGTGATCGACAACGCCGCCCAGGACCGGCTGACGCAGATCATCAACCGGGTTGCCGGGGTGGTGGCGATCGAAAATGAGACCCAGATCAGCGGCACCCTGGAGGAGCGGCTGGCCCCGGCCATGGAACGGATTGCCGCCCGGACCCGTAACCTGCTGGCAAACGGGCCGATCTTTCTGGTGGCGCTGGCCGCCTTTGCGGCGGTGGCGGCGGGCGGCTGGCTGCTGACCACGCGGATCGGCATCTGGACCCGGCTGGCGCCCAATGCCTTCATCGCCGATGTCTACCGGGCTGTGGCGCGGATCCTGTTCATTCTGACCGGGCTGGTGCTGGCACTCGACATCCTGAATGCCACTGCGTTGATCGGCGCGGTGCTGGGGGCGGCGGGGGTGGTCGGCCTGGCGCTCGGCTTTGCGGTGCGGGACACTGTGGAGAATTTCATCGCCTCGATCCTGCTCAGCCTGCGGCAGCCGTTCCGGCCCAATGATTTTGTCGATATCCAGGGCGACCAGGGCACCGTCGCGCGGCTGACCTCGCGCGCGACCATCCTGATTTCGCCCGAGGGCAACCACATCCGTATTCCCAACGCCACGGTGTTCAAGGGCCGCATCGTCAATTTCACCCGCGATCCGCGGCGGCGCTTCGGCTTTGATCTTGGCGTGGATGCGGACGCGGATCTGGCGGCGGCCCTGTCCACCGCCGTTGCCGCGCTGGAGGCGCAGCCCTTTGTGCTGGAGGATCCGGAGGTCGGCGCCTGGATCAGCGAAGTCGGGGATTCCAACGTGATCCTGACCTTCACAGGCTGGGTGGACCAGACCCGGGTGGACTTCGCCAAGGCGCGCGGCGAAGCGATCCGGGCCGCCAAGATGGCGCTGGAAGGGGCGGGCTTTGGCCTGCCGGAGCCGATCTACAGGGTCCGGCTGGACAGCGCGCCCGTGGTAGAGGACGCCCGGGCCAAGGAAGCCCCGGCCGAACCTGGAACGCGGGAAACAGCCAGCGCCGAATTGCCGGAAGCGGCCGACCCGGAGCGGGCGGAGCTGGCGGTTGCCGGAGCGGCTGAGCGGGAGCGCGAAGGGCTGGACGGCGGCGAAAACCTGCTGGACGCCGAGCAAAAGGCGGAGTGAGGCGGCCGCAATGGGCTTGCCTGGGCAAGAAACCGGCCCGGCTTTACAGAGCCGGGCCGGGACATTTCAAAGACGGCAGTGTTAAATTTTTGCCGCGGAGGACCGCGGGCCTGCGATCAGCCAGGCAATGAAGCCCAGCACCGGCAGGATCAGGATAACGAGCACCCATACGATCTTGGCCGCGGTGGAGGCCCCGGATCCCAGGACCTGAATGATTGCGTAAATGTCGGCAGCCAGAACGAGAAGGCCAATCAGTCCATATTCCATCGTGTTTCCCCTTGGGCTTGATGATCTGAATACTCAACGCGCACAGCCGTAGATTGTTCCGAATTTAATCCAAACGGCTGGACCGCAGGGGCCGCTGCTCCAGACTCAGGGCTGTATGCCTCAGGCGATGCCAGAACATAAAAAAAAGCGCAGCGGGCTGCGCTGCGCTTTTTAAATCTGCCGAAAGTCAGGATCAGCTATCGTCCTTGGCATCTTCTTCCGGGCTTTGAATGTCGACGGTCGGGACAGTCACAGTCACGTCCTTGGAACCGGTTTCGATATCGCCGACATCAGCGTCGAATTCAGGCATCTGGCCGCCTTCAACGCTGACATCGACGTCGGGCAGGCGGGCTTCTTCGGTCTGATCAATGTCGATCATGTAAACAGCAAAAAGCAGCACAACAATGCCGGCCACCGCGGCGAAGATATAGGAGGGTTTCATAGTACTGTCCTTTCGGGTTGCTTCAGCCGGTCAACGCGCCTGTGTCCGAATTTGTTCCCGTGCTGTCTGCGGCCGTTGTTGGCATTTCCTAAGGTGTGTCTCTTCAAGGCGTTGATTATAAAGGAAACATTTTTTCACCCGACCGAGGATATGCCGCGGTATTTTGCAGGGTTCGCAAGCCGGCGCCGCGGTCCCAAGGCGGAAGTTCGCCGCCCGACTGGTTTAGTATGACGGCTATGACCACCTTCACCTTGGCGCGAAGATGGCTGTATTCGGGGTAGATCGGGTACAGGGCATGCGAAAACTTCTGGCCGGGTTCACGGCCTCGGAACCGAGCATTGCGACCTATCCCAAGACTTACGGCATAATCAAAACGGGTGCGGAGGCCCGGGGCTGGGTGCAAAGGAAATTCAGTCCTCGGCACATCTCCCACGCAAGAGACGGCACCGGTATCAATGAAGCGGCAAGCCGGTGCTGCTGATGGCGCCGCTGAACGGAGACTAATGGCAGGACGCTGCCGGCGGCCGCCTCCGGAAGCTTTCTGCGTTTATGGTTGCCGGTTGAGGCAGGTTTCCATTTCGGTCTGCATGTTCTCGATGGCACTGCAGAGCCGTGCCGTGAAGGCCTCGGAGGTTAGAGACTGGGTGGCATATCCAGGTGTGAGAATCGAAACGCTGGAGCCGATTCGCGGCGTGAACCGGCGAATCGCCAGCCCTTCGGTTGTCTGGCGCTGTTGCAGACACCCATAGGCTGTGATCATGTCGCAGATCATGTAGCACATGCCAGCCGCAACGAACTGCAGCCCGGGCGCCCAGGTGCGCAGCTCCAACCGCTTGCGGAACCGGCAGCCGCTGCGCTGAAACGCGGCCTCTGTCCGGGCCGTCATGGGGTGCTTTTCAAACAGCACCGCCATCGGCGCCCCGTCCAGGTCCTGCGGCGTGATCTGTTCGGCGGCGGCCAGCGGATCGCTCTCCGGAACGATGCAGACGCTTTCCAGGTCGAAATCCATCTGCTTGATGGACGGGCGCGGCACCGGGGTTTCGGCAAATCCGATATCGTATTGCTGCGAGGCGATCAGATCCTCGATCACATCCGACGACCGCATGATCAGCGAGACTTCAAGCTCATCCTTGCCTTGCAGAAAATCCGTTAGAATCCGCGGCATGAACAGCCCGGCCGCCGCCGGGTGGCAGGCAACGCGCAGCTTGCCGGCCTCGTGGCCGCGGATCTTGCTGACGGTGCGCTCGATCCGCTCGATGCGTTCCAGGACGGTCTCGCATTCCTCCAGAAAGAACCGCGCTTCCGGTGTTGGAATCAATTTGCCCTGCTCGCGGACAAACAGGCTGAAGCCCAGTTCGCCCTCCAGCGTTGAGATCATCGTGCTGACGGCGGGCTGGGTGCGCCCGACGGTGCGCGCGGCCTGGGAGATGGAGCCGCTGCGCATGACCTCGCGGAAGGTGAAGATCTGGCGGATCGAGAAGTTCATGGCGTGGGTATCAAGGAAATTTATGGAGTCACAGATATTTTGAAATTGATCTTATGCCCTTTGTCCAGCCAAATCCGCCAAACCCGGTGAGGGGACACCGGAAGGAGGACCGATGGACACATTCTCAAAATACTTGCTGACGGGGCTGATCTGTCTGGTGGCGCTCGGGCAGTTTGTCCAGGTGGTCACCCGCTATCTGCTGCAGATCCCGGTGATGGGGCTGGAGGAGACCATGCTCTACCCGACTATCTGGCTCTATATCCTCGGCGCCGTGAACGCCTCGCGCGAGGACACCCACATCCGCGCCAACGTGCTGGAGATCGCCATCAAGACAGAGCGCGGCCACACCCTGCTGGCGATCATCGGTGAAATCATCAGCCTGACCGTCGGCCTGTGGCTGCTGAGCTGGGCCTGGGAATACACCCAGTACGCCTGGCGCGTCTGGAAGGAGAGCCCGACGCTCTACCTGCCGACATTCTATTCCGAAGTGGCGCTCGTGGCCGGTCTGGCCCTGATGATGCTCTACACCGCGGTGCACCTGTTCCGCCATATCAACGCCCTGCGCGCCGGAGCCGCAAAATGATTGAAATCGCACTCCTTGCCATCGCCGTTCTGGTTCTGACGCTGACCCTGGGCGTGCCGCTGCCCTACTGCTTCGGCGCTGCCCTGATGATCATGTATTTCCTGGGCGATGTGACCATGAAAGGCATGATGCTGTGGGGGTCCCAGCAGCTGGGCAACCCGGTTCTGCTGGCCATTCCGCTGTTCGTGCTGGCTGGCACCATCATGTCAGCCAGCGGTATCGCGGCCTCGCTCTTGAACTTCGTCAACGCCTTCATCGGCCACATCCGCGGCGGTCTG
Source organism: Leisingera sp. (assembly GCF_982940295.1). NCBI lineage: Bacteria > Pseudomonadati > Pseudomonadota > Alphaproteobacteria > Rhodobacterales > Roseobacteraceae > Leisingera > Leisingera sp. The sequence continues at coordinate 69,928 of NZ_CEYXRG010000018.1, forward strand.
GGTGTTGTGGCGGCGGTCAGCTGCGCTATCATCGGCGCGATCTCCGGCTCTGGCCTGACCGGTATCGCCGCTATCGGCCCGCTGCTGATCCCCGAGATGGAGAAGCGCGGCTACCCGCGGGAATACGCCACCGCGCTGATTGCCAACTCCTCGATCCTGGGCCTGCTGATCCCGCCGTCGGTCACCATGATCGTCTATGGCTGGGTGACCGATACCTCGATCCTCGCCTGTTTCCTGGCGACCCTGGGGCCGGGCCTGCTGATCATGTTCAACTTCTCGGCCATGAACCTGTGGATGAGCCGCAAGTTCAACCTGGTGCTGGATGACGCGCCCAGCTTTTCCCAGCTGGCAGGCGATGTGGCCAAGAAGGGTTTTAACGCAACCCCGGCACTGCTGATGCCGGTGATCATCCTGGGCGGCATCTATGGCGGCATCATGACCCCGACCGAAGCCGCGGCCTTGTCGGTGATCTATGCGCTGCCGGTCGGCTTCTTCATCTACAAGGGCCTCAAGTGGAACAGCTTCCTGGAGGCCGGCAAGGAAGCCGCCACAGCGGTGGGCGCGATTATGGTGATGATCCTGTTCTCGATGATCCTGAGCCAGATGTTCGTCTATGAAGCGATCCCGCAAAAGATGGTCAGCGCGATCTTCGAGATCACCGAGAACAAGGTGCTGCTGCTGATCTTCATCAACATCCTGCTGTTCCTGGTCGGCATGGTCGTGAACGACGTCACCGCCATCATCCTGATCGCGCCGCTCTTGCTGCCGCTGATGCAGGCGATCGGCGTCACCCCGGTGCAGTTCGCCGCGATCATGGGCGTGAACACCGCGATGGGCGGCGTCACCCCGCCCTATGCCTCGATCCTCTACCTCGGCGCGCGGATCGGCAATGTGAAGGTCACCAAGGTGATCCCGCCCGCGATGATCCTGATCCTGACAGGCTATGTGCCGGTGGTCTTCCTGACCTCGCTGTGGCCCGACCTGTCGCTCTTCTTGCCGCGTTTCTTCGGCTACTGACCCCATCCCTGACAAACACCAGACACCCTACGGAGGAGACTACCCATGAAACACTTTCTGACCGGCACCGCTGCTGCTGCCCTGATGTCGCTGGCGGGCCTCGCCCAAGCTGCCGACCTCAAGATGAGCCACGTCCGCCCGCAGGACACCACCATCGACAAGGAGCTGCGCGCCTTTGCGGCCCAGGTGGATGAGGCCACCGGCGGCGACGTTTCGATCAACATCTTCCCGGCCTCCGCGCTCGGCGACTACACCACCGTGCAGGAGCGCATCAGCGTCGGCGCCATCGACATGGCGACCCAGCCGGCCGCTGCCGCGGCGGACCGCCGGATGCAGATCAGCTCCTTCCCCTACCTGGCCAACACCTGGGCCGAGGCGCGCGAGATCTATGGCCCCGGCGGTGCGGTGCGCGACGTGATGGCAGAGCTTTATGCCAAGCAGGACATCACCATGCTGGCGGCCTACCCGGTCTACTTCGGCGGCATTGCGCTGAACACCGATGCTGTAAACCCGGGCGACCCGTCGCAGTCCAACGGCATCAAGGTGCGGGTGCCCGGTATCAAAAGCTTCCAGCTGACCGGCGAAGCGCTTGGCTACATCCCCTCGCCGATCCCGTTCTCCGAAGCGTTCACCGCGATCCAGACCGGCGTTGTTGACGGCGTCATCGGCTCCGGTGCCGAGGGTTATTACGCGTCCTTCCGCGATGTGACCAAGACCTATGTGCCCGCGAACACCCACTTTGAAGTCTGGTACATGATCATCTCCAACGGCTCGCTGGCCGAGCTGGACGCAGAGGATCAGGAAGCGCTCAAGGCTGCCGCCGCCGACTTCGAGGCGCAGCGCTGGACCGTCGCCGAAAAGGACCAGGGCCAGTGGGAACAGCGCCTGGCCGATGAGCTGGGCGCCAAGGTGGTCGATCTGAGCGACGACGAACTGTCTGCGATGGCTGCCAAGGTGCGCGAAGACGTCTGGCCGGTGGTTCTGGAAGACGTTGGCGCCGATTGGGGCCAGGGCATTCTTGACCAGATCGGCAAGTAATCCCGCTTCAAAGACAGGGGCGGCCGCGCGCCGCCCCGCAACCGCAGCCAACCCCGGAGAAACGGCAGGATGGAAGCAGATTATGCAGTGATCGGCGGCGGCGTTGTCGGCCTGTCCGTGGCCTGGGGGCTGCTGCGGCGCGGCAAACGCGTCACGGTTCTGGACGGCGACGACGGATCGTTCCGCGCCAGCCGGGGCAACTTCGGCCTGGTCTGGGTCCAGTCCAAGGGCATGAAGCAGCCGCGCTATGCCAGCTGGAGCCAGCAATCCGCCGAGGCGTGGGCCGGATTTGCGGCAGAGCTGGAAGACGGCACCGGCCGCTCTGTCGGGCTGCAGCAGAACGGCGGTTACGACCTGCATTTCTCCGAAGAGACGCTTTACGCCACTGTCGCGCAATATGACGCGCTGAAGGACAAGCTGGGCGGTAACTACCCTTACGAGGTTCTGGGCCGCAACGCTCTCAGCCGCGAAGAGCCGCATATCGGGCCCAAGGTGGCGGGCGCGATCCTGCACCACCAGGACGGCCACGCAAACCCGCTGCGCCTGCTGGTCTCGCTGGCCGACGACGTGCGGCGGCTGGGCGGCACGGTCCTGAACGGCAAGACCGTCACCGAGGTTTCCAAACCGGATGCGTTCAAGGTCCAGTGCAGCGACGGCACCGTGGTCACGGCCGCCAAGGTTGTGCTGTCCGCGGGCCTTGGCGCGATGGAGCTGGGCCCCAAGCTGGGCTTCAAGGCGCCGGTGCGGCCGCAGCGCGGCCAGGTGCTGATCACCGAGAAGCTGCCGAAACTGATCAACCGCCCCTCGCTGATTGCCCGCCAGGTGGACGAGGGCGGCATCCAGATCGGCGCCACCAACGAGGAGGTGGGGCTGGACGACAGCGTGACGCAGCCGGGCCTGTCCGGACTGGCTGCCGAGGCCATCGCGGCCTATCCGGCGCTGGCCCGCGCACAGCTGGTGCGCAGCTGGGGCGCCCTGCGCATCCTGTCGCCCGACGGCCTGCCGATCTACCAGGAAAGCCCCGAGATGCCGGGCGCTTACCTTGTCACCTGCCACAGCGGCATCACCTTGGCCGCGGCCCATGCGCTGTTCCTGCCGGATTGGCTAGAAGGCACCGCAGCCGCCCCTGATCTGGAGGTGTTCAGTGAAGACCGATTCCCCGTTTCTTGAGCTGGCAGACGATGCCCCCCGCGTGCGGGTCTGGTTCGACGGCCAGCCGCTGGACCTGCCCGCAGGCGCCAACCTCGCCGCCGCGCTGCTGGCCGCAGGCGTGCAGGTGTTCCGTCACACGCCCGTATCCGGCGCGCCGCGGGCGCCGTTCTGCATGATGGGCGCCTGTTTCGAATGCCTGGTAGAGACCGGCGGCCGCGTGCAGCAGGCCTGTATGCTGGAAGTGGAAGAGGGTATGAAAATAGCCCGCCCGCATGAAGCGGAGGCAAATGATGCAGCGCTGTGATCTGGCCATCATCGGCGCGGGCCCTGCCGGCATGGCCGCCGCTGCCGAGGCAGCCCAACAGGGCCTGAGCGTCACCCTGCTGGACGAGCAAAACCGCCCCGGCGGGCAGATCTACCGCGAGGTGGACCGCGCCGCGGGCCCGCGCGGCGGCATTCTGGGGCAAGAGTATCTGCACGGCGCCACCCTGACGGCGGGCCTTGGCGCTTCGGGGATCACCCATCTGTCCGGCGCCGTCGTCTGGGCCATCGAGGATGGCTTCCGCGTCTCCTTTGTCCGTGATGGCCGCGGTGAACAGGTGGAGGCCGCGCGGGTGATCCTGGCAACCGGCGCGCTGGAGCGCCCGATGCCGCTTCCCGGCTGGACCCTGCCGGGGGTGATGACCGCAGGTGCAGCGCAGATTCTCCTGAAGCAATCCGGCGTGCTGCCGCGCCGCGCGGTGCTCGCAGGGTGCGGGCCACTGCTCTATCTGATTGCAGCGCAGATGGTGCGCGCGGGCACGCCGCCGCTGGCCCTGGTCGAGACCCAGCCCGCAGGCAGCCCGCTGGCAGCAGTCCGCCACCTTCCCGGCGCACTGCGCGGCTGGCGCTATCTGGCCAAGGGCCTGAAGATGCTGGCGGAGATCAAGCGCGCCGGGGTGCCGCGCTATACCGGTGCAACCGGGCTCGCGGTGGCGGGCAGCACCCGGGCCGAGGCGGTGACCTTCCGCAGCAAGGAGCAGAAGCATCGCATCGCTTGCGACACCGTGCTGCTGCATCACGGAGTTGTGCCGAACACCCAGGCCGCCCGCTCGATCGGGGTGCCGCATGTCTGGTCCGAAGCGCAGCAATGCTTTGTGCCTGAAACCGGCGCCTGGGGCGAAACCGCCAAGGACGGAGTTCTAATTGCCGGGGACGGTGCCGGCATAAGCGGCGCCATGGCTGCCGAATATGCCGGGCGGATCGCCGCGCTGAAGGCGGCGGAGGAGCTGGGCCGGATCACCGCGCCGGAGCGCGACCGCCTGGCCGCGCCGATGTTCAGCCGCCGCAGCCGGGAAACAGCCGTGCGCCCGTTCCTCGATGCGGCCTATCCGTCCTATGCGGGCGCTGTGCGGCCCGCCGACAGCACCATCGTCTGCCGCTGCGAGGAAGTCACCGCAGGCGACATCCGCAGCTATGCCAAGCTCGGCTGCTTTGGCCCGAACCAGGCCAAGGCCTTCGGGCGCGCGGGTATGGGGCCGTGCCAGGGCCGTTATTGCGGGCTTACCGTGACTGCCCTGCTGGCGGAGGCCAACGGGCAGACCCCGGATGAGACGGGTTATTACCGTATCCGGCCGCCGATAAAACCCGTGACACTGGGCGAACTGGCAGCGATGGAAGACCCATCTGCCACTGCCGCCGAATAGGAGAACAAGATGATTGAACGGATCGAAACCGGCCCCCGAATGAGCAAGATCGTGAAGCACAACGGCGTGGCCTATCTCTGTGGCCAGGTCGGTGATGGCGCCGATGTGGCTGAACAGACCCGTGATTGCCTGTCCCGGGTCGAGGCGCTGCTGGAGAAGGCCGGCTCGTCGCCGCAGCAGATGCTGCAGGCGATTGTCTGGCTGGCCGACATGAAGGACTTTGCGGAGATGAACGCGGTCTGGGATGCTTGGGTGCCCAAGGGCCACGCCCCGGCCCGGGCCTGCGGCGAAGCCAAGCTCGCACGGCCGGATCTGAAGGTGGAAATCATCGTGACCGCCGCCTGCTGATACGGCACCTTGGCACAGACCCTGAACCCGGCCCCGGCACCCGACCGGAGCCGGGCACTTTTTCGGGGCCTCATGCGTTGTATACATAAAGCAGCAACGAGGTCTCACATGCTCAAGCAAGTCCTGCACCGCACCGCCCTGCACGCCGAGCGCCTGCTTGACAGGCTTTTGCCCCGCAGGCCGCGCCGCGGTGCTGATCTGGTGATCGATCCCTACATCGGATACGCCACACCGGAGCATCTGATCGTGCGCGGCCGTGTCCTGACACAACTGCGCGGCAGCACCCCGCGCGATGGCCAGAGCGTGCTGCAAAATGTGCGGCAGATGATCTCGCTCTTTCTGACGGATGAAGCCGCCGGCGTTACCGTGACCCACGATGGCATCACCGCGGTCAGCGATGAAGAGGGATATTTTCAGCTGCCGCTGCCGCCGGGCAGGGACCCGGGCTGGCACGAAGTTCAGGTTGCCATCGCCGATAGCGGGGCACAGACCGCGTGCCCGGTGCTTGTTCCCCGTCCGGATGCCCGGTTCCTGGTGGTTTCCGATATTGATGACACCGTGATGCAGACCTCCGCCTATTCGCTGGCCCGGAACTTGTGGACCACGTTCAGCGGCAACGCTCTGACGCGGCGCATCTTTCCGGATTCGGCGGATCTGCTCCGCCAGCTGTCAGAAGAGGGCCGCAACCCTGTGTACTACGTCAGCTCCTCTCCCTGGAACATGCACGCCTTTCTGGCACAGGTGTTCCGGCAGGCAGGTCTGATCCGCGGTCCGATGTTCCTGCGTGACCTGGGGCTCAGCGAAACCCAGTTCATTTCCGCAGGCCACGGCAGCCACAAAGGGCAAAGTATCGACCTGCTGCTGAACGCGCATCCGTCCCTGCCTGCGGTGCTGATTGGCGATACGGGACAGAAAGATGCCGCCATCTACGCCGACGCGGTGCGCGGCCATCCGGGCCGTATATCGGCGGTGCTGCTGAGGGTGCCCGCGGACGGGCTGAGTGCGGAAGACAAACGCGATCTGGATGCTTTGAGGGAAACAGGCATCGCTGTTCATGCTGCATCCAGCTTTGCAGGGGCAGCCCAGAAGCTGGGGCTGAAACTGGCAGGCGGACCGCCCATTCAGCAAGTCCCCCGGCAGGGTTGAAAGGGCTCTGAGCTTGTGTCACCCGCCGCTGCACCCGGGTTCCGGGACAGCCGCCGAAACACCTGCGGGGGCTTCGCGGCTCTTAAAGGATGGTGAGTGACCGCAGACGCCACGCGGCCTCCTCGTGGAAGGTCCGGCGTGCGGCGGCCCAGTCCTTGGTCGCCGGATCATTGTGATTGGCAGCCAGCTCAGTCAGCGTGTGGAGGTGACCGGCCAATTGTTCATGCCCGCCCGCCAAGTCCGCGACCGTCCAGCCCGTGCCTGACTTTTGCTCCTCTGAGATGGCGCGGGACTCCTTGATAACGTGTTCCAGCTGCGAGGGCGGCAAGTGTCCCATCACCCGCAGTTGTTCCGCCAGCTTGCCCGCTGCCGAGAACATGCTGGTGTAATGCTGTTCGGTTACTTCTTTGACAGAGGGCGGCATCGCGCTGCCCGCGTCCCGGTGCAGTGCGTGCGTCTGGAATACCAGGCGGCAAATACCGGAAAAAACAGCAGACAGCGCCTGTGCCAGAGCCGAAGTCTCGCGGGCACAGGTGGAAAGGCTGGATTCGGACGGGGCAAATTGCTGTGCATCTGTCATGCGGCTCTCCTGATCCGTGTTCAGAAAAGAAACGCGGTCGCCGCCCCGAAGGTTCCGGGATCTGCAGTATGCCGGCCCCGGGTCAGGCGGGGCTCTGGGCTGCACGGATCTCGGGGCGCCGGCGTTCTTCAGCGGGCGGATTCCCGTTTCTCCGCTTCCATCACTTCCGGCCGGATCTGGGCCCATGTCAGGAGCGTGAAAACGACCGTGCCGCCGATAATATTGCCTGCCAGCACGGGCAGGAAGAAGCGGAACAGTGCCGGAATCACGGACAATTCTCCCTGTACCATCAGAAAGGCCATCTCAACGGAGCCCGCGATGATGTGGGTGAAGTCCCCCAAGGCAATCAGCCAGGTAATTATGATAATCAGCGGCAGCTCCGAACCATTGGCCTGCGGCAGCATCCAGACCAGCGCCGCAATCAGCACGCCCGCAGGGATGCCGCGCACCAGACCCTCGACCCACGGCATCCCGGTCGCGTGGTGGCTCAGCGCCAGCATCGCCTCTGCCATCTTTTCCGACATGACCGGGGCGAAGGCCAGGAAAGCGGCGGCAAGAAAGGCGCCCACAACGTTTGCCGCCAGCACCACCGCCCAAAGCCGGGCAGTGCGCCCTAACGACTGCCATGTCGGGCAGAGGGTCACCGGCACCACGGTCGTTATCGTGTTTTCCGTAAACAGCTGCATCCGGCCCAGAATGACCAGCACGAAGCCCAGCGTGTAACCCAGGTTCTCAATAATGAACCGCCAGCTGCTCTCGGGCAGGCTGGAGCGGAGTATCGCCTCGCCCCAAACCGAGAAGCACATCAGCAGCCCCGCCGCCAGGCCCGACCACCACAAGGCCCGCACCGGGCGCCGCAGCTCTTCTTCCCCAGTCAGCCGGATAGCCTCGAAGATAAGCTTGGCGGACAGGCCGGTGGCCTCCTCCACCGCTTCGCGCTCCTTTTTTTCTGCGGCAAGCACATGCTTGTCAGTGGGGGTCATCATCGGTCTCCTGCTTGTCCGGAAAGCCTGCTCGGGTGCCGGGAGGGTTCCCATGTCACCGCAGGGGCCGCGGCGGCTGGTTTTGGACCTGCCATCCGCACCGCTGTTTTCCTGTAAGCGGCGGCGGCCGGGGGGATCATTCTATTCGATACAGCTGCCCGTCATGGCGCGCGCAGCCTGCTGCCACTATAACGCCGTCCAAGCGGAAAAGTTCCCGGCACCACCAGGTTTGCAGGGCAGCTTCTGGCCTGTTTGCCTCCGGAAGGGTTCGCAGGGGCACGGTCACAGCCTCTTAATTGCGGCGCTCAAGCCCGCGCAGCCGCCACTACGCGGCAATGTGCCGGGTGATCCGGGCGCTTTCCGGCCACAGTCCGGTGCGCCGGGCTGCCCACACCGCTCCGGCGACAGCGGAGAGGTTGGCCGCGACGGCCGCCGCCAGGATCCCGCCATAGCCAAAAACCCACACCCCAATCCAGGCCAGCGGCACATATACCAGCGTGATCCGCCCCAGGCTCAGCCCCATCGAGTGCAGCGCCTTGGACCGCGCGTTCATCGCCGCGTTTGCAGTCACGAGGATACCATAGCCGAACAGGCTCCAGCCGACGATCTGAAGATACCGGCGCGTGTAGTCCGCCGCCTCCGCGTCCTCGGCAATGGCAGAGGCGATCCAGCCGCCGCCAAGGCTCAGCACCGCGCCCAGGGCCAGGCCGTACACCAGGCAGAAGGCCCAGGCCTGCACCACCGCGGACTGCGCCCGCTCCTCCTTGCCTGCGCCCCAGTTCTGGCCGACCACCGGGCCGATCCCTGCCGACAGCGCAAGAAGCACGACAATCGCCAGCGACTGCACCCGCGTCGCCGCGCCGAACCCCGCCACCGCGGCATCGCCCAGCGTGGCCACCGCAGCGGTGACCAGCGCCATCCCCGCCGGGTTGATCGCATTGGAAAAGGCGGCCGGCGCGCCGACCTGGGTGATTTCCCGCAGGCTGCGCCACAGATCCTGCCAGATCCGGCCGCACAGCCGCAAATACCCCGCATGAACGGCAAACGCGATGGCGCCGGCCGCAGCTGCCATCCGCCCGGCCAGCGTCGCCAGCGCGGCGCCGCCGGTCTCCATCGCCGGCACCGGGCCCCAGCCGAAAATGAACAGCGGGTTGAGCGCGATGTTCACAGCCGCCGCCAGTATCATGAACAGCGAGGCGTGAACCGCATTGCCATGCGCCCGGAACAGCGCGTTGACCAGCATCATCAGCACCAGAAACGGGAACGACAGCGCCCAAAGCGGGACATAGGCGGAAATCTCCTCCATCACCTTGCCGCGGGCACCCATCAGGCCAAAGATCTGCCCGTGCAGAGCGTAGAAGACCAGCGCCACCAGCACCGACAACAGCAGGCCAAGCCCCGCCGCATGCAGCGACATCCGCGCCACCGCGCTGTCCTCATCCTCGCGGCCCAGGGCCTGGGACACGGCAGCATTTGCGCCTGCCGACAACCCGATTGCCAGCGATGCCAGTGCCGTTGTGACCGGATAGATGAACCCCACCGCCGCCAGCGGTGCGCCGCCCAGCTGGCCCAGGAAATACGCATCGGCCAATCCGATCGACAAAACTGCCAGAATGCCCAGCGACATCGGCGCCGAAACCCGCGCCAGCGCGCGCCAGACCGGCCCTTCGGTCAGATCAGACCGTGCCATACATGTACCTCCCGCTGCGGATGGGTGTTGCAGACCCAACGCCGCAACCGGGCGCGGCGTTCCCGGCAACCGGTAAAAGAGGTGAAAGCGTCAGCCGTCCCGCCCTGCGGATCTCTTACTTACCATAACCCAGATTATCACCCGCAGCGGCCGCCCGCCCGCGTGTGTCTCGCGGATCAACTGTTGATCGTAACGGCGGCGCAGCCTTTCAGCGCCGCGGCGTCGTCGAGGATGACATACACCGGCGCCTCTATTCCGGTATTCAGTGCGAAGGGCTGGCGGAAGGCCTCCGCAAACACCTGCTGCGCCGGGGAGGACAGCAGGCTGCGCGCCACCGCACCGGCGAAATAGATCCCCTGCGCGGGCAGAAACGCCAGCACAAGGTTGCGCGCCAGCAGCGCCAGCAGCTCTGCATAGAACGCCTGAAACGCCTGCGCGCCTTGGTCATCGTCCGCAAACTGCCCCCGCACCGCCGCATGGCCGCGGCCGGAGAACAGATGCTCCACCGTGCAAAAAGCCTCGGCACCCCTAATCCGCGAGCGCAGGTGCTCCGCCACGTCCAGCGGCAGGCTGACATGGCCGTATTCCACGTTCAGGCACTGCACTTGCCCGCCTGCATGCAGCACCGGCGACAGGTTGAAGCCGGTGCCGATTCCTACCACCAGCCGCTGGCCGTCTCCGCCGGCATCGCCTGCCGGGCCAATCACCGTATCGAGGCACTCCGCGCTCAAATGCGGGCAGGCCTGCCCCAGCGCCGCCAAGTCGTTCAGCAGATGCACCTGCGCGCCGCTCAGATGCTGCGACAGCGCCGCGGCATCAAAATGCCAGTCCCGGTTGGTGAGCCGCGCTGTGGTGCCGGTGACCGGCCCGGCAATGGCAATCGCCACCTCCGCCACTCCTCCGGGCGCGGCGCCTTGCAGGTACTGGTTCATCACTTCCGCAAAGCCGGAAAACCCGTCATTGCGGAAGCTTTGCACCGTGTCCGCCAGCAGCACACCACCCTCGGCCAGTCCCAGCCGGGTGTTGGTGCCGCCAACGTCGGCGGCCAGCCGCAGCCCGGTCAATTCAGCCGCTCGCCGGTCGCGGGCGAGAAATAGGAGACCTTGGACAGGTCAAAGGCCAGATCCAGCATCTGCCCCGGCTGCGCCCGCGTCTCGGCATGAAGCCGCGCCGTGACCTGCTTGCCGCCGAGATTGGAGACCACATAGGTATCGGCGCCCGCAGGCTCCACCATGTCGATCAGGCAGGCGGCCTCCTGCACGCCTTCGCCGGCGCGAAAGCCCGCCTCGGCGATGTCTTCGGGGCGCACCCCCAGGATCACGTCCTGCGGCAGGCCGGTGGCGCGGGTGTCCTTCAGCACGATGGGCGCGCTTCCGCCGCAGTCCATTTCGATCCTTGTGCCCTGCCCGTTCGGCTGAGCGCGCGCCGGGATCAAGTTCATCGCGGGGCTGCCCATGAAGTCGGCCACGAACAGGTTGGCGGGCTTGTTATAGATCTCAGCGGGCGTGCCGATCTGCTGCACCACACCGCCTTTCATCACCACGATCTTGGTGGCCAGCGTCATCGCCTCGATCTGGTCGTGGGTCACATAGACCATGGTGGCGCCGAGGTTCTGGTGCAGTTTCTTGATCTCAGTCCGCATCTCCACCCGCAGCTTGGCATCTAGGTTGGACAGCGGCTCATCGAACAGGAACAGCTTGGGATCGCGCACCAGCGCCCGGCCCATCGCCACCCGCTGCCGCTGGCCGCCCGAGAGCTGGCCGGGGCGGCGGTCCAAGAGCGCCTCGATCTGCAACTGTGCGGCCACTTCCTTCAGCTTTCGCGCCTGGGTGGCAGCATCGGCGCCGCGCACCTTCATGCCAAAGGTGATGTTCTTGGCCACCGTCATCGTCGGGTAGAGCGCATAGGATTGGAACACCATTGCGATGTCGCGGTCCTTGGGGCTGACATGAGTCATGTCGCGGCCGCCAATCTCGATCTGCCCGCCGGAGATCGGCTCCAGCCCGGCGATGCAATTGAGCAGCGTGGACTTGCCGCAGCCGGAGGGGCCGACCAGTACCAGGAAGTCGCCTGGCTCGATGCTGACGTTGATATCCTTCAGGATCTCGGTTGCGCCGTAGTTCTTGCGCAGGTTGGTGATGTCCAGAATAGGCGCCATGGATTTACCCCTTTACGGATCCGGCGGTGAGACCGCGGATGAAGTATTTGCCGGCAACGGCATAGACCAGCAGCGTCGGCAGCGCGGCGATGATCGCGGCGGCCATGTCGACGTTGTATTCCTTCACGCCGGTGGTCGAGTTGACGATGTTGTTGAGCGCTACGGTCACCGGCTGGGTGCCCGCCTGGCTGAAGGAGACGCCGAACAGGAAGTCATTCCAGATCTGGGTGAACTGCCAGATGACGGTGACGACAATGATCGGCAGCGACAGCGGCAGGAAGATCGACCAGAAGATGCGGAAGAAGCCCGCGCCGTCCACCTTCGCCGCCTTCACCAGGTCCTGCGGAATGGTGACATAGAAGTTGCGGAAGAACAGCGTGGTAAAGCCGATACCATAGATCACATGCACAAAGATCAGCCCCGGAATGCTGCCTGCCAGCCCCATAAGCCCCAGCATCCGCGCCATCGGCAGCAGAACCACCTGGAACGGGATGAAGCAGCCGAACAGCATCAGCGAGAAGATCAGGTTGGCGCCGCGGAACCGCCATTGCGCGATGACATAGCCATTGGCCGCGCCCAGCATGGTGGAGATCGCCACCGCCGGCACCGCGATCACCACGGAGTTCCAGAAGAACGGGCGCAGGCCTTCGCATTGGATGCCGGTGCAGGCCTCGGACCAGGCGGTGCGCCAGGCGTCAAACGTGACCTCGCGCGGGAAGGCGATCAGGCTGCCGGTGCGGATTTCCTCCAGGCTTTTCAACGAGGTGGTGATCATCACAAAGAGCGGCATCAGGTAGAACAGGGCAAACAGGCCCAGCAAGGTAAACAGCAGCCAGCGCAAGGCGATGCGGTTCCAGTTCTTTGCCGCGGGGCGGGCGGGGTCCAGGGTCAGGTCAGTCATGCTTGGCCCTCAGCTCGGAGTAGAGGTAGGGAACGATGATCGCGAACACCACAGCCATCATTACCATGGCAGAGCTTGCCGCCTGGCCGATGTCACCGCGCGAAAACGCCATCGTATACATGTAGGTGGCGGGCAGATCAGTGGCATAGCCGGGGCCGCCGCCAGTGAGCGCAATCACCAGGTCGAAGCTCTTGATCGCCAGATGCGCCAGCACGATGAAGGCAGACAGGAAGATCGGCGCCATCGAGGGGATGATGATCGCGGTATAGATGCGCCACGCCGGGATGCCATCGACCTGCGCGGCCTTGATGATCTCTCCATCGACGCCACGCAAACCGGCCAGGAACAGCGCCATCACAAAGCCGGACGCCTGCCAGACCCCGGCGATAACCACCGCATAGATCGCTTTGTCCGGGTTGATCACCCAGTCAAAGGTGAAGCTTTCAAACCCCCAGCCGCGGACCATGGCCTCAATGCCCAGCCCTGGATTCATAATCCACTTCCAGGCGGTGCCGGTCACGATCAGCGACAGGGCCATCGGATACAGGTAGATGGTGCGCAGGACGCCCTCGGTGCGGATCTTCTGGTCCAGCAGGATCGCCAGCATCAGCCCCAGAACCATCGAGATCAGGATGAACAGGGTGCCGAACACGAACAGGTTCGACATCGCGGTGTCCCAGCGCGGCGCGCTGAACAGGCGCTCATACTGGATGAAGCCCTCAATCTCGTATTTCGGCAGCAGGCGGGAGCGGGTCAGCGACACCCAGGCGGTCCAGGCGATAAAGCCGTAGACGAACACCAGCACCGCGGCGAAGGACGGTGCCAGCACCATCTTCGGAATATGACGTTCAAGCCATCCAGTCATTGTAACGGCCCTTTATTTATTGGCCCCGCATCCCGAAGGACGCGAGGCCAGGGGGAGGATCACATCGAGTTGGCGACAGCGTCGGCCAGCATCTGCACGGCCTCAGCGGAGGACATGTCCGAGTTGAAATGCGCGGTCACCACGTCGGTGATGGCACCCGACTGCGCGCCGCGCAGCGCCATGCCATGGGCATAGCTGGGCAGCAGCGAGCCGTTTTCCGCACTTTCGCTCATGTCCTTGGCCGACAGGTGGGCGCAGGAGTCAAACGCGTCCAGCGCCACATCCACCCGCGCCGGGATCGAACCCTTGTTGAGGTTGAACACCTCCTGGAATTTCGGGCCGACGATCAGCTTGGCCAGCAGGTCCTGCCCGGCCTTCTTGTCCTCGCCGTCCACCTCGAACATGGCAAAGCTGTCGACGTTATACAGGAACCCGTCCCCCGGCACCGAGGCGCAAAGAAAATCCTTGCCCGGCTCCTTGCCCGCGGCCAGGAACTCGCCCTTTGCCCAGTCGCCCATGATCTGGAACGCCGCCTCGCCGTTCATCACCATGGCGGTGGCCAGGTTCCAGTCGCGGCCGGGGAAGTTGGCGTCCACATAACCGCGCATCTTGCGCATCTGGTCGAACACCGCGACCATCTTGTCCGACTTCAGGGTGTCCATGTCCAATTCGACAAAGGCCTTGCGGAAATCCTCCGGGCCCAGAATGCCCAGGGCCACCGCCTCAAACACGGTGGCGTCCTGCCAGGCCTGGCCGCCATGCGCCAGCGGGGTGACGCCCGCCGCCAGCAGCTTGTCCGCGGCGGCGTTGAACTCCTCCCAGGTCTGGGGCATTTCGATGCCGCTGGCCTCCAGAAGCGCGGCATTGGCCCAGATCCAGTCGACCCGGTGCACGTTCACCGGCGCGGCGCACCATTTGCCCTCGCATTTCATGTGCTCGGCGATCGAGCCGGGCAGCACATCCGCCCAGCCCTCGGCCTCCGCGACAGCGGAGATGTCGGCCAGCACGCCTTCCTCGTACCATTCCTGGATCGCCGGGCCTTTCAGCTGCACCGCGGTCGGCGCGTTGCCGGACAGGACCCGCGCGCGCAGCGCGGTCATCGCCGCATCGCCGCCGCCGCCCGCGACCGGCATATCGGTCCAGGTGCCGCCGTTATCGGCAAATTCCTGTTGCAGCACGGCAGCCGATTTGGCCTCGCCGCCGGATGTCCACCAATGCAGAACTTCCGCCTGCGGCCCAGCCAATGCCGGAGCCGCACAGGCCAGCGCCACGGCCGATGCGGCCGCTAAAGCGGTGAATTTCATCGCTCATTCCTCCCTATAAGATGGCCGCTCCCCGCAGCCTTCCTGCCAAGTTTGCAAAAACATCCGGTCCGTTTTCAATCACCCTGCCGCCCGGCCCGGACCCGGCGCAGCAGATTTTCCGGCCAGCTGTTACCTGTTGTTACGCAGCAATAGATTTTGTTGCATGGTGTTACAAACTCGAGGCCGCAAAGGCTGTTTGGGGAGGACACAGACGAATGGCGATTCCGCGGCTGCTGGTGGTGGATGACGACGTTGAGACGCGCATGATGCTGACCCAGTATCTGCGCCAGAACGGCTTTATCGCCCTGCCCTGCGGGAGCGAGGCAGAGATCCGCGACCAGATCGCGGCGGGGCGGATCGACCTGATCCTGCTGGACGTGATGCTGGGCGACGAAAACGGGGTGGAGATCTGCACCCGGCTGCGCAGCGAACAGGATGTGCCGATCATCCTGGTCTCTGCCCTGTCCGCCGATCACCAGCGGATGGCGGGATATGAATCCGGCGCCGATGATTACATCGCCAAACCCTTCAACCCCGATTTGCTGCTGGCCCGCGTCCGCGCAGTGCTGCAGCGCGCGCGCCGCTCCTCCTCGCTGATCTACCGGCGCAGCGTCGCCACTTTCCGTTTTGGCGGCTGGACGTATGACGCCAAGCGGGACGAGGTGATCTCCCCCGCGGGCGTGCAAGTGGCGCTGTCGCGGCGCGAGACCGGCCTGCTCAAGGTCTTCCTCGCCAATCCGCATATCCCGCTCACGCGCGAGGAGATTGCCGCGGCGCTGGATGTGACCGGCGACGGCGGCAGCGAGGAGGGCTCCGGCCGCGCCATCGACGTGCTGGTCGGGCGCCTGCGCTCCAAGATCGAACAGACCCCCAAGGATCCCCGGATGCTGCGCACCGAACGCGGCACCGGCTATGTCTTTGCGGTGGATGTCGAGACCGGCGAAGGCTGACACGCATGGCGCTGCGCCTCAGAACCCTGGGCCTGATCCTGCTGCCGCTCGCCTTTGCCGCCGGGCTGGCGGCCGCGTGGCTCTGGTTCCAGTCCGGCGCCAACTGGCAGGCGCATCTGACCCGCTCCACCATCGCAGGCATCACGCTGGACGGCACCCTGCGCCGCGGCGCCTCACCGCTCGAGGGCGTGGCGGTCACCCCGGTGGACCCGGCGCAGGCGGCGTTTCTGGCCAGCGGCGATTACCTGCGGCTGGATGGCATCCCGAAACCAGCGTTCTTCACCAATATCTCGATCCTCGACAGCGGTCCCGATCCCTTGTCGGGCGAAGTGCTGGCGCTGGTTATCGCCTCCGGCAGCCTTCGCTATCCGGTGGCGGAGCTGCCGCCCGCGGGCGGCCAGTCCGCGGCAGAGAAACTGGGCGCAGTCATCCGGCTGCTGGCCACCTATTGCAGCGAACCGGTGATCTTTGCCCGCGCCGGCTATGGCCCGTGGCAGCGGGTGGACGGCACTGCGGTCTGGGGCTGCACCGCCGCGCCCCGCGACCTGCGCCTGCCTGCGGTGCTGCTGTCGCTGCTGGTGCTGGCGGTGCTGGCAACTCTGGTGCTCGACACCTCCGCCCACTTCGGCCGCTTTGCCCGCGCCCTGCATGGCCGCCGCCGCCTCGGCGGTCCCGATGCCTATGCCGTGCAAGGCCCGGCCGAGCTGCAGGAAATCGTCGAAGCGGTGAACAGCCACCTGGAGGCCGAACGCGCGCAGCTTGCCAGCCGCGCCGCGGTGCTGTCCGGCGTCAGCCACGACCTCGGCACGCCCGCGACCCGCCTGCGGCTGCGCGCGGCGCTGATCCAAAACGCGGAGCTGCGGCAGAAGTTCGAAACCGATCTGGACGCCATGACCGGCATGATCGAAAGTGTGCTGACCTACACGCGGGCAGAGATGAGCGCCGAAACCCCGCGCCGCCTCTCCCTCACCTCGCTGATCGAGGCGGTCGCAGCCGATTATCAGGACTTCGGCAAACCGGTTGAGTTGCTTTGCCCCGAGCCGCAGGTAGCCGCTGGCGGACGCTCGGTCTTTACCTCCGCCCCCGGCCACAGCGCGATGCCGCCGGATCAGCCGATGCTGGTGGTGGCCCGCCCCGTGTCTTTGCAGCGGGCGGTCTCCAACCTGATCGACAATGCGCTGAAGTACGGCCGCCGCGCCGCAATCGGCCTCAGTGCTACTGCCGACCACGCCATCATCACGGTCGAGGACGAAGGCTCCGGCATGACGGCGGCGGAGATCACCGAAGTGATCGCCCCGTTCCGGCGCGGCGACAATACGCGCGCCATTGACGGCTTCGGGCTGGGCTTGACGATCGTCGCCACGGTAGCAGAGCAGCACGGCGGGCAGCTGTATTTCGAAGATGGCCGCCGCGGCCTGCGCGCCTGCCTTGAGATCTGCCGCAACTGACCGCGCCCTGACGCATTGATCAGGATCATGGCATCAGCCGCAGGCGCTGGTTTAATGGCTGAAGCGGCACACTGGCATCTGCCGCGCCGACCGGGGAGGAGGCCCGCCATGCACCGCAGAACATTGCTCTTTGCGATCAGCAGCAGCACCAGCGACACCGCCATCACCGCCGCCGCAGAGGCCGCCCGCGAACAGCAGGCGCACCTGGCCTGCCTGCTGCTCAAGACCTTGCCCGGCATGCCCTATTTCGCCTATGGCGCCTCTGCCTATGGCGCAATGGCGGTGCCGGACGAATGGCTGGAAACCCTGCAAGGCTGCCGCACCGCCCAATCCGCCCGCGCGGCAGAGGTGGAGGCGCTGCTGGCCCGCAGCAACACCCCTGGCGACGTGCAGTATGTCACTGCCAGCGACGCGGACATCCGTCTGATGGCCGCCCGCCGGGCGCTGACCTGCGACATCGCCGAGGCGGCAGAGGGCCTGCGCGAGGATCCGGAGGTGTTCCGCGATGCGGTGCACGGCATCCTGTTCGGCTCACCCGTGCCGCTGATGGTGAACGGCAGCCCCTTCTCGGGCCGCAAACGGGTGTTCCTGGCCTGGAACAGCAGCCTGTCCGCCTCCCGCGCCGCCCATGCCGCACTGCCCTATTTCAAAACGGCGGAAGAGGTGGTGATCGGCTGCTTCGACCCGGACATGAGCGACACGCGCGACGGCGAGGACCCCGGCGCGGACATGGCCGCCTGGCTCAGCCATCACGGCTGCACTGTCACCCTGTCGCAGTTTCCCTGCGGCGGCCATGACACCGGCACTGCCATCCAGGACCGCGCCCGCGAGGCCGGGGCGGATCTGGTGGTGATGGGCGCCTACGGTCATTCCCGCCTGCGCGAGGCGGTGTTTGGCGGCACCACCCGCAGCCTGCTGGAGCAGACGGCCCTGCCGGTCCTGTTCGCCCATTGACCAGCCCCGCCGCCCAGAGCCGCAAGGGAGCAGCCAATGACTGACCAATCCCCGTTCGACGCCTATAAACCCGCCGAGATCGCCGCGCTGGTGGAGACCGCAGGAGTGGCCAAGGCCCGGCTGCCGCTGCCGCAGATGTTTGTGCTGGCGATGCTGGCAGGCGCCTTCATCGGCTTCGGCGCCGCCGCCTATACCACCGCGATGACCGGCGCGGACACCTCGTCAGGACCGGTGCGGGTGCTGGGCGGCGCGGTGTTCTCGATGGGTCTCATTCTGGTGGTCGTTGGCGGGGCCGAGCTGTTCACTGGCAACGTGCTGATGGTGATCGCCGCGGTGGACCGCAAGATCCGGCTCAGGCGGCTGTGGCGCAGCTGGGCCATCGTCTATGCCGGCAACCTCGCAGGCGCCGCCGGGCTGGCCGCCGCCTTTGCCTTCACCGGCCTGCTGGAAGGTCCCGTGGGCGCCACCGCCGCCCGCATCGCCGAGGCGAAATCCACCCTTTCCCCGGTGGAGGCCTTCATGCGGGGCGCCCTGTGCAACGGGCTGGTTTGCCTTGCGGTCTGGCTCTCCTTCGCTGCCCGCACGGCGGCGGGCAAGATCCTCGCGGTGCTCTGGCCGATCACTGCCTTTGTGCTATTGGGACTGGAACATTCGGTGGCCAACATGTTCTTCTTCCCGCAGGGCTGGGCCGCCGGTGCCGATGTTTCCCTGAACGCCGCCGCCGCAAACCTGTTCTGGGTCACGCTGGGCAATATCGCGGGCGGCGCCGGCGGGGTCGCCTTTGCCTATTGGTTCGCCTACCTGGGCCGCACCGCCCCCGCCGCCGGAAAACCGCAGCGCAAGCCTTAACGCCCCCTCAGCGGGCCGCGGCCCCGTCGCTTGCGGCCTCCGCCAGATAGGCCAGCCGCCGCTCCGACCGCTTGTCCTCGACCATGCCGCAGACCATCCAGCGGACCGGCCTGATGCCGCAGAACTTCAGGATGTTGCGCTCGAAACTGCGCAACGAATGGGCAAAGTAGAACCAGCGGTAGAAGAACGCAGGCATCCCCATGGTCACGATGATCCGCGCACTCTTCCCCTTCAGCTTGGGGTGCCAGCCCTTTTCGCCAACGGTAAAGGCAAACTGCTCGCGGAAAACCTGTTCCAGCCAGGCCTTCAGCTGCGCGGGCATAGTGCCCAGCCACAGCGGATAGACAAACACCAGATGATCCGCTGCCGCGACTGCCTGCTGGCCGCGGGCAACATAGTCCGGAATCTCTTCCGCTTCCCATTCCGCCCGGCTGCGCAGGCAAGTGACACCGCTATCGGCCACGCCGATGACCTCCACCTCATGGCCCGCGTCCCTGGCGCCCTTGGCATAGCTCTGCGCCAGCGCGTGGCAGAAATGCGCCTGGCTGTTGTCCGGGTGACCCTGAATGATCAGTATCCGCGTCATATGCTCTCCCCCTTGCCGCCCAGCTGACGCACCTCCTGCAGCAGGGCAATGTATCCGGTCAGGTCCGTCAGGGTGATCACCCCCAGCAAGCGGCCCTTGTCCGTGACCAGAAACTTGCGCCGCCCGGTTTCCGAAATCTTCCGCATCAGCGCACCGGCCTGCATGTCCGGCGCCACCGAGTTGCTGCCGTCGGGCGGCTGATAGACGTCATCCACCGGGGTCTGCGCCCACCGCTCCTGCGGCACCCGCGCCAGGTCCTTCGTGTCGGTGCAGCCCAGCAGCACCCCCTGCTGCACCACCGGCACAAAGCTCTTGCGCTCGGGCAGCAGCACCTGATGCGCCAGCGCCTGCAGGCTGATCTCCGGACCGGCGGTCACCGGATCACGGGTCATCAGGTCGGCCACCGTCTTGCCCTTGAAGGCGGCGGTTTGCAGCTGATGGGCATAGGTGCCCTTGGCCGCCGACAGCACGAACACCCCGATCAGCACCTGCCAAAGCGCCGCTACCGGATTGCCGGAGAACAGCCCGATCAGCCCGTAAAAGATCAGCGCATAGGCGAAATAGCTGCTGATCCGGGTGGCGGTCCGGGTCGCCGCCAGCAGGTCGCGGCTGCGGCTCCACAGCCAGGCCCGCAGGATACGGCCGCCGTCCAGCGGAAAGGCCGGCACCAGGTTGAACACCGCCAGCACCAGGTTGATCAGCGCCAGATAACCCAGCACCGGGTTCAGCGCCCCGCCCGGCGCCAGCGCCCAGCCGATCTGCGCCAGCAGCCAGAAGCCAAAGGCCAGCGCAAAGCTCATCAGCGGTCCGGCAATGGCAATCCAGAACTCGCTGACCGCGGTCTTGGGTTCAGAGCCCAGCTCTGCCACGCCGCCGAAGATGAACAGGGTGATGCCCTTGATCTCCACCCCGAACCGCCGCGCGACCACGGAATGCGACATCTCATGCAGGATCAGCGAGGCAAAGAACCCCAGCATCGCCAGAACCGCCAGCGTCAGGTAAACCGCCTGCCCGGCCCCGGGATAAGACATCGGAAAGAACTGGGTGGCCAGGCTCCAGGTGATCAGCGCCGCGATCAGCAGCCAGCTAGGGTCGACCTTGATGTCAAACCCCTGCAGCCGCGCGATCCTGACTGCGTTTTGAAACATGAAACTCCCCCCTCCTGCCGCACTATATAGCGCCGCCGCACCGATCCCCCTTTGATCCGGCTCAAACCCGGAACAGGCTGCCCGCGCCATAGGCCAGCGCCGCCGCGCAGGAGCCGATCAGCAGAGTTTCCAGCCCCGAAATCCACCACGGCGACAGCGACCAGATGCTCTTGCTGGCGCCGATGACAAAGAACACCAGCCCGGTCGCCACGGATGCCATCAGGAACGGATCCGGCAGCCCCAGGATAAAGGGCAGCAACGGCACGATCCCGGCCAGCATAAAGGCAAAGAAAGTGGTCAGCGCCGCCGCAACCGGATTGGGCTCGGCAGGCCCCAGCCCGTATTCGCTGGCCAGCATCAGCGAAATCCACTTCTCGGGCTTGGCCGCCACCGCCTTGACCGCGCCCTCCAGCACCTCGCCGCTGAGGCCCAGCTGCTCCAGGATCTGGCGCAGCTCCTCGCGCTCGCCCTCCGGATAGTCGCGGATATGGCTCTGCTCCACCCGGTAGAGCCGCCGCCGGTCATCCAGATCCGCCTTGGTCCCCAGGTAATTGGCCGCGGCCATCGAGAACCCGTCTGCCAGCACATTGGCAATCCCCAGCGCGATGATAACCGAGGAGGAAAACCCCGCCCCCTCGACCCCCGCCGCAATGGCAAAGGTCGTCACCGCGCCGTCAATGCCGCCGTAAACCGCATCGCGCAGCCGCCCCTCCTCCCTGCTGCCTTGCAGGCGGCGCGCGATCTCTTCCCTGCTGTGCCCGTGTTCCGCTTTCATGGCCCCATGATCCGCCAAGCGGCCCTGCGCCGCCTTGAGCGAGGTCAAGCCGCCGCTGTGCTCAGCGCTCGATGATCAGCACCCCGTCCGCCACCGCCTCGCCGGGATGCAGGATCACCCGCTCGCCCGGCTCCAGCCCCTCCAAAACCTGCGCCACCTGGCCGTTGCGCCGCCCCAGCGTCAGCGGGCGCACCGCGGCACGCCCTTCGGCCGCCACAAAGGCCGCCCAGCCGCCGCCCTCGCGGAACAGCGCGCTGACCGGGATCCGCAGCACATCCTCCGCCTCCCATTCGATGATGCGGGCAAAGACCGAAAACCCCTCGCCCAGGCTGGTGCGCTGCTCCTTCGGCGTGACCAGGTCAAAGAACACATCCACCCGCTGCTCCTCGATCCCCAGGGCCGAGACCTTGGTGCGCGCCACCGGCTCGATCCGGTCCAGCACCGCCTCCAGGGGTGTGGAACCGCCCCAGCGCTCGATGCTGGCGCGAGCGCCCGGCGCCAGCCGCACCGCGTCCGAGGACAAGAGATCGGCCACCAGCTCCAGATCCTGCGGATCGCCGATGGTGACCAGCAGATCGCCGGGCAGCACCGGGCGCTCGCTGATGGTGACCACCGACAGCACCACCCCGTCCGAGGGCGCCCGGATGCGGATACAGCAGCTGTCCGGCACCTCCGTGCCGGATTCCGGTAGGATCAGCGCCGCCTCCGCCCGCGCCAGGGTGCTTTGCGACATGTCCACCCGCGCGCCGGCCGCCTCCTCCCCAGCGATGGCCACCGCCAGCCGCTGGGTCGCATCCTCCAGCCGCGTCAGCGAGGCGACATTGCGCTCCGCCAGCGCCTTCACCCGGTCAAACTGGCTCTGCGCCAGGATGCGGTCTTCGATGGCCTTCTGAAGATCGGCGCGCGCCACATGCAGCGCCGCCTGCGCCTCCTGCAAAGTCGCCTGCGCCTGCGCCCGGGTGCGCGCATCCAGGAGATGCGGCCGGGCAGGCTCGACAATCGCGACCAGGGTTTCGCCCGCCGTCACCCGGTCCCCCGCCCGCACCGGCGAGCGGCGCGCGGTACCGGCAATCGGCGCCGCCACCTCAAACAGGTCGCGGACCCGGGCCTCGCCATCGGCATCAATGGTGATCTCCATCCTGCCGCGCTTCACCTCATGCAGATCCACCGCCACCGGCTCCTCCCGCAGCGCCACATAGAGCAGCGCCGCCAGCACACCGCCGCCGGTCAGGTACAGAAGCAAGCTGCGCAGGTTCGGAAACATCTCTCACTCCCTGGTCTTCATCACCGCCACAAGGTCCATCCGGTCCAGCCGCCGCCGCACGATCAGCACCGAGCACAGCGCCGCCGCCAGCACGATCAGGCTGGCGGAGGCAAAGGCCGCAGGCTCCAGCACCAGCGGGATGGTGTAGACATCGCTGGAAAAGTTCTCCACCGCCAGCCGCGCGATCGCCGCACCGATCAGCCAGCCCGGCGGCTGCGCCAAGAGCGCCAGCAGCATCATCTCCCCCGCCAGAATGAAAGAAACCTCACGGCGCGAAAATCCCAGGATGCGCAGGCTGGCCAGCTCGCGGGCGCGCTCCGACAGCTGGATGCGGGCGCCGTTGTAGGCCACGCCGATGGTGATCAGCACCGCAATGGTGATGTAGACCGTGTTCATCACAATCACCTGCTGCGCAATGACCTCCCGGAACGACCGGCGCATGTCAGTCATCACTGGCACCCCGGCCACTGCGGGCAGCGCCTTGAGGCGGGTGAACAGCGCGTCCTGCCGGCTGGGGTCGATGGCAATGCTGGCGGCGGAATACTGCGGCGCCTGCCGGAACAGCGCGTTCAGGCTGGCATGATCCATATAGGCGCCCAGCCCGAAATACTGCTTGACCGTGCCGGTCACCGGCAGCTGCCGGGTCTCGCGCCGCCCGCTGGTGAACTGCACTTCCACCACCGTTCCCGGCACCGCGCCCAGCTGCTCTGCCAGCCGCTCGCTCAGCAGGATGCCGCCAGGACCTGCATTGGCGACGCTGCCATCGCTGGCCACCACCCGGCTCAGGTCCGGGTCCGGCACCCGCGCCTCGATGGTGACCCGCTTCATCCGCGGCCCGTGCCGCAGGATGGCCGCCGCGTACTGCTGCCCCTCCGCCTGCAGGACACCGGGCAGGGCACGGATCTCCTCCAGCACGCTTTCCGGCTGGTCCTCGGTAAACATCACCACCGCATCCTGCCGGTTGCTCTGGTAGAATGCCGTGTCCATGATCTCGTCCAGCGCATCGGCAAAGAAGGACGACGCCACCACCGAGGCCACCGCCAGCGCCAGTCCCAGCCCGGTCATCGCGCTGCGCACGGGCCAGCGCAGCAGGCTGCGCAGGATCATGATGGCAGGCTGCGACAGCCGCAGCTGCCGCATCACACGGTCCGCCGCCGAATGGCTGAACCGCGGCGGCGCGGG
>NZ_CEYXRG010000019.1:0-88030 GCF_982940295.1 Leisingera sp.
GGCAGTATCCGCAACGGTGCCGCCGAGATCAGCCAGGCCTCCGACGACCTCTCGCACCGCACCGAAAGCCAGGCTGCCACGCTGGAGGAGACCGCCGCGGCGCTGGATGAGCTGACCGCATCGGTGAAATCCGCGGCTGAAGGCGCCCGCAGTGTTGAGGCCACCATGGCTGAGGCGCGCACCGAAGCGGAGAACAACCGCGAGGTGGTGCAGAGCGCGGTGTCGGCCATGACCGAGATTGAGCAGAGCTCGAACCACATCAGCCAGATCATCTCGGTGATCGACGACATCGCCTTCCAGACCAACCTGCTGGCGCTGAACGCCGGGGTTGAAGCCGCACGGGCAGGCGAGGCCGGCAAGGGCTTTGCCGTGGTCGCAAGCGAAGTGCGGGCGCTGGCGCAGCGTTCCTCGGATGCGGCAATGGAGATCAAGACCCTGATCGGCGACAGCTCCAAACAGGTGGAGCGCGGGGTGGATCTGGTCGGCAAGGCCGGCGAGGCGCTGCAAAGCATCGTCGAACGGGTCACCCATATCTCGCAGCTGGTCTCCGGCATTGCCGAGGGCGCCGCAGAGCAGTCCACAGGGCTGGCCGAAATCAACACAGGCGTGACCCAGCTCGACCAGGTGACACAGCAGAACGCTGCCATGGTGGAGGAGGCCACCGCGGCAGGCCACATGCTGAACACGGATGCTGCCAAGCTGGCAGAGCTTGTGTCGCATTTCACGATTGAAGGGCAGACTGCATCCCGCCCAGACCAGCACGGTGTGCCCAAGTCAGGTGCGGTTGTGCATGAGGTGGCGGATGAACTCTGGAACGAAGAGCCCCTTCGCCCTGCAGCAACAGGTACCGGCGGGGCAGGCAAATGGCAGGACTTCTGAGCCAAGCCAGGGCACAAGGCGCGGAGCCGGCCGCCGCCTCCTGGCAAGGCTGAAGCGGCGGTTCTCGACCTGACGGCTTTCCGGCATCCTGACTGACTGGAAACCCAAGCGGCAAGGGGCGGCCGCATGTTCGCCGCGGATCAATTACCGCAGCGCATCATCCGCCCCCTGCTCGAGCCGCCAGACTGCGTTTCCGGGCCGTAAAACACTGTCTCTGACGGCGCATGACGCGGATTACTTTCCCCGGTTCCGCTTGGTCTCAGCAGCAGGGTTTCACGCCGCTTCCTTTCCGTAATGGCGCCCCGGACTAAGCCATGACAATGGAGCGCGCGGAAGCCACGGCTCTGCCGCAGCGCCTTCGCAGCTAAACTGTGCTGCGTCCAGCCTCTCTGCCACGGAAAGTTGATGGGTCCCGGCCCGCTCAGCGCTTTCAGGGCGCGCGATCCGGCAAAGGCCATTCAGAATATGCGCCAGCCCAAGCGCTCCAGGCTGCCCGCCCGGCACCATGAAGCGCAAGGGTTCCGCAAATAGTATTTGCCCAACGTTTCCTTAACGTAAAATCCCGGCTGCCGTATCCAGCGCTTAGTTTTCCTTAATCAAATACCTCAAGATAATGACCCCATGCGTGAAATCGACTGACAGCAAATCCACCTAAAGTGAGCGCCGGGACAGCCGCTCCCGGTGCAGCGTAGTTTAAAAGGTAACAGAATGAGCAATACTCAGTTCTCCAACAGGGGTGCCCCGCCGGTTCTGCAGCCGGTCAATTTGAACATCCTCTCCGTCGACGACGATGAGATCGACAGGCTGCGTCTGAATAAGCTGTGCCGTAAGGCCGGGATGACGGCCGAATTCCACGAGGCCGCGACCTTGGAAGAAATGCGCCAGCGTCTGGACGACGAACAGTTTGATCTGGTGTTCCTCGATCATAACCTGGGCATGGAAACAGGGCTGGATGCTTTGAGACTGCTGGTGTCTCACGAAGATCAGGTTCAGGCTGTTCCGATAATGCTCACAAGCGCAACCAACTATCATATCGCTGTCGAGGCCATGCGCCGGGGCTGCGCGGACTATATTGTCAAGGATGAGCTGACAACGGATTCCCTGATGAAATCCATCGCCTCTGCGCTTGAGCGCCGGGCGCTTTACGGGCAATTGTCGAGCGCACGCGCTTCAGAAAAGGAGCTGAGGCGGATTTTCCAGCGTTTCATCGTCGGCTGCGGCCCCGATCTCCGGCTGCTTTTGAGCAGAACGCTCGCCGGGGTGCGCGTGATCAAGTCGCAGGCGCGTCAGGATGGCAGCCTGCCGCCCCCCATTTTGTCAGATGTCTCAATGCTGGAACGCAGTTGCAAGGATCTGGTTGTGTTCATGGATGACCTGGACAGCGTGATCGACGACACCCGGGAGTTTACCGCCAAAGTATCCCCCAATTTGCTGCAGTAACGGCCAGCCGAATTTGCCGGCGGGACCGGAGCTCCGGAGCAAATCCTTCCCGCGAATCTCCAAGCCTTCCGGCCCCCATGGCCAAGGGCCTTCTCTGCAGGCTGCGCCACAGGACTGCCATCGCGGGAAAACGCGAAAGCTTGCTTGTGGTGTGGCTGCATTGCAGTCCGCCGGTCCAGTGGAACCCGGTTCCGCCCGCCCCGGCCGCTGGCCTTTCCGGAACAAGGAAAAAGCAGCATGACACCCGACACGCGAGCCGCCAGCCGCCCTGCCCTGAACATCGTTCTTGTCGAGGATGATGACGGCGACGCCAAGGCCCTTCGCCGCGCTTTCAGCCGGGCAAGGATCGCCAATCCGATTCAGCGTTTTACCGATGGCGTCGAGGCCTTGGCCTTTCTGCGGGGCGAGATGAGTCAGGTGCCGCCGCCCAGCTTCGTCGTGCTGAGCGACATCAATATGCCCCGGAAAAGCGGCATAGAACTGTTGGAGGAAATCCGCGCTGATCCTGTTCTGCGCAAGATCCTGTTCATCGTGCTGACAACATCGGAAGACCAAAGGGATATCTCTGCAGCCTACGCAAACAACGTGGCCGGCTACATTCTCAAGTCCAATGCCGGCGACATGTTTGTCGATCTCATGGCCACGCTCGATCACTATTGGCGCATCGTTGAATTGCCCGAAATACACATCAGAAAGGTATCCGATGACGGCTCTCAGCATCCTGATCATTGATGATGACGCAGGCGACCGGAAACTGGTGCGCAGGCTTTTGCTGCAGTTGCACCCCGACGCCAAGGTGGCCGAGGCGGACAGCGGGAAAAGCGCCTTATCTCAAGCTGGCCTGCCAGTTGACGTGATCATTCTGGACTATCTCCTGCCGGACGGAACCGGGCTAGACCTTATCGCGCAGCTAACCGGCAGCTGGCCGCGGGCGGTTCTGTTCATGACCACCGGCCAAGGCGACGAAGAGATCGCCAAGAGCGTCATTTTGGCCGGGGCCAGCGACTATATTCCCAAATCCGCCATCACCGCCGAAGCCCTGCAACGGATGATTGCAAACGGGCTGAAGGTCGCTGAAATGCGCTGGCGGATCCAGGAACAGCAAAATGAACTGCGCTTGTTTTCCGATGTGCTGGTGCATGACATGCGGGCGCCGCTCAGGGCGATCAAATTTCTCAGCGACCAGATTGAGGAGGATTACCAGGATGGCGAATTCGATGAAGTGACCCGGCAGCTGGAGCTGATGAAGAAATCCGTCCGCAAGACCTCCGAACTGATTGAACGGCTGGCAAGCCACATCAACCCGCACAGCACTGGGACCGCCGAGCAAGTCACTGTCGAGAGCCTGTTCGACAGCTTGCGTGCCGTTTTGGCGCAGGACCTTGCGGAGTCCGGCGCCCGTATCGAATGGCAGTCCGGCGGCCTGAGCGTCTTTTGCTTTCCTCCCGATATCGTTCAGCTGCTGCAGAACCTGATTGGCAACGCGATCAAGTATAGTGGCGGGCGAACACCCGAGATTTCGGTGTCCGCCGAGCCCGCGGGCTCAGGCGTGATGATCTCTGTAGCGGACAACGGCATTGGGGTTCCGCCGGAGTACAGGGAAAAGATTTTTGAGCCCTTCAAGCGGCTGCAGCGCGGCAGCACGCAGCCTGGCACCGGGCTTGGACTGGCGACCTGCGCCAAAATCGCCAAACGCCACAATGGGACAATCTGGTGCGACCCGCATGCGGATTCCGGCACGACAATCCGGTTTGTCGTCAGCCTTGAAAACAGCCAGACGCAAAAATCAGCCTGACGATGTTTCCCGTCTTGCGGCAGCAGGCGTGCAGGGAGACCAGCCCCGGTCCGTCCTCCCCCCCCGCGTCAGGGCAGAGCAGGCCCGGTGCCCCGCGGTTGTCAGGCGCCCGTCAGTACCGGGAAATGCGCCAGTAATGAGGCTTTGGCTTCCAGGATATGCGCTCTGGTCAGGTCGGAGGCCAGCCGGGCATCACCCGCCTCGCAGGCCTCCAGGATGGCAAGATGCTCGCGGCCGGCACGCTCCATGCCGTTGCTCATCACCAGCTGCGCCCGGATATAGCGGTCGATCCGGTCCATCGCGCCATTGGCCGCTTCGCGGAAAAAGGCCAGCCTGCTGGCACTGTACAATCCGTCATGGAACGCCCGGTTCAGCACCCCCCATTCCATCGGGTTTTTTGAGGCATCGAAAGCGGCAAAATCGGCGCGCGCCTGTGCCAGCAGCTCCTGCGACATCCGCGGCACTGCATCGCGGATGATCTCCGGTTCCAGCAGCGCACGGAATTCGAATATCTCGGCGGCCTCATCCGCCGACAGGCCCGCGACTACGGCCCCTTTGAACCGCTGGGTCCGGACCAGGCCGTGCTCCTCCAGCCGGTTGATCGCTTCACGCACGGGCAGCCTGCTGGTCTTGAAATGGCGCGCGATCTCGTCCTGACGGAGCGGCTCACCTTCCGCCAGCCGCCCCTCGACAATGGCCTTGCGCAGCGCTTCGAACACAACTGCCGAGGCCGAGGCCGTTTTCGAGATATCAACCGGGTCCAGTTTCATGGCAGCGCGCCTCCTATACAGCAGGTGTATGCCAAGCGGCCTGCACGGAAAAGCAGGTTAGGCGGCCGCCCGAATCTGCAGCGCGGCGGGCGGCATCCCCGTCACACTTCCAGCGACACCCACAGCACCTTGGCGTCGTCCTTGCTGACCGACACGCAGCCATGGCCCATGCCGCTGTCGTAATAGACCGAGTCGCCGGGTCCCATGCGCAGCGGCCGGTAATGCTCAGTATAAAGGATCACCTCGCCGCTCAGCACAAACATGAACTCCTCGCCCTGGTGGCGCACCCAATTGTCGAACTCAGTGACATCACGTGCTTTGATGGTGCTGATGTAGGGCACCATGCGTTTGCTGGTCAGCTCGCTGCACAGCAGCTCATGGTCATAGGTGGTGGTTTCCTTGTGCTCGCCCTCGCCGGTGCGGGTGAAGTCCCGCCGCCCGGTAACACCGCTTTGCCCGGACTGCAGGAACAGCTGCGGGGTTTCCAGTTCCAACGTTTGCATCAGGCGGCGGATAATCTCGAAACTGGGGCGGGTCTGGTTGTTCTCGATCTTCGACAAAGTCGAGCGCCCGATGGCCGCAGCCTTGGCCGCCTCCTCCAGCGTCAGCCCCTTCTCCTTACGGGCGTCGCGAATCATTTTCCCCAGGACTTCCCCGTCCGGAGCCTCCATGGCCTCGGGGCCCAGTCCTGTTTCTTCTAAGGGAATTGGTTCCATTTCTGCGAATTCTCCTGATCCGAAAACAGCTTAGCTTTGATGTATTCGCGGGTCAAAATTTCCGTGACTGCACTTTTTGTTTGCAAGAGGGAAAAAGTTTCCTATAGGAGACGAAACGTCGTATACGGCAGCATACGTGCCGGTCCTGGACCGCTTTTCGGAGGAGAAACCACATGAGCGCATATGATCTGATTGTGATCGGGGCTGGGCCGGGCGGTTATGTCGCAGCAATCCGCGCGGCGCAGCTGGGCATGAAGGTGGCCTGCGTCGAAGGCCGCGGCTCGCTGGGCGGCACCTGTCTCAACGTCGGCTGCATCCCCTCCAAGGCGCTGCTGACGTCCTCCGGCAAATATGCCGAGCTGTCGCACCTGGCCGCACATGGCATCGCCGTCGAGGGCGCCAGCCTGGACCTGGGTGCGCTGATGGCGCGCAAGGACAAGATTGTCGGCGACCTGACCAAAGGCATCGCCTTCCTGTTCAAGAAGAACGGCGTCGACCACATCGAAGGCTGGGCCAGCATTCCAGCGCCCGGCCAGGTACAGGTCGGCGAGGACACCTACTCCGCCAAAAACATTCTGATTGCCACCGGATCGGAACCCAGCCCCCTCCCCGGCGTGGAGATCGACGAGGTGGACGTGCTGAGCAGCACCGGTGCGCTGGCCCTCGATGCCGCGCCAGAGCATCTGGTGGTGATCGGCGCCGGCGTGATCGGGCTGGAACTCGGGCAGGTCTGGTCACGCCTCGGCTCCAAGGTGACGATTGTGGAATACCTCGACCGCATCCTGCCCGGCATTGACGGCGAGATCGCCAAGCTGTCCCAGCGGGCGCTGAGCAAGCGCGGACTGAAATTTCAGCTGGCCCGGGCGCTGAAGACCGTCGAAAAGGGTGAAAACGGCCTGACCCTGACTCTGGACCGCGTGGGCAAGGACAAGGAAGAGCAGATTGAGGCGGACAAGGTGCTGGTCGCCATCGGCCGCCGCCCGGTGACCCGCGGTCTGGGCCTGGAAAGCTTGGGTGTGTCCATCAACACCCGAGGCTTCATCGAGGTGGACGAGCGCTTCTCCACCTCCGTCCCGGGGATCTATGCCATCGGCGATTGCGTGCCCGGCCCGATGCTGGCCCACAAGGCAGAAGAAGACGGCGTTGCCTGTGTGGAAATCATGGCGGGCGAGCACGGCCATGTGGATTACAACACCGTGCCGGGCGTGGTTTACACCGACCCGGAAGTTGCCTCCGTCGGCCAGACCGAGGAAGCGCTGAAAGAGGCCGGCACCGAGTACATCACCGGCAAGTTTGCCTTCATAGCCAACTCCCGCGCCCGCTCCACCGGCGAGACCGACGGTGCGGTGAAGGTCTTGGCCAGCCCCGAGGGCATGATCCTTGGCGCGCATATTTGCGGTGCGCATGGCGGCGATTTGATTGCCGAACTGGTGCTGGCGATGACCAAGGGTGCCACCGTCGAAGAGGTTGCCCGCACCTGCCACGCCCACCCGGCGATGGGCGAGGCGGTGAAGGAAGCCTGCCTCGACGCGCTTGGCCGCGCAATTCACACCTGATCTGGAGGAAATTGTCAGATGACAATCCAGCTGCGTCCCCGCCATCCGGAAAAGGCCCACAAGGCCGCCAGCGCCATCCCGCGCAAACCGAAATGGATCCGCAAAAAGAAGATCGAAAGCGCGGAGTATTACGACACCCGCAAGCTGATGCGGGAGCACAATCTGGCCACCGTCTGCGAGGAGGCCGCCTGCCCCAACATCGGCGAGTGCTGGTCCAAGCGCCACGCCACCATGATGATCATGGGCGAGGTTTGCACCCGCGGCTGTTCCTTCTGCAACGTGACCACCGGCAAGCCGGACACGCTGGATGCGTTTGAGCCGGGGCGGGTTGCGGCGGCGGTCAAGAAGCTGGGCCTGCGCCATGTGGTGATCACCTCCGTCGACCGGGACGACCTGGCAGACGGCGGGGCGGAGCATATCGCCCAGACCATCCGTGCCACCCGCCACCAGAACCCCGGCACCACCATCGAGGTTCTAACCCCGGATTTCCTGGGCAAGGGCGAAGCGGCGCAGGCAGTGTTTGCGGCGGCGCCGGATGTGTTCAACCACAACCTGGAAACCGTGCCGCGCCTCTATCCCCGTGTGCGCCCCGGTGCGCGCTATTACACCTCGCTGCGGCTGCTGGATGATGCCAAGCGCGCCAACCCGCAGCTGTTCACCAAGTCCGGCATCATGGTCGGCCTGGGCGAGACGCTGGAGGACGTGCGCCAGGTGATGGATGACTTGCGCGCTGCTCAGGTCGATTTCCTGACCGTGGGCCAGTACCTGCAGCCCACCCCCAAACACCATCCGATCGACCGTTTCTGGTCGCCAGACGAGTTCGCGCAGCTGGAACAGATCGCGCGCTCCAAGGGATTTTTGCATGTGTCAGCGACACCGCTGACCCGCTCTTCGTTCCACGCGGATGAAGATTTTGCCGCCCTGAAAAAGGCCCGTCAGATGGCCTTGGCAAAGGGCATTTAACCTTAACGCAAGCGGGAGGAGACCCATGGAAGCGTTAAATTCAATTGTAGGAGCCGTAAACGGCGTGGTTTGGGGGCCGATGATGCTGGTCCTCATTCTCGGCGTCGGCTTCTTCCTTCAGGTCGGCCTGAAGTTCATGCCGATCCGGAAACTGGGCATGGGCTTTGGCCTGATGTTCAAGGGCCGTGAAGGCACCGGCGAAGGCCAGATCACCCCCTTCAACGCGCTGATGACCGCCCTTTCGGCGACCATCGGCACCGGCAACATCGCAGGCGTCGCCACCGCCGTGTTCCTCGGCGGCCCCGGCGCGCTGTTCTGGATGTGGATGACCGCGCTGGTCGGCATGGCCACCAAATATTCCGAAGCCGTCTGCGCGGTGAAATTCCGCGAGCGTGACGAAGAAGGCAACTATGTCGGCGGCCCGATGTATTACATCAAGAACGGCCTCGGCGCGAAATGGGCCTGGCTGGGCGTGGCCTTTGCCGTGTTCGGCTCCATCGCCGCCTTCGGGATCGGCAACGGCGTGCAGGCCAACGGCGTGGCGCAGGTTCTGGAAACCAACTTCGGCTTCAACACCTCCATCACCGGCATCGTGCTGATGGTGCTGACCGGCGCCGTGATCCTGGGTGGCATCACCCGCATCGGCGCGGTGGCAGGCAAGCTGGTTCCGTTCATGGCGGTCAGCTACATCATCGCAGGCCTCATCGTTCTGGTTGTCAACGCGGACGCCATCGGCACCGCTTTCAGCTTGGTCTTCACCCATGCCTTCACCCCCTCGGCAGCCGAAGGCGGCTTTGCCGGTGCGGCGGTCTGGGCGGCGATCCGCTTTGGTGTGGCCCGCGGCGTGTTCTCCAACGAAGCAGGCCTCGGCTCCGCCCCGATCGCTCACGCGGCGGCTGAGACCAAAGGTCCGGTCAACCAGGGCCTGATCGCAATGCTCGGCACCTTCATCGACACCATCATCGTCTGCTCGATCACCGGCCTGGCGATCATCGCCTCCGGCGCCTGGACCTCGGGTGAATCCGGTGCGGCGCTGACCTCACTGGCATTTGAGACCTCGCTGCCCGGCTTCGGCGGCTACCTGATCGCCATCGCACTGTCGATCTTTGCCTTCACCACGATCCTCGGTTGGTCCTATTATGGCGAGAAGTGCATGGAGTTCCTGTTCGGTGTGAAGGTAATGCTGCCCTACCGCATCCTGTGGATCGTCGCGATCTACTTTGGCGCCACCGCTGACCTGGGCTTTATCTGGCTGCTGGCTGACACGCTGAACGCGATGATGGCCATCCCGAACCTGATTGCACTGGCCCTGCTGAGCCCGATCGTCTTCAAGGTGACGAAAGAGTTCTTTGCCACCGGCGGCAAATCGGAAGAAGCCCGCCACCCTGCGGAATAAGCTCTCCGGGAGGGCGCGCCCTGTGCCCTCCTCCACCCCGAAACCCTAGTAATTCAAAGGCTGCACAGGATGACCGACGCACCCAAACGCACCCCGCTTTATGACCTGCACGTCGAGCTTGGCGGCAAGATGGTCGACTTCGCCGGCTGGGAAATGCCGGTCCAGTACCCCATGGGCATCATGGGCGAGCACAAGCAGTGCCGCGAGAAGGCCGCGCTGTTTGACGTCTCCCACATGGGCCAAGTGATCCTGCGCGGCGAGAACGTGGGCGAGAAGCTGGAAACGCTCTGCCCGCAGGCCTATGCCACCCTGAAGGAAGGCAAGGCGCGCTACGGCTTCTTCACCAACGAAGACGGCGGCATCATGGACGACCTGATCGTCTCCAACGCCGGCGACCACTACTTTGTCGTGGTGAATGCGGCGCTGCGCCACCAGGACATCCCGCATATGCAGGCCAATCTGGACGGCGTCGAAGTGACCGAGATCTTCGACCGCGCGCTGGTTGCCGTGCAAGGCCCCAAGGCTGAGGACGTTGTGGGCAATCTGTGCCCCGCCGCCCGTGACCTGAAGTTCATGGAAACCACCGTGGCGGACATCGACGGCGTCGAATGCCGCATCTCGCGCCTCGGCTACACCGGCGAAGACGGCTACGAAATCTCGATCCCGGAAGCCGATGCTATCCGCATTTCCAAACTGTTCCTGGTCCATGAAGACTGCGAGCCCGCAGGCCTCGGCGCCCGCGACTCCCTGCGCCTCGAAGCCGGCCTCTGCCTCTATGGCAACGACATCGACCAGTCGACCTCGCCGATTGAGGCGTCGCTCTCCTGGGCGATCCAGAAGCGCCGCAAGGAAGAGGGCGGCTTCCCCGGTGCCGCCCGCATCCAGAAGGAACTGGCCGAGGGCCCGTCGAAGAAACTGGTCGGCATCAAGCCCGAAGGCCGTGCCCCCGCCCGCCAGGGTGTGGAAGTCCAAAGCGAAGGCGGCGATACTCTCGGCACCATCACCTCGGGCAGCTTCGGCCCCACCGTCGGCGGCCCGGTCGCCATGGGATATGTTGCGGCAGACCATGCCCAGCCGGGCACCAAGGTGAACCTCATTATCCGCGGCAAGGCGCAGCCGGCTGAAATCGTTGCCCTGCCCTTCGTCACTCAGAACTACAAACGCTAAGACATCATCAGGAGAGTCAACATGGCCACCTATTACTCTGAAGAGCATGAATGGATCACCGTCGAAGGCGACGTGGCAACCCTGGGCATTACCCAGCACGCCGCCGACCAGCTGGGCGAAGTTGTCTTTGTCGAGCAGCGCGAAGCCGGTGAAGAATTCGAAAAGGGCGGCGAGATCGGCGTCATCGAGTCGGTGAAGGCCGCCTCTGAAATCTACGCGCCGCTGGACGGCGAAGTGGTCGAGGTGAACGAAACCCTGGCCGACAATCCCGGCGCCCTGAACGAAAGCCCGGAAGGCGATGCCTGGATTTACAAGATCAAGATCTCCGACGCCTCCCAGCTGGACGATCTGATGGATCTGGACGGCTACAAGGCCCTGATCGGCTGAATGCCCTGGCGGATCCGCCGCAACCCGCCCGGATCCGCTCTTCATCTGGCTAAAAATATCCCCGCCGGAGGCTCCCGCAGTCCCGGCCGGGCGTGACCTTCATACAGGAGCGCTTTAAATGGCCTTCAAACTTACCGATTACGAAGCCTACGACTTCGCCAACCGGCGCCACATCGGCCCCTCGCCGCGCGAAATGGCCGACATGCTGCAGGTGATCGGCTTCAAAACCCTAGACGAGCTGATCGACGCCACCGTGCCGCCAGCCATCCGCCAGAAAGAGGCGCTGGACTGGGGCCCGGCGATGACCGAGCGCGATGCGCTTTTCCACATGAAGCAGGTGGCAAGCAAGAACAAGGTGCTGACCTCGCTGATCGGCCAGGGCTACTATGGCACCACCACGCCGGCGCCGATCCTGCGCAACATCCTGGAAAACCCGGCCTGGTACACCGCCTATACCCCCTATCAGCCGGAAATCTCCCAGGGCCGTCTTGAGGCGCTCCTGAACTTCCAGACCATGGTCAGCGACCTGACCGGCCTGGACATCGCAAACGCGTCACTCCTGGACGAAGCAACCGCCGCTGCCGAAGCCATGGCAATGGCGCACCGCGGCTCGCGCTCCAAGGCGAACAACGCAGCCTTCTTCGTCGACAAGAACTGCCACCCGCAGACCGTCGCCGTGATTCAGACCCGCGCCGAGCCCTTGGGCATCGACGTTGTGGTTGCCGATCCGGACGAACTGGACCCGGGCGCAGTCTTTGGCGCAATCTTCCAGTATCCCGGCACCTACGGGCATGTGCGCGATTTCACCAAGGAAATCGAAGCCATCCACGAGCACAAGGGCATCGCCGTTGTGGCCGCCGACATCCTGGCGCTGGCGCTGCTGAAGTCGCCCGGCGAAATGGGCGCGGACATTGCCATCGGCTCCACCCAGCGCTTTGGCGTTCCGATGGGCTATGGCGGCCCGCACGCAGCCTATATGGCAACCACCGACAAGCTGAAGCGCGCCATGCCCGGCCGCATCATCGGCGTGTCGGTTGATGCCCGCGGCAACAAGGCCTACCGCCTGGCGCTGCAGACCCGCGAACAGCACATCCGCCGCGAGAAAGCCAACTCCAACGTCTGCACCGCGCAGGCGCTGCTGGCCGTTATCGCGTCGATGTATGCGGTCTACCACGGCCCCGACGGCATCAAGGCGATCGCCCAGTCGGTGCACCGCAAGACCTCGCGCCTGGCCGCGGGTCTGGAGGAGCACGGCTTCAAGGTGGAGCCGGAAGTGTTCTTCGACACCATCACCGTCGAGGTCGGCCCGCTGCAGAAAACAGTGATGGAAGCGGCTGTTGCCCGCGGCGTCAACCTGCGCAAGGTGGGCGAAGACCGTATCGGCATCTCGCTGGACGAACAGACCCGCGCTGAGACCATCGAAGCTGTTTGGGGTGCCTTCGGAATCGAAAAGAAGGACGACAGCGTCAAGAACCGCGCCTACCGCCTGCCCGACTACGCGCTGCGTGAAAGCGAATATCTGACCCACCCGATCTTCCACAAGAACCGGGCCGAGGCAGAGATCACCCGCTACATGCGCCGGCTGGCCGACCGCGACCTGGCGCTGGACCGTGCGATGATCCCGCTGGGGTCCTGCACCATGAAGCTGAACGCGACCATCGAGATGATCCCGGTCACCTGGCCGGAATTCGGCAACCTGCACCCCTTCTGCCCGGAAGATCAGGCGCAGGGCTACCACCAGATGATCGCCGATCTGAACGACAAGCTGTGCCAGATCACCGGCTATGACGCGATTTCCCAGCAGCCGAACTCCGGCGCGCAGGGCGAATACGCGGGCCTTCTGACGATCCGCAACTACCACACCGCCCGCGGCGAAGGTCACCGCAACGTCTGCTTGATCCCGACCTCCGCGCACGGCACCAACCCGGCATCGGCGCAGATGGTGGGCTGGAAAGTGGTTCCGATCAAAGCGGACGACAAAGGCAACATCGACCTGGCCGACTTCCGCGAGAAGGCAGAGAAGCACTCTGACCACCTTGCAGGCTGCATGATCACCTATCCGTCCACCCACGGCGTGTTCGAGACTACCGTGCAGGAAGTGTGCGACATCACCCATGAGCACGGCGGCCAGGTGTACATCGACGGCGCCAACATGAACGCCATGGTGGGCCTGTCGCGTCCGGGTGACATCGGCGGCGACGTCAGCCACCTGAACCTGCACAAGACCTTCTGCATTCCGCACGGCGGCGGCGGCCCCGGCATGGGTCCGATCGGCGTCAAGGCGCATCTGGCAGAGCACCTGCCGGGCCACCCGGAATACGGCACCGCCGTGGGTCCGGTCTCGGCTGCTCCGTTCGGCTCGCCTTCGATCCTGCCGGTCAGCTGGGCCTACTGCCTGCTGATGGGCGGCGAGGGCCTGACCCAGGCGACCCGCGTGGCGATCCTGAACGCCAACTACATCGCGGCGCGCCTGAAAGAGGCCTACAAGATCCTCTACACCTCGGAAACGGGCCGGGTTGCGCATGAGTGCATCCTCGACACCCGTCCGCTGGCGGAGGAAGGCAACGTCACCGTGGACGACATCGCCAAGCGTCTGGTCGACTCGGGCTTCCACGCCCCGACCATGTCCTGGCCGGTGGCGGGCACGCTGATGGTGGAGCCGACCGAATCCGAACCCAAGGATGAGCTGGACCGCTTCTGCGACGCCATGCTGTCGATCCGTTCGGAGGCGCAGGACATCATCGACGGCAAGATCGATCCCGAGAACAACCCGCTCAAGCACGCGCCGCACACGGTGCGCGACCTGGTGGGCGAATGGGACCGCCCCTACAGCCGCGAACAGGCCTGCTTCCCGCCGGGCAACCTCGGCGTCGACAAGTACTGGCCGGTGGTGAACCGGGTCGACAACGCCTATGGCGACCGTCACCTGGTCTGCACCTGCCCGCCGATGTCGGACTACGAAGAAAGCGAAGCCTGATCCCTCAGGCCTCCCGCCCCGCCGGCCTGCCCGGCGGGGCACCCCTGCAGCCCCCATGGCGCTGCATCCCCGCATGACCCGCTCAGAGGAGAGAATGATGTCCCGTCTCGAACCGCTGACCGTGCCAGCGTCCCGGCGATCCGCTGACAGCGCGGCACAGGCCCGCCTCCACGACGTCGAAATCATTCTGCCGCAGTCGGAGCCCCCCGCCGCGGCTCAGATGATCTGCGAAGTGTTCCGCGCCGCCAACGACCTGTTCCCCGACAGCGGCTACCGCACCGCCGTGCGCAACCTCAGTTCGCAGATGCGCGCGGTTCCCGCCGGATGGAAGCCGCAGACGGTGATTTTCCTCGGCGGCATTGCCAGCCGCTGGCCCTTGAATTCCGGTGAAAAGGCCAGCCTGCAGCGGATCTGCCGCCAGGCGCAGCGCTGCCTGTTTGCCGGCAGCGCCATTTTCCTGCTGCCCAATACCGGGATCAATGCAGCGGTTGAAAGTGCCGTGCACGCAAACTTTGCCGCCGCCGCAGCGGAGGAACAGCTGACCTGCGCCCCGGCTGGCACCCTGACCGCCACCTCGGGCCGGATCAGCACCGCCGTCAGCAGCTTTGCCGCCTTGCGCGTGCTGGCAGGCTTTCTGCGCGATGACCGCGGCCCCTTTATTGCCGATGCGGTCTGCGACTACCTGGGCCTCGCCTTTGGCCCTGTGTCGGAGCAGTCCAAGGTCTCCCTGCAGCTGCGCCAGACCGCCGGGGGCGATGCGCTGATCGTCAAGATCCTCGACCTGATGCAGCAGAACCTGGAAGAGCCGCTTTTGATCCGCGACATCGCCCAACAGGCCGGGGTCTCACCGCGCAAGCTGGAGCGCCGCTTCCAGCAGAAGGCCCGCACCAGCCCGCTGGCCGCCTACCGCAAGCTGCGGATTGAGAAGGCGCGCCAGCTGTTGCTGCATACCACCTTGCCGCTGGCCGAGATCGTCGCCGCCACCGGTTTTGGCTCGCGCAGCAGCCTGACCGAATGGTTCAAGCGCGAGTACAAGACCAGCCCGCAGGCCTTCCGAAAACAATATTACGCAGACCGCCACCCGGCTGGCTCAGCTGCCTGAGACCAGCTGGTACCGGTAAAGAAGAAGGCGGCCCTTAGGCCGCCTTTTCTAGTTTCCTTGCCAGGTCAGTTGCCTGAGTTGTCCTCGCCGCCGCCGGACAGGGCGTTTGGATCGAAGACGTTGCCGAAGCCGGAGGAATTGCCCTGCGGTTCCTGCTCCGTCTCTGCGCCGTCTTCGCTGCTGCCCGACAGGTTGCCCGGTGCAAAGACGCCACCGAAGCCGGAGCTGCCGCCGGTCGAGGGCGCAGTTGGCGCAGGCGCTTCGCCCTGCTGTTCCAGCTGCTCCTGGCGGCGCAACTCGCGCTGGCGGCGCAGCTCCTGGATGCGCTCTTCAGTCTCCAGGCGCTTCTGCTCCTGCACATCGGCGATGCATTGGGCCGGGCTGTAGACCGATGCCGTGCCCACCACCGCCACCGTGGCGCAGGCGACCACCACCAGCGCCACCGCCGCGGCATTGGAGCTCAAGAAACCGGGCAGCCGCAGCCTGCCGCTTTCCAGCTCTTCCACCGTGGCCTTTTTGCGCGCCGCCGCGACCAGCTCCTTGCGGCGGATCGAGGCCTCGTTGGCGAGCGCCGCAATCACCGTCAGCACCACGATGATGAAGGCCAGCGCCGAGATCGCGGGGGTGATGCCGTAGCGGACCTTCTGGGCCAGCTCGATGGTCAGCGTCGGGTATTCGCCGAAGGTGAAGGTGGTGGTGTTGTAGTTCTCGAAGCTTGCGAGAAACGCCAGCACCGCCGCCGAGGCAATGGCGGGCCGCATGAACGGCAAGAGCACCTTGCGGAAGGCCTGGGCATGGCTGGCGCCGAGGTCCAGCGCCGCCTCCGTGAGCGCCACGTCATAGCGCTGCAGACGGGCCACCAGAACCAGCATGCAGTAGCTGGCGATGAAGGTGGACTGGCCGATGATGGTCAGAAACAGACCGTTCGAGAGCCAGCTGTCGGCGCCAAGCCCCAGCATCCGGTTGATCCGGTCCCAAAACACCAGGGTCGAGATCCCCAGCACGACGCCGGGAATGAGGATCGGCGCGATGATGATGGTGTAGTAGGTGGCGCGCAGCTTGGGCCAGATCTGGGTCAGCATCAGCGCCCCCGCCAGACCCATGGCCACCGACAAGACCACCGTGCCCGCCCCCACCAGGATCGAGTTCCAGATGCCGTTCAGGATCCGTTCGTCCCGGAACAGGGCCGAAAACCACTCGAACGTCAGGCATTCCCAGGGGGTCATCCGCGGGAAGGAGGGCGAGTTGAAGGCGGTCGCCGACATGATCACCAGCGGGCCCAAGAGATAGGCAAAGAAGATGGCCAGATAGACCCAGAGGCTCAGGCGCATAAAGGAGAAGCTCTTCATTTGCCGATATCCCCCATGTTGACCTTGAACAAGCGCATCACCGCCAGCACCAAGAGGATACAGGTGACCAGCAGCACCACTGCATAGGCCGCGCCCTGCGGCCAGTCTGAGTTGTCATTGAACTGCTGATAGATCAGCTGGGTGAACCACAAGGATGACGGCCCGCCCAGGATCTGGGGTGCGGCCAGCGCGCCCGCCGACAGCATGAACACCATGGTGCAGCCCGAGGAGATGCCCGGCTTGGCATAAGGGATCACCACCCGCTGGTGGATCTTGGCCCAGCTGGCGCCCATGTCGCGCGCCGCCTCGATCTGGTTGCGGTCCAGGCTTTCGATCACATTGTAGATCGGGAAGATCATCAACAGGATGTAGGCGTACCCCAGACCCGCATAAAGCGCGATGTCATTGCGAATGAAGTCGAAGGGTGTGTCGAAGATCCCCAAGCCCACCAAGGCGTTGTTCAAAACCCCGGTCTCGCCGAAGATGATGCGCAGCGCAAAGGCCCGCAGGATCTCGTTGATCCAGTAGGGGATGATCAGCATCAGCGCGAAGATGCGGATGTGGTCGCCCTTGGTCTGAGCCAGGTAATAGGCGATCGGGTAGCACAGGATCAGGTTAAAGACGGTGACGCAGACGGCCGCCACCAGGGTGCGGAAGAACACCTTGAGGTCGACCGCGTTATAGTCCTGGCTGCCGCCTTCCGGCCCGTAGACCAGGTATTTGTAATTCTCCAGCGTGTAGACGTCCTTGGGCCCGCCGATTTCCGGCGGCGGCAGGTTGGGACGGAAGGAAAAGTCGAGCATCGACAGCTGCGGCAGGATGATCAGGCCAATGGTCCAGAACAGGACCAGACCCAGCATCAGGCTGCCCATGCCGGTGCCGTTGCGTTTGAAGAACTCCCTTAGGAAGCTTGGCATGGCTAGAGGCCTCCCTTATTCCGCCGCCAGCTCACCCGCGGGCACGATGACGGCATTGTTCGTCTCGTATTCCAGGGTGATGTTCTGGCCGGTGTGGTCCTCGAACGACTGGCCGAGGTTGGGGATCGAGACTTTCAGCTCCTTGCCGCCCTCGCCCTCCATGAAGATGTTGAAGACATTGCCCTCGAACTCCTCGTGGTTGACGCGGGCCGTTACGAAGTGGTCGCCCGCGGCGCCCTGCGGCGCCAGCGCAAAGGCCTCGGGGCGGATGAACATCATCGCCTCATCGCCCTCTTTCATCTTGCCTTGGTTCGCAGTGGAGATCCGCGCCACCAGGTCGCCCGAGCGGTTGGTGGCGATCAGCGCCTCATTGCCCATGACGCGCTTGATCTTGCCGCGGAAGACGTTGTTTTCACCCACGAAAGATGCGGCGAATGCGGTTGAGGGGTCGTTGTAGATGGTCTTGCCATCGGCAATCTGGTCAATGACGCCCGCCTTCATCACTGCGATATTGTCGGACATGGTCAGCGCCTCGCCCTGGTCGTGGGTGATATAGATGAAGGTAATGCCGACCCGCTGCTGGATCTCCCGCAGCTCGGTGCGCATGTGCTGGCGCAGCTTCAGGTCCAAGGCCGACAACGGCTCGTCCAACAGCAGCACATCGGGTTCTGCACAGAGGGCGCGCGCGATCGCCACCCGCTGGCGCTGGCCGCCCGACAGTTCCGATGGCAGCTTGTCGCCCTGGCCGGGCAGCGCGATCATGTCCAGCAGCTCATCCGCACGTTTGCGGCGCTCGCGGGCAGAGGCGCCCTTGATTTCCATCGAGAAGGTGATGTTCTCCCAAACCTTCATCAGCGGAAACAGCGCCAGATTCTGGAAGATCAGCGCTGTCGGGCGTTTGTTCGGCCCGATCCCTTTCATGTTATTGCCGCCGATCAGCACGCGCCCATCGCTTGGCTCCAGGAACCCGGAGACCGCCCGCAGGATCGTCGTCTTGCCGCAGCCCGACGGCCCCAGGAAGGAAAAGAAATCCCCCCCATTGATGTTCACATTGGCATCCCGCACGGCGACGAAGTCGCCAAAGCGGATCCACAGGTTTTCGAGATCAACGCCGACCCCAGCACTCATTTGGCTTCTCCCCAGGGTACAGGCAGCCATCCGGCGGCATGCCACCGGCCCCGCAAGACCTGCTTCCCGTATCTGTTCTTTTGTGAATGCGCCGCTAGATGCGCGGACGGCCCCCGGATGTGCCCCGGAGGCCAGATTTTCTCAAGCGCAGCGCTTAGGCGCTCTTGAACTTGTTGACGAACTCGGTGCGCACGTCGGCGTACCAGGGCGCTTCGGCCGGCCAGGGGTTCAGGTTGGCCAGGCTGTCGCCCGGATAGGCCTCGGCGAAGTTCTTCTTGTAGACGTCGCCGGAGTGGCTGTCGGCGCCCAGCACCGGCGAGTTGTAGCCGTGGCTGTCGATCGCCTTGCCTGCGGGCTCCTGCTGGTAGGCATAGTCGATGAAGGCATAGACCTGCTCCTCGTTCTGGGCGCCGACCGGCATCGACATGCCGTCAACCCAGGCCATCGCGCCTTCGACCGGCGCCTGGTAATGCACCGGCTCGCCTGCGGATTTCAGCGCCAGCGGCGGGCCGTCCCAGGTCTGGCCGACCACCACGCCCTCGTTCAGCAGGCCGTTCTTCTGGGTGTCGGCATCGTTCCAGATCAGCTTGATCCGGTCCTTGCGCGCCACGCACCAGTCGGTGACCTGGCCCCAGACCTTGCGCATGGTTTCCTCGTCCTCGTAAGCCGCCCAGATCGAGCCTGGCTCCATCTCGCCCGAGGCTTCCATGTAAAGCCCTGCGCCCAGCATCATCGAATGCGCCCGGCCCATGGTCTTGCCGGCGTTTTCCTCGCTCCAGACATCGCCGTAAGACGGCGCATCGCCCGCGGGCAGCCATTTGTCGGTGCGGTAGGCGATGCCCTCGGTGCCCCAGATATGCGGCAGCCAGTGCACGCCTTCGCCGCCGAAGTTCCAGGCATCGGTGCCGATCTTGGCCATCGCCGGGTTCACCGCGTTAATGTTCACCTTGCTCATGTCAAAGGGTTTCAACAGCTCCAGCGGACCCCACTGCAGCGAGCGGTTGTTGGTGGGCGACACGATATCGAAGCCCTGGCCCTTGGTGGCCTTCATCTTGTTGATGATTTCCTCATTGGAGCCGATGCCGGTGTAATTCACCTTGATACCGGTCTTAGCCTCAAAGCCGGAGATGAACTCCGGCGGCAGGTAGTCCGACCACATCAGGATGTTGATTTCTCCCGACGACGCCAGCGCGCTTTTCGAATAAAGCGGCGCCGCCAAAGCCGCAGCGCCTGCACCCTTCAGCAGCGCACGGCGTGAAACATTCGCCTTTACAGTCATTTGAAAATTTCTCCCTTTGGACTGATGTTCATTTTTCTTTTTTTTATGAACGGTGAAACCTTGCGAAGGCTAGCAAGTCTCCAACAGTGACAGTTTAAAAAACTGATAAGGCCAGATTGACAGTCAAATTACCTTTCATGGTGCCAGTTTCGGAACAATGAGCAGCATTTTGCGGCATATTCAAAGGCCTCAAGTCCACCGTCCTCCCGGCAGTCTGCGCTTGCCGGGGCGACCCGTCAACGGAGTTCCCTCTTCAAATCGGAAG
This sequence comes from Leisingera sp., assembly GCF_982940295.1. Lineage (NCBI taxonomy): Bacteria > Pseudomonadati > Pseudomonadota > Alphaproteobacteria > Rhodobacterales > Roseobacteraceae > Leisingera > Leisingera sp. Next base: position 20,087 of record NZ_CEYXRG010000019.1, read on the forward strand.
GCAGCGGAACCCAGAAACCGGTCAGATGGCCAACGCCACAGCTGCACGGCTGCCACCCGACGGCCCCCAAGGGATGCCCGTGGAGTAAAACAATTGCAGCGCCCAGCTTTTACTTCCATTGTTCCCAGTTTCTGCGAAACCTCATGAGGCAGCCGCTAAACGGGAAGGAGCCCCATGCCGAGCCAAACCGCCCGCAAGGACCTGAGCCTCAAGGCGCTGGAACTGTTTCAGATCACCGCCCGCAAAGGGTCGCTGCAGGAGGTGTCTGATGAGACGGGACTATCGGTCAGCACCATCTCTCATCACCTGCGCAATCTGGAAGAACATTTAGGGGTGGAGCTGTTCGACCACAGCCGCCGCCCCATGGTGCTGACACCCAAGGGCCAGGTGTTTCTTCGAAATATCGACAATGCGCTGCACGCGATCCGTAAGGCCAAGGCGGAGGCCTCGGCCGGCACCATATCCGATGCCAGCTACCTGCGGCTGGGCACCATAGAGGATTTTGAGAACGATATTGTGCCGGAGCTTGCCGTGTTCCTGTCTGGTACCATGCCGCGTTGCGAATTTTCCTATCACACCGCCTCCAGCCACGCGATACATGCCATGCTGCGCGACCGGCAGCTGGATCTGGGCATCATCTCCACTCCAGCCGAGCGCCACCGCGACCTGAAAGATACGCCGCTGTTGCGGGATCCCTTTGTCTTGGTGGTGCCTAAGGGCAACGAGTACGGGCTGGAGAGGGTAATCGAGGGGAAAAGCGGATTGCCCTTCCTGCGGTTCACCAGCAACCAGATCATCGCCCGGCAGATCGAGACCCAGCTGCGCCGCATGGGGCTGCCGTTGCCGCACCGCTTTGAGTGCGCTAGCAATCAGACGCTGATGGCCATGGTCGCCGCGGGTGCTGGCTGGACCATCACCACACCGTTGCTGTTCTCCCGCGCGAAGCGGTTCCAATCCAAGCTCAAGATGGTTGCGTTCCCCGGCAAGAGCTTCTCCCGCACACTTGCCATCGTCTCGACACCGGATTGCTCCCGCTCGATACTGGATCTGGTCGACAACCGGACGCGCATGCTGATCACGGAGCACGCAATAAAACCGCTGCACCAAACCGCCCCCTGGCTGTCAGATCGCTTTAAGCTGATTTCCTGAGCTTAGGACGCATCCCGGTCCAGAGGATTTGGACTGTACTTTGCCGAAGCCACGTTTGCGGCCTTTGCCCGCTTTTCACGGCCTCTTGCATTGGACACCGTCTGGAAACTGAAAGGCTGTGTCTCCCAAACTATTAAAGTAAATTTTCGAATTTTTGAAAAACGCGGCCAGCCGCATTGCCGCAGCTGGCCCTTGAGCGCTTAGTCGCCTCAGATCTGTCTGGAGGCTCAGTGTCATGAAATCGCGCACCAAGGTTGTGGTGATCGGCGGCGGCATCGCCGGCTGTTCCACCCTCTACCATCTTACTCAGGAAGGCTGGAGCGACGTCGTCCTGGTCGAACGCAACGAACTGACAAGCGGCACGACCTGGCATTCCGCGGCACAGGTGACGAACTTCGGCATGAACCAGACGATGGTCGGTCTCAAAACCCACTCGATCAAGCTGTACAAGGGACTGGCCGAAAATCCGGAATACCCGATCAACTACCACCACGGCGACGGCGGCATCAGGCTCGCAAATTCCGAGGCGCAGATGCAGGGCTACCGGCACTTTGCCTCAATGGCGCGCGGAATGGACGTGCATTTCGAGGTGATCGACGCGGAAGAATGTGCCCGCCGCCACCCGCTGATTTCCACGGACAACCTGATCGGCGGCCTTTGGGACCCGCTGGACGGCGATATCGACCCGGCCCAGCTGTGCCAGGCCTTGGCCTATCACGCCCGTAAAGCCGGTGCCGAGGTTTACCGTAACACGCCTGTCATGGCCCTAAGCCAGCACAAGGACGACACCTGGACCGTGCACACGGAACATGGCGACATCGACTGCGACATCGTCGTGAATGCCTGCGGCTACCGGGTGAACGAGGTGGGGGCGATGATGGGTGTGCACCACCCGGTCGCCTCGATGGAACACCAGTATTTTCTGACCGAGGACATTCCCGGCATCATCGAGGCAGGCCACAGGATGCCGCTTATCCGCTGCCCGATCTCGGACTACTATTGCCGCCAGGAAAAGAACGGTCTGCTGATCGGCTTCTACGAGCAGGATTGCAAAACCTGGGGCATGGACGGGATCGACCCGAACTTTGTGAACGCCCTTTGCCCCGACGACCTGGAACGGGTGATGGACGTACTGGAGGGCGCGTTCGAAAGGATGCCCGCGCTGCGCGCGACCGGCATCCGCTCCATCGTCAACGGCCCCATTACCTATACCATTGACGGCGCGCCGCTGATTGGTCCGATCCCGGGCAAGCGCAACGCCTTCTGCGCCATCGGCTTGCGCGCAGGGCTAGGCGAAGGCGGCGGCCACGGCTGGCTCTTGGCGCAGATGATTGTGCATGGTGAGGCCTGCTATGACACTTGGTGCCTCGACCCGCGCCGCTTCACCACCCACGCCAACGCGGAACTGACCGCACTGAAAGCCATTGAAGACTACCAGAATGAATTCCGCTTCCATTTCCCGCACGAACACCGCCCGGCGGGCCGTCCGGCCAAGACAACGCCGCTGACACCGGTGCTAGCCACCGAGGGCGCCGAGTTCACCGTGGTGAATGGCTGGGAGCGGGTGGACTACATCAAACCCTCGGCAGGTTTCCACCCCTCGCTTACCTTCAACTTCGACGAGGCCTTCGGCACTGTCGCCACGGAAGTGAAGAACGTTCAAGACAACGTCGGCCTTTGTGAGGTCAACGGATTCAACCGGATCGAGATCACCGGCACGGACCGGCACAGCTTCCTCGACCGCATGTTTTGCGGCAGCGTCACCAAACGCGCGGGCCGCGTGGGGCTGGGGTATCTGCTGAACCATCACGGCATGATCAAGGGCGAGGCCACGGTGGCCAACCTCCCGGTCTCGGACCGTGGGCCCGAGCGGATCTGGTACGGTTCCGCCGCCGCCAGCGAGTTCCACGACATGGATTGGCTCAGCCAGCACATCCGGCCAGAAGAAGACGTGCAGATCCGCTCTCTCACCAATGAGCAGACCATTCTGGTTCTGGCCGGGCCTCGCTCGCGGGACGTGCTCTCCGCCTGCGCCCGGGGCGACTGGTCGTCCGATGTCTTCCCCTGGCTGTCGGTGCGCGAATGCTTCATAGGCTTTACGCCTGCCACGGTGATGGGCGTCAGCTTCTCCGGCGAGCTGGCGTATGAGATCCATGTCCCCAACGCTTCGCTTTATGCTGCCTATCTGGCGCTGCGGAAGGCGGGGGGAAAACATGGCCTGAGGCTCTTCGGTGCCCGCGCGGTCGAGTCCATGCGGATGGAAAAAGGCTTCCTGCATTGGAAAGCCGACCTGATTACCGAGTTTGATCCGTTCGAGACCGGGCTGGAGCGGTTTGTGAAGCTGGAGAAGGGTGATTTCATTGGCAAGAAAGCGCTGCGGAAGCGCCATGCCGAGGGTCCGCGCGGGAAGCTGGTCACACTGCAAGTCAACGCCACCCATGCCCCTGCCCACAGCGGAGCCTCGCTGATGCAGGGAGATAGAGTCGTGGGCACCGTGACCTCGGGTGACTGGGGCCACCGGGTCGGGATGAACCTGGCCTATGCCTTTGTCGAGCCACCACTGGCCGCGGAAGGCAGCACCATGCAGCTCGACCTCTGCGGCGATCTGGTCGGTGCAACAGTCATCGCCCCTTCTCCCTATGACCCGGAATTTGCCCGGATCCGAGGATAACTCTTCGCCCGGCCAACAGGCCGGGCAGCGCCCGCCCCTCCCGACGAGAGGGCGCTCCCCGCAGTTACTTCCTTCACTTTCAGACACCTGAAAACCAAAACGCCCGGGAAATTCCCCGGGCGCTTTCTTTGCCTGACAGCGCTCGGATCAGCTGCGGCCTTTCCACGGCACCAGCCAGTTCTCAGCCTTGCGCATCAGGATGTCGATGCCATAGCCGATGATGCCGATCAGCACGATACCCATGATCACGATATCGGTCAGCTGGAACTTGGACGCCGCGATGATCATCATACCCGCGCCCTTCTGTGCGGCCACCAGTTCGGCTGCCACAACCGTGCCCCAGCAGACCCCCATTGCCACCCGCGCGCCGGTGAAGATTTCCGGCAGCGAGTTCGGCACGATCACATGGCGCATGATCTGCCACTTGGAGGCGCCCAGCGAGTAGGCCGCGTGGATCTTGGAGATGTTTACTCCCGACACCCCGGCCCGCGCCGCAATGGTCATGATCCAGAGTGCGGCCAGGAAAAGCAGGACGATCTTGCCAGTCTCCCAAATACCGAACCAGATGATCACCAGCGGGATCAGCGCCAGCGGCGGCACGGGGCGCATGAACTCCACGATCGGGTCGAACCAGCCGCGGAACCAGCCAGACAGGCCCATCGCATAGCCCAGCGGAATACCGACAAGCGCACCGGTCACGAACCCGGCAATCACCCGCGCCAGTGACCAGCCCAGATGCTGCCACAGCGAGAAGTTCTGATAGCCTTCGGAAGCAATTTCAAAGAACCGCGCCACCACAGTTTCCGGGGCCGGCAGCCAGATCGGGTTCATCTGCATTCCAGCACTGGGGGTAAAACTGATGGCACCCTTGCCGGTCAGCGTCACTGTGCCATCGCCGGTATCCACAGCCGTGCCTGGACCGATCGGTTCACCGTTGATGGCCACAACCTTGGCGCCTTCTTTGCGTTTGGCCTCGTCATTGCGGTCGAAGATCAGGGTGGTGGACCGCCCGGCCTGCGCCGCCATTGCATCGTTCTTGGCGAAACCGTTGCCCGGGTCCACCTCGAACTTGGGGCTTTCCTCGCCGAATCCGGCCACGCGCACCGCGACCTCCGCATCGTCGGTGCTGCCTTCGGCGTTTTCCAGCGTGTACGTAAAACTTGTTTCACCGCTGAACGGCCCCGGCACATGGAGGGGAAACAGCTTGGAGCCAGTGAACGCCGCCCAGATCACAAAGATCACCAGCACCGAAATGATTGACGCCGCCCGGTCCGGGCTCACGGCGCTTTCGTCGCCGAAAGTCACGGTCTTCAGGCTGGTGAAATCATGGCGCGACTGCATTCCGCGGCGGATCAGATGCACCAGAAAAAAGGCGCCTGCAAACAGCGCGATATAGAAAATCAGGACTGTCATGCCACCTGCTCCGTCCGGCCCATGATTTCCTCTTCCATTTCCCAGATCATCGAGAGGATCTCATCCCGGGTCTCGGCAAAGCCTTCGGATTTCTTGACGTCGCGCAGATCGGCATTCACCCCGCGCTCGGCAAAGGGCAGCTGGTATTCGCGGTGGATACGGCCCGGCCGCGGCGCCATCACGATCAGCCGCTCACCCAGCAGCAGCGCTTCCTCCACCGAGTGCGTGATCAGAATGATGGTCTTGCCGGTCTCCTTCCACAGCTTCAGCACCAGGCCTTGCATCTTCTCCCGCGTCAGCGCGTCCAGCGCGCCCAGCGGCTCGTCCATCAGGATCACGTCCGGCTCATTCGCAAGGCAACGGGCCAGCGCCACACGCTGCTGCATACCGCCCGACAGCTCATAAACCGCCTTTTCCTTGAAGTCCTGCAGACCGACGATTTCGAGCAGATGGTCGGAGATCTTCTCCCGCTCCGCCTTGCCCATGCCCTTCATGCGGGGGCCGAATTCCACGTTGTCGCGCACGTTCATCCACTCAAACAGCGCGCCCTTCTGGAACACCATACCGCGTTCCGCATCCGGGCCGGTCACCACGTGGCCGTTCAACTCTACCGTCCCTTCGGTAGGGGCCAGGAAACCTGCCAGAATGTTCAGCAGCGTGGTCTTGCCGCAGCCCGACGGCCCTAGCACCGACAACAGCTCTCCCGCCTGCAAATTCAATGAAACGTCCTTCAGCGCCTGGACCGAGCTGCCATTGGGCAGGTCAAAACGCATGGAGACACTCTTGATGTCCAGTCCCGACATCTTCTCCCCTTCCTGTTAGGGCCTTGCGGCATTCGCCAGAAACCCTGGATGCAAACGGCCCGGGACCCGGGCCGTTCGACATGCTCAAGCTGCTACGGCTCAGTTCTGCGCGGCTGCCAGCGGGCCGCTGTTTACGGCCCCGTCGTAGGAATCCAGGGCTGCTTCGATGCTGCCCGCATTCACAAAGATATCGGCCACGCCCTTCATGAAGGTCTGCGCGCCGCCGCCCAGCCACTTCTCTGACAGCTGTTCTTCGGCAGAGGGGAAGCTGAAGGTGGCGATGGTAGCCTCAGCATCGGCCAGATCCATACCGGCATCCTTGGCAATCACCGGCAGCATCTCGTCCTTGTGATCGCCCGAATTCCACATCGCATTGGCATCTGCGGTCACCTTCAGGAACTTGCTGAGCAACTCGCCTTCCGACTCGACGAATCCGGCTGGCGCGCTGGTCACGTCAAACACCAGGATGCCCAGCTCTTCCTTCTCCGCACCGGTCAGCAGCACGTTGCCATGCTCCACCATCCGCCGCAGCGCGCCGCCCCAGCCGCAGACCATGTCCAGATTGCCTTGGGCAAAGGCCGCTGCGCCATCGGCGGGGGCCATGTCGACGATTTCCATCGAGCTGACGTCAACGCCGAAATGCGCCATCTGCGACAGGAAGCCGTAATGCGCCGCGGTGCCGATCGGGACACCGACCTTCTTGCCGTTCAGCTCTCCAGCGCTGTCCTTGTCGATCTCCAGCGCTTCGGCCACCACGCAGTTGTCGTTGTCGGAATAGCTCACCGCGACGTCCACCGCCTGCAGATCCTGCCCGGCGGAGGTGGCGACCACAAACGGCGGCACGCCCTGGCTTACGGCAATCTGAACGTCGCCCGAAGCCATCGCCGCAGACATCGCCGTGCCGGTATCGAAGGACACCCAGTTGATCTTGACACCCATCTCTTCCTCATAGGTGCCATTGGCCTTGGCGAACTGGAAAGGCATCGGCCATTCAAGGAAATAGGCCACCGTGATTTCGTCCTGCGCTGACGCGGCAGTCGCGGAAATCGCGGCAGCAACCGCACAGGCTGTTGAAAGCAGATACTTTTTGATCATATTAATGGTTCTCCCAGTTGTCACGCCGGGCCCGTTCTGTGCAGGCCTTAAGGCTTTGATTTTTGCACGGCAAACCATATCCGGGAAGAGATTTCGCTGTAGAATAAATTTACTCTTGCAGCGAAAGTAAAACCTAGTTTCGATTTTTTCGGATGTAATGGTGCAATTCTGTGGATAGCATAAGCAGAGCGCAAGGGAGGGCTGCCTATGCAAAAGACGCTGAGTCTGCGCTGGCTGGAAGTATTCCAGCTGATCTCAAAATCCGGGTCGATACAGAAGGTCGCTGCGGAAACCGGGCTGTCGATCAGCACCGTCTCCAATCACTTGCGCAGCCTGGAAAGCGCGCTGGGGGTTGATTTGGTGGACCACACCCGCCGCCCGATGGGGCTGACACCGGCCGGCGTGGTTTTTGCGCGTTACGTATACGAAGGGCTGATGACCCTGAGGCGCGGCGAGGCGGAAATCCGCTCCGGCAGCTGGCAGCACGCCACCGATTTGCGGATGGCACTGCTGGATGACTTCGACAACGAGGTCGGGCCGGAGCTTTTTCAGTTCCTGTCCACCGCCCTGCCCCGCTGCAACTTCCGCCACTATACGCGGCCCAGCCATGAGATCATCGGAAAGCTGCAGGAACAGAAACTGGATGCGGGCGTTGCCACCCGCCCGGCCGGGCTGCTGCCGGATCTGATCGAGTATCCCTTGATGCGCGATCCGTTCATTCTGGTGGTGCCTTCGGGATACACCGGCAGTGTCGAGGAGCTGACAAAACCGGAAGCACCGCTGCCATTCCTGCGCTATTCCCGCGACCACACCATCGGCAAGCAGATCGAGACCCAGCTGACCCGGCTCAAGATATCCTTGCCAAACCGGTTCGAGCTGGAGTGCAACCAGTCGATCATCGGCCTGGTGGCCGAAAGCAGCGGCTGGACGGTCACAACCGCCGCCAGCTACCACCGCGCCCAGCGCTTCCACGACAAGGTCAAGGTGGTGCGTTTTCCAGGCAAGAGTTTTGCGCGGACGGTGTCGCTGTTTACCTCCAGCGTCTATCCGGCGGCCACCTCGCAGCTGATCCACGAGGCGCTGCAGAAGTCCTTGCGCCATCACTTTACAGATCCGATCAGCCAGCGTTTTCCCTGGCTGGCAGAGGAGTTCCGGACGCTGCCGGCAAAAGGCGCCTAGGCGCGCAGGGCAATTCGAAACAAACATCCGTGTTTTTCGAAACCAATGGGGCACGGCTTGACCGTTTGCCATAGGGAACGCTGTCTTAAGCGCAACCCGCGCCGGGCCTTCCCTTGCACATCCGGCGGCCCTTAAACGGAAAATGAGCTGACCCAATGGCAATTACCTACCTCAAACAGGCCCAGCCGCGCCCCGCCGCCGAAAACAGCGATATCCGCGACACCGTCGCCGTCATGCTCGCCAATATCCAGCGCGAGGGCGAAGATGCCGTGCGCCGCTATGCGGAGCAACTGGACGGCTGGACCGGACCCATTGTGGTGACCGACGCCCAGCGCCGCGCGGCCTGCAACCGGGTCTCCGATCAGCTCAAAGAAGACATTCAGTTCGCACACGCCAACATCCGCCGCTTTGCTGAGGCGCAGAAAGCCACGATGGGGGAATGCGAGGTAGAGATAATCCCCGGCCTTATCGCGGGCCAGAAGCAGATCCCGGTTTCCAGCGCCGGCTGCTACGTGCCGGGCGGACGCTACAGCCATATCGCCAGTGCGCTGATGACCATCACCACCGCCAAGGTGGCTGGCGTGCCCCATATTACCGCGGTCTCCCCGCCGCGGCCCGGCAGCGGCATTCCCGATGCGATCATCTATGCCATGGACTTGTGCGGTGCCGATCTGATCCTGAACCTGGGCGGGGTGCAGGGCATTGCCGCCATGGCCCAAGGCCTGTTCGGGTCGCAGCCCGCCGACATCCTGGTTGGCCCCGGCAATTCCTATGTGGCTGAGGCCAAGCGGATGCTGTTCGGCGAGGTCGGCATCGACATGTTTGCAGGCCCCACCGACTCTCTGGTCATCGCTGACCACACTGCAGATGTGGAGACCGTCACCTGGGACCTGGTCAGCCAGGCCGAACACGGCGCCGACAGCCCGGTCTGGCTGGTCACCACCAGCGAGAGCCTGGCCAAGGGCGTTATGGCCCGCGCGCAGGCGCTGATCGACAGGCTTCCAGAACCCAACCTCTCTGCCGCCCACCGCGCCTGGCACGAACGCGCCGAGGTGGTCCTGTGCGACACCCGAGAAGAAGCCGCGCAGATGGCCGACCGCTACGCGCCGGAGCATCTGCAAGTGCAGGCTGAAAATCTCGACTGGTGGCTGGACCGCCTCACCGCCTATGGCTCTTTGTTCTTGGGCAAGGAGACCACAGTCTCCTTCGGCGACAAGACCTCAGGCCCCAACCACGTGCTGCCGACCAGCGGCGCGGCGCGTTATACCGGCGGGCTGTCGGTGCACAAGTTCACCAAGACCGTCACCTGGCAGCGCTGCAACGCCGCCGCCTCGCATGAGCTGGCCCAGCGCACCGCCCGGATCAGCCGGATGGAAGGGATGGAGGGCCACGCCATCGCCGCTGAGATGCGGCTGCTGCGTGAAGCGGTCTGAAGCTGCTTCGCGCTCAGGACGGCGTCTCCAGCTGCTGGTCCAAGTCAACTGGCCCCAGCACGGCGTCATCCGGGATGCCGTCGAAGCCGGCAACCGTTCCGCCATAGCGCTGTGTGAAACGCGCGGCCGCCTCGGGGGAGGCAAAGGGCACAACCTCCGGCGCACCCATGCCGCCCGCGACATTCGAACCGACCACGAAATGCGCCTCGCTGGCATTTATCCAGTTGTCGGTGCCAGGCTGTTCCCAGCTTGCCGCCGCGCCCATGTCGCTGACATAGATGGCGGTGATCTCCGCGTCCCGCTCCGGGCTTTTCACATAGGCCGCCAGATCGCGCACCTGGGCAAAGAACAAGGGCGCTGGGAAGCCGTCCAGATGGATCTGCCCCTTAGGTCCGCCGTGTTCAGCGACATTCATCTGGCAAAAGTAGCTTAGCGCCGTTTCCGTCAGCTCCACCGGTGCGGGCGGGGCCTTGGCCTCTTCCTCCTGACAGGCGGACAGGACCAGCGCGGCAGCAAGGATCAGGCGTTTCATGGCTCCACCCTCCGGAAGGCTGCACAGGCGAGCAGGAACCCGAGCGCAGGCCACAGCAGAAGCGACAGCGGTGCAGCCCAACCGGGCAGCGCATTGGCGGCGCCCGCCATCCCGCTGGACAAGGCCACGCTTTCAGAGGCCGCCACGTTCCACAGCCGGAACGCATCCGCCGGGTTGGCAACCATCACCCAGGGGAAGACCTTCTGAGTGAACACCCCGCCGCTGTCCATCACCACGGCCCCCAGAAGGCCCAGGTCGTAGAGAACTACAAACACCAGCCACACACCCGCAGACAGACCCGCCGCGGCTGTTGCCCCGCTGCTGAGCGCCGACAAAGCGTATCCCAGCACCAGGAACACTGCGCCCAGCAGGATTGAGGTCAGCACCAGCCGCCCCAGAGCCATCAGGCTCTCCGTGTCGGCACCGCCGAACCAAGCGGCAACAGCACCCGCCGCGCCAAAGCCGATGCACATGGCAACCGCCAAGGCCGCCAAATGCGCCATCAGCTTGCCCAGTAGGATCTCTGCCCGGCTCGCGGGATAGGCCAGGAGCAGGGCAAGGCTGCCGCGGTCGCGGTCGCCTGCTACCGCATCAAATCCCATCATCAGCGCCAGGAGCGGAGCGAGGTAGACCGACAGCGTGGTCATCGAGGCCACGGAGACCGTCAGCATGTCCACTCCCAGCGTCCCGGTCGGCGCTGATCCGGCAAAGGACAGAGCCAGCGCAAAGGCCAGCATGATCAGAGTGGCCATGAACAGCCAGCGGTTGCGGCGCAGGATCAGCATCTCGGCGCGGGCAATGGCAAAGGCACGTCTCATTTGCGGTCCTCCCCGGAGTAATGGCGGTAAAGGTCTTCGAGCCGCGGCGGCACCATGTCGATATCGGCCACTGCATCGCCCATGGCGGCGATCTTGCGCAGCTCGGCCATCTTGTCCTGCGGCGAGCACAGGATCTCGACCGAAGCGCCGTTGATCCGCCGCCCGCCGGTTTCCGTCGCGATCCGGTCGGCGTGCGTGCCGCTGGCTTGCACCCGCAGCTTGACCGGCAGCCCGGCCTGCGCCGACAGGCCCGCCAGCGTATCATCCGCCACCTTCACCCCCTTGCGCAGGATGGCGATACGGTCGGTGCGCGCCTCCACCTCAGTCAGCGCGTGGGAGGCGATCAGCACCGCCGCGCCCTGTTCGGCCAGTTCGTTGATGATCGCGTAAAGGTCCTGCCGCGAGATCGGGTCCAGCCCGCTGGTGGGTTCGTCCAGCAGTGCCAGTTTCGGGCGGCCCAGCAGCACCTGCGCCAGCCCCAGCCGCTGCCGCATCCCCTTGGAATAAGCGTCGATGCGGCGGTGCATCGCCTCCCCCAGGCCAACCCGTTCCAAGAGGCCCCCAATGTCCGCGCTTTCGCCGGCAAGGCGGGCAAACAGCGACAGCTGCTCATGCCCGGTCAGCGCGGGGTGAAAGCTGACGGCTTCCGGCAGAAAAGCCGTGGCCGCCCGGGCCGCTGCGCTGCCAGGGTCCGCACCGCAGATGCGGATGCTGCCGCCCTCATGCCGGATCAGGCCCAGCACCGCCTTGATCATCGTCGACTTGCCCGCGCCGTTGTGGCCCAACAGTGCCAACCGCTCGCCCTGCGCGATTTCCAGGTCGATGCCATGCAGCACCTGTGTCTTACCGCGGAACTTGTCCAGCGCGCGGATCTGCAGCGGAGAGTTATCCATCCTGTTCAACCTTTCTGGCGGCCACGGGCCGCTCTGGCCGCATCAGCGGGTGGCTGTCGATCACCCCGCCGGGCAGCAGCGCCGGAAACGCCGATTGCGACCAGCGCACCAGCTGCACCGCAGGCGAGCCCATCAGGAGTTTCGCCGCGGGCTGCGTCCACAGCACATGGTCCATGCTGTCATTCGGACGGTAGGGCGCATCGGCGATGCCGTCTCCGTCCACATCAAAACCTGCGAAGTCGGACCAGTAGTTGCCCCGGCCCTCCTCGCTCCATTCCGCCCATTTGGAGGAGACGAATTTCACTTGGTGCCGGTTGCCGACAAAGGCATTCCCAACCATCCGGTTGCCGTCGCTGCCGGCCGTGAAGTGGATTCCGATGCCACAGCCCTCGAACCAGTTGCCGGAGAAGTCATTCTTGTGCGCGTTATAGAGAAAGGTACACTTGTCCTTAGCCCCCTTCACATAGTTGCCGCGCACCTCGCCCTGGTTGGCGTAGTTCAACATCACCCCGTGGTCGCGGTCATTCAGAGAGACATTCCCGGTCACCTTGACCCGCTTGGAGAACATCACCGCGTAGCCCAGGTGGTTGCCGATCGAGACGTTGCCCGACACCTCGGAATTGTCGGCATACATGTAATGCACGGCGAACCGCAGATCGCGGAACACGTTGTTAGTGAAGGCATTCTTCTTGGAACTGTTCACAAAAATCCCGTCGCGGCCAAAACGGATGTCGTTGCCGTCCACCACCGCACCCGGCGCGTTCCAGACATAGACCCCGTTGCCGCGGGTGTTCATGTGGCGGTCCAGGCGCCCCTCGATCCGGTTGCCCTGCACGAGGCTGTCCTTCGCACCGTGTATGTCCACCCCATACAGGTTGCCCAGCAGCACGTTGTTCAGGATTTGCGGCGCAATCGCCGTTTTGGTCAGCTTGATGCCGCTGTCAATTTCCTGATGCGAAGAGCCGGAGCCAACAACCGTGAGATTCTGTACGGTTACGCCGGGGCCGGTCACCGTGATGACCGACCCCAGCCCCCGGCCGTCCAGTGTGGCGTGGCCCTGCCCGTCAAGGGTGACGGGCCTGGCCAGCACCAGGGTTTCGGCATATTCGCCGGCGGCGAGGCGAAGGGTGTCGCCATCCGCCGCCCGCGCCAGTGTTTCAGCGATGGCCCCTGCCCGGTTGGGCACATCCCAATCCGCCGCCCAGGCTGCTGTCAAACAGGCCGGCGTCAGGCTGGCAAAGGCCGCAACCAGGGATATGGGCAGGAGCCGTTTCATGGCTCAGGCGCTCCGCGGCTCGACCAGCATCCGGCCGCGCATTTCCATGTGCAGCGCGTGGCAGAACCACTGGCAGTAGTACCAGTGCACGCCGGGACGTTCGGCAATGAAGGTGACCGAGGCGGTCGCCAGCGGCCCGACCTCCATCGCGATGCCGAAGTTCGACAGGCAGAAGCCGTGGGTCAGATCGTCGATATCATCCAGGTTGGTGACATAGACAGTGACCTCGTCGCCCTGCTTGACGGTGAACTTCTCAAGGCTGAAATTCGGCGCCTGGCTGGACATGTAGACCCGTACCTTGTCACCGTCGCGAATGATGGTGTCCTGATAGTCGTCCAGATCGACGCCATCCGCCTCAGCCTGCTTGCGCGCGTCTTCCCACATCGGGTCGTTGCGGTCCCAGATGCTGGCCGGGTTCACCTTGGAGCGGTGAACGATGATCGAGTCATGCGGCTCGGCAAAGGTCGGGCCGTCGTGCACCACCTTCATCTTGTCGCCGGAGATATCGATCAGCTGCTCGTTCTCGGGCTTCAGGGGGCCCACGTTCAGGAACCGGTCCTTGGAGAACTTGTTCATCGAGATCAGCCACTTGCCGTCCGCCTCGGCGGTTTCACCCATGGAGGTGGAGTTGTGGCCCGGCTGGTACTGCACATCGACCTTGTCGAGGATCGGGTCCACGTCGGCACCCGCATAGGCCTCGATCGCCTTGGCGATGTCCCATTTCACCACCTGGCTGTCCAGGAACAGGGTGGTGTAGGCATAGCCGCGGTTGTCGAAGGCGGTGTGGAGCGGGCCAAGGCCCAGCTGCGGTTCCGCCACGATGGCCGAGCGCGGATCGGCATCGGCGTCAAACAGCGCGTCCAGCTTCTCGACGTCGATCACCGAGACGGTCGGCGACAGCTTGCCGTTGACGCAGACGTGCTTCTTGTCCGGCGCGGTGTTGATGCCGTGAGGCGAATTCGGGATCGGAATATAGCGGGTCAGCTTGCCGGGCGCGCCCTTGCGGCCGTCGACAACTTTCGCGCCGTTCAGCTCTTCATATTCACCGGCTTCGATGGCGGCTTCGATCGCTGCGATGTTGAAGATGACAACGTGGTCCAGTTCGTTCTCGGTCATCTCGGCCAGGGTCATGCCCATTTCCGAGTTGTAGGAGGTGGAGTAGGCGTATTTGCCCTGATAGTCGCAGTCAGTGTTGTCCAGGTTGCCCGAGACGATCACCTGCCAGGCGACTTCCATGGTGTCGCCGTCGATGGCAGAGAAGATGTTCACGTATTGCGACGGGTCATCCAGGATCTGGCCGTCGTTGACCAGCGGTGCCTCGTGCTCGCCGTTGGCAAAGACATAGCCGGTGCGCGGGAATTTCTGCGGGCGCAGGCCGTGAATGTCCTTGGCGTTGGGGATCTCGATGATCTTGTCGCACTTCATCACGTCGCAGCGCACCCGGGCAACGCGGGTGTTGGCCTTGTCGTTCATGAACAGGTAACGGCCGTCATAGGTGCCGTCGGTGAACGACATATGCGGGTGGTGCAGGTCGCCGTTGTCATAGGTTTCCTTGCCGTTGGCGGCGAGGAGTTCCTTGGTGTCCGGCAGCAGGCCCTCGGTCAGGATCTTCTTGGACTCGTTGGTCTGGCCCCAGCCGGTGGCGGAGCAGCGGTTGAACACCGGGATCCGCATCAGCTCGCGCATGGACGGCACGCCCAGGATGCGCAGCTCGCCGGTCTGGCCCGAGGACCAGAAGCCATAATATTCATCCAGTTCGCCCGGCGCCAGGTTGACGCCGGCCGCCTGTGCAGGCTTGGCGCCAAGCAGAGCGGAGCCGGCGCCGGTGGCCGCCAGCACGGCACCTGAGGCAGTGGCCCCCAGAAGGCCGCGGCGGGTGACGGGCAGTTTGTTTTTCAGGTCTTCAGACATGATGTCCTCCTTCAGGAAACTTTTGTCCTGTTCGCGTTGGGGTGATTGGCAGGCGGGCGGCCCAGAGTGACGTCTGGGGCCGGGCTGCCGGTCTTGGCCCGGCGTTTCAGCTGTTTGATCACAACCGGACATTTGGCTTCGGATTGGTACAGAACCTGGCAATGCAGGCAGTTCACACATTCGTTCGGGTTGATCTCACCGGTGGGGTGGATGGCCTGAACGGGGCACTCGTTGGCACAGGTCTGGCAGGGGTGGCCGCATTCGTGGTAGCGCTTCAGCCAGTCGAACATCCGTACCCGCGCCGGGATCGCCAGCGCCGCGCCCAGCGGGCACATGTAGCGGCAGTAGAAACGCTCGATGAACAGACCGGCCAGCAGCAGCGCCACGGCAAACACCACGAACGGCCAGTCGCGCACGAACTTGAGGATGATCGCGGTCTTGAACGGCTCCACTTCGGCGTAGGTTTCGGCTAGCGGGATCGACACCATCGAGACGCCGAACAAGCCGAGGAAGATCATGTATTTCGCAGGCCAAAGGCGTTCATGCAGGCCCCACGGCAGGGTGATCTGCGGCACCTTAAATGCGCGAGCGATCTTGTTGGTCAGCTCCTGCAGCGCGCCGAACGGGCAAAGCCAGCCGCAATAGGCACCGCGGCCCCAGAACAGCAGCGCGGCGGCAACGGCAAACCATTGGATGAACACCAGCGGGTCCAGCAGGAACGCATCCCAGGAAAAGCCGCTGCGCAAGCTGCCTGCCAGCGCCATCAGATTCACCACGCTCAGCTGCGCATTGGCGTACCAGCCCAGGAAGACCAAAGTGACAGTCAGGTATCCAATGCGAAACCAGTAGAAGGTCCGCGCATTCACAGTCGCCTGGAACTGGAAGAAGAACACCCCCGTCAGCACCAGCAGCATTACGGCCAGCACGCCGATCTCGACGGTGCGGTCTTTCCAGATCCGCTGCCACAGGGCGGCCTTGGCGGCGGCCTCGCTCGTGTCATCCTCCACCACTTTGGGCGCAGGCGCGGCGGGCAGCAGGTACTGCTCCGGCAGCTTGTAGCCCAGATCAAAGGTCAGGAACGCCCGCTCCAGCGCGCCCACGGAGCGCTGAACCAGCAGCTGCAGGCGGAAGGGTTCAGCCGGATCAAACTCCGCATCGGTCGGAATCTTGAACAGGTCCAGCTCAGTAAAGCTGGGGCTGTCTGCCGTCGCCAGCCCGCCCAGCCGCTTGTGCTGGCGGTCGAAGAACCGCACCGAGGCATCGCCCTGGATCATCTGGATCCGGTCGAAAATGCCGCCTCGCACATAGCCCGAACCCTTGAAGCTGTAGCTGCCGCGCCCCAGCACCAGGATGGCGTGCTCGCCCTCTTTCAGCCAGGACTTGAGGTTCCGGTACTCCGCCTCGCCCAGCAGCGACTTGCCGATGGACGGCACCGAAACCAGCGCCATATGCATGTCGATGAAGGTGTCGTCCGGCGCGCCGCGCTGACGCCGGCGGATCGCGCGCTGGTCGCCGGTGGCCTCAAAGGCCGCGTTGATCTGGCCCACGTCCAGCGTCATCCGCCGCACAGAGCCGTCGCCCGCCAGCGTGGTCCAGTCCGCAGTCTCCTCGCGGGCCATATCGACCTCGCGCTTCGGCCCGTCCGGCTGCACCGGCGACAGACCGCCTAAGCCCAGCGCGCGCGCCACCTTGATGCCAGCGCGCACCAGGCTGTCGTCGATCACCATGATGGTCACCGTCGCGCCCGAGATGATGTCGAGGTCATGGGCATCGCCGCCTGCCGCCGCCTCGGCCTTCAGATCCAGCCCGGCATAGCTTTCGGTCAGTTTGACCATCTTGGAGTTCGGGATACCGATCAGCACGATCGGCTCGGAGTGCTTGACCAGCTTCACGCCAGTCAGCTCTGCATCGGTGTCAATGGCTGCCACCACATGGATCGGCTTGCCGCTGTAGCCGGTGGTGCCGACGAAATCAGAGGTCAGGAAGGCGTATGCGACAGTTTCGCCCGCCTTCAGCACCGGCGCCACCGGTACATCGCTGCGCACAGGGCCAAACGCATCGGCGCCGGGGACCAGATCACTAGGTGTCAGTTCTGTCAGGAAAGAGTCGAGGCTGTCTGCCTCCGCGGTCACCGCGGCAAATACGGCGGTAATTGTCATCAAAAGGGCTGTCAGCCAGCCCCGGAAGGCGCGTATCAGGACCATGGCGCCTCTCCTTTATCTTGAGTGGCTGCCACGGACGCGCGCAAGGCGCGTACGGATTCTATCTTGGTCACCAGCGGAGGCCCGCGGCCTTCGTGCCAGTATTGCGCCGGGTTCGGCTGCACCGCGGTTCCCGCGGGCAGCAGCACGGCACAGTCCGCCGCACGGGTGATGCTGGATGGCTGCAGCCCTACCGGCCCGGCCCCATTCTCAGCCGCGCACAGGACGCAGGTGCTGCACTTGGGGCAGTCCTGCTTGTCTTCGCTGTCGCCGCCGGCAACCTGAATTTCCACCGCGCCGAACTCGCCGCAGATCTCGATCCATTCGCCGCCAGCCGCGGCTTGCCCCGCACCGGGAAGAGCTACCTGCAGCACCAGCATGAAAACCGCGCAAATCCCCGCCAGACGCCGGGCAAACCCGGCGCGGAAGGCGGAAGATATGAAAAGTGTGCGCGGCATCTGTTACAAGATTCTCTTGCTGCATTTGCCGCTGACACTAGAGGGAACTTCAGTGCCGTTATTTGATGTATGTCAGATAAACCTGAAATTCCGGAACATTCGTAAACTTGCCGTAAAACACCCTAAGTCTTTGCGGCCTCAGCCTTTCTCAAGCTTCCGGAATGCCAGGGCAATCACCCCGGCGATGGCCATATAGACAACGGCCAGCAGCAGGAGCGGCTCATAGACGATAAATGTGTCGGACCGTACGCGGGAGGACACCGCGTAAATTTCCACCACCGTGATGGTCGCCACCAGCGGCGTTGCCTTCAGCTGCAGGATGGTTTCCCCGCCCAAAGTCGGCAGCACATTGCGCACTGCTTGCGGCAGCCAGATGCGGCGGAACATGGTGAAGCGCGGCATGCCGAAGGACTTTGCCGCCTCCAGCTGCCCCTTGGCCACACCGGAGAACGCACCTCGCATCACCTCGCCCTCATAGCCCGCATAGGACAGGGTCAGCGCCAGCACCGCATAGGGCCAGGCCTGGCGCAGGTAGGGCCACAGCTCTGACGAGCGGATCCAGGGAAACTGCGGAAACAGAGATCCCAGCCCATAATAGAGCAGCCAGATTTGCAGCAGCAGCGGCGTGCCGCGGATGATGGTGCAGAAGGTGCGCGCCGGAATCGACAGATACCAGGGGCCGACGGCCTGCGCCAAACCCAGCGGCACCGCCAAGAAGAAGCCGAAGAAGGTCGAGACCGCGAGAATCCAGATTGTGGTCCACAGCCCCTCCAGCGCAAGGGGCGCGTATTTCGGGATCCAGTCCCAACGCAGCGCGAAGGCGCACCAGATCACGATAGCCGCAAACACCAGCATCATCACAATGCGATGCGGCTGCATCAGGTCCTTCAGGCCGATCATCGCGTGCCCCCCTTCAGCGAGGGCTGGCCGCGCCGCGCCCATTTCTCGACCCGGGCAAAGACCGCGCCGGAGCACAGGGTCACCATCAGGTACAGGAACCCGGCGGCCAGGAAAAAGGTGAAATAGGCACGCGTGCTGCTTGCCGCTTGGCGGGTTTCCAGAGTCAGCTCATTGAACCCGACCACCGCCAGCAGCGCCGTATCCTTGGTGGCGATCAGCCACAGGTTCGCCAGGCCGGGCACTGCAAAGCTCATCATCGCCGGGATCGTCACCCGCCGCATGATCATGAAGGCTGGCATGCCATAGGATTTCGCGGCCTCGATCTGTCCCCCCGGAACCGCCTTGATGGCGCCGCGCAGCACTTCGGTGGCATAAGCCCCCTGCACCACGCCCAGGACCCAGATGCCCGCCGCAACGCCGTTGATCTCGACCCGGCCGCCGCCCATCGCCTCGGAGATCTTGTTGATGATATCGCTGCCCACGTAATAGAGGATCAGGATCAGCACCAGTTCCGGCACCGCCCGGATCACCGTGGTATAAATGGCGAGAAGGTCACGTGTGACCTTCCCGCCGTAGAGTTTGCCATAGGCCCCGAACAGCCCGATCACCAGTCCCAGCCCAAAGGCGCCAAAGGCGATCTGCAGGGAGTTGGCAAGCCCGCGCAGCAGGTTGCCTCCCCAGCCCGACAGCGACAGCAGCTCTGCGCTGGCGCCGAGGCCCAGTAGTTCAAGCAGTCCGGTCACGTCAGCGCCTTAGTAGATGCTGGTGGTGAAGTATTTGGCGGTGATCTTTTCGTGGGTGCCGTCGGCCAGGATCGCCGCAATACCCTTGTTCAGCGCCTCGCGCAGGTCATCGTCGCCCTTGCGCACGCCTGCGCCAACGCCACGGCCCAGGATCGCCGGGTCATCTGCCACTGCGCCCTTGATCTCACAGCAGCCGCCAGTGTCGGAGCCTACGAAATCCGCCATCGCGATGCTGTCTGCCTGGGTCGCGTCGATGCGGCCGGCAAACAGGTCCTGGTTGGCTTCATCCTGGGTTTGATAGACTTTCAGCTCGGCGTCCTTGAAGTATTCCTGAGCGTAAGCCTGGTGAATGGTCGAAGCCTGAATGCCGACGATCTTGCCCGCCAGCGATTCCGGTGTGGGTTCGATGTCCATCGACTTGTCCGCCACGATCACCGCCGGCGTGTTGTAATACGGATCGGAGAAATCAATGGTCTTCTGGCGCTCTTCGGTGATCGACATGGAGGCCATGATGACATCGATCTGCTGGCCGGTCAGCGACGGGATGATACCGTCCCAGGCCACCGGAGTGATAACGCAGTCCAGTTCAGCCGCGGCACAGACCGCGCCGATCACCTCGACCTCCCAGCCGACCCAGTTGCCGGAGCTGTCAAGCGAGGCAAACGGCGGATAGGGCTCTGCGGCGATGCCGATCTTGACCTGCTCCGCGGCGGCGGCACCGGCGGAGAGGGCAGCAGCGGCGGTGGCTGCGGCAAGCAGTGCTTTCAGTTTCATCTTCTTCTCCCAGTTGGTTTTTTATTGTGGTGGTAGTGGATCAGGCGACCGAGCTCAGGAATTGCTTCAGACGCTCTGATTGCGGATTGCCAAAGACCTCGGCAGGCGGCCCCTGCTCTTCGATGCGGCCCTGATAAAGATAGACAACGTGGTTCGCGACCTCGCGCGCGAATTTCATCTCGTGGGTGACCAGAAGCATTGTGCGGCCCTCGGCGGCGAGATCGCGTATCACCGTAAGCACCTCGCCCACCAGTTCCGGGTCCAGCGCCGATGTCGGCTCGTCGAACAGCATCGCCGACGGGTCCACCGCCAGCGCCCGGGCAATCGCCGCCCGCTGCTGCTGGCCGCCGGACAGATAAGCAGGAAACGTGTCCTCCTTGCCGCCGAGTCCAACCCGCTCCAGAAGCTCGCGCGCGCGGTCGGTGGCTTCAGTTTTGGGCACTTTCAGCACATGCACCGGAACCTCGATCACGTTCTCCAAGAGGGTGCGGTGGGTCCACAGGTTGAACTGCTGAAACACCATCGCCAGCTTGGTGCGGATGCGCTCGATCTGCTTCTGGTTGGCCGGGCTGCCATCGCCGCGCATCGTCACTTCTTCGCCGCCGATCACGATCTTGCCGGAGCTTGGTGTCTCAAGGAAATTGATGCAGCGCAGCATGGTGGATTTGCCGGACCCGGAGCCGCCGATGATCGCCACCACATCCCCCTGCCGCGCCGTTAGATCCACACCCTTGAGCACTTCAAGATTGCCAAAGGACTTGTGCAGATTCTCCACCCGTATCGCCTCGCGGCGCGTATCGGTCTCCCTGGCGGAAGCGGCAGCAGTGGCTGTGTCCATTGTTGTGTCACCCTGAAATTTCCGATTGCAGTAAGCCGCGACTCGCGTAATTATGCAAGTGTATAATTTCTCCGCCAGGTAAAAAACAGGAGCTGAGGTGACCGACGAGCGCCGCAAATTCAAACGCGAATCCGCCGAGGCCCGGAAAGAGGCGCTGATTCTCGCCACGCTGGAGCTAGTGGCCGAGAACGGCGTGCGCGGGGCCACGGTGCGGGGCATTGCCGAGCGCGCCAAAGTCACCCAGGGTCTGATCCGGCACTATTTCAGCTCCAAGGAAGAGCTGATCACCGCCGCCTACGAACACCATATGACCGCCATGACCGATCAGACCTTTGCCCCCGCGGCAGGAGTGGATGGCACGGCGCTGGACCGGCTCACCGCCTTCGTGAACGCCTCCCTGACGCCGCCGGTGGTGGACCCGCGATCAATCGCGCTTTGGGCAAGCTTCCTGAACAAGGTGCAGCAGGATGAGCAAATGAAGGCAACTCACGAACGCACCTATGGCTACTTCCGCGACTTTCTGGAGGGGCTGATCGCCGACGCGCTGGAAGAAGGCAACCGCCCCGCCGCGCCTGCCCGGCTGCGGCAGCTGGCTATCGCCTGCAACGCGGTGATCGACGGGCTGTGGCTGGAGGGCGGCGCCCTTCCGGACGCCTTTGCGCCAGGTGAGCTGGCAGAAATCGGACGGCAGTCGGTTGCCGCAATCACAGGTTTGAATTTGGAGCAGGAGGCTGAAACGGCATGAGGCTGACAGCAATCACCGAACGGCTGGCCGGACTTGGCGGCGGCAAATGGGAAGTGCACGCAAAAGCACGGCAAATGGCCGCAGCCGGCGCGGACTTGGTGGAAATGACCATCGGCGAGCCGGACGTGCCCACCCCGCCGGAGCTGATCGAGGCCGCCGCGCAAGCGATGCATGCCGGCCGCACCGGCTATTCCGACGGCCGCGGCGAGGCGCGCCTGCGCGCCGCCCTGGCCGAGGCCTACACCACCAGCCGCGGGCGGCATTTCGGACCGGAGAACATCCTCTGCTTCCCCGGCACCCAGACCGCGCTTTATGCGGTGTTGCAGGGCGTGGCCGAACCCGGCACCGAAGTGCTGGTTGGCGACCCGATGTATGCCACCTACGAAGGCGTGATACGCGCCTCGGGCGCTGAAATGGTACCGGTGCAGCTGCGGCCCGAGGCCGGGTTCCGGATGCAGGCCAGCGACATCGCCGCCCGCATTACCCCGCGCAGCCGCGCCATCCTCCTGACCACGCCGCACAACCCCACCGGCGCCATCCTCACCCCGCAAGACCTTCGCGAGATCGGCGAACTGGCAGTGCAGCATGATCTCTGGATCATCTCCGACGAGGTCTACGAGCAGCTGGTATTCGAGGGCGCGGAATTCGTCTCTCCGCTCTCCGATCCGGCACTGGCGGACCGGGTGATCGCAGTCTCCTCGGTCTCCAAATCCCACGCCGCGCCAGGCTTCCGCAGCGGCTGGTGCGCCGGGCCAGAAGACTTCTGCACAGCCCTTCTGCCGGTCTCGGAAACGATGCTGTTTGGCAATCAGCCCTTCATCGCCGACATGACCGAAAAGGCGGTGCGCGAGGGCTCCTCGGTGGCCGCGGGCATGGCGTCCCGATTTGCCGCCCGTGCTGCCCTGTTGGAACAGCGCCTGCATGGCGAGACCCGCCTGCACGTCCACCGCCCCGAGGCAGGCATGTTTGCCCTGATTGAGGTATCCGCAACCGGAATGGACGGCGACGCATATGCTTGGGACCTGCTGAACAGCGGGGTTGCCGTGATGCCCGGCTCAGCCTTCGGCGAGGGCCTCACGGACTGGGTGCGCGTCGCCCTGACGATAGATGACACCAGCTTTGCCACCGCCCTCGACCGGATCGTGGCGCACGCAAACTCCAAGGCAAGAGGCGCAGCATGACCCGCAAGACAGTTGGCGAGGCTCTGGTCGCAGGGCTGAAGGCGCGCGGCGTCTCCTGCGTATTCGGCATTCCCGGCGTGCACACGGTGGAGCTCTACCGCGGCCTCGCAGACTCCGGCATCCGCCATGTTACACCCCGCCACGAACAGGGCGCGGGCTTCATGGCAGATGGCTACGCAAGGGTGTCCGGCGAGCCTGGCGTTGCCTTTGTCATCACCGGCCCCGGCCTCACCAACACGCTGACCCCGATGGCCCAGGCCCGCGCGGATTCGGTGCCGGTGCTTGTGGTGTCCGGAGTGAACGAAAGCGCCACGCTCGGCAAAGGCCACGGCCACCTGCACGAACTTCCGGACCAGCACGCGCTGGCCAAGACTGTTGCGCTCACTTCGGAACACGTCGCCCGGCCCAGCGAACTTGAAGCCGCGCTGGATAATGCCTTCGCACCCTTCTCTGCCGGCCGCCCCGGCCCCACCCACATCCAAATCCCGCTGGATGTGGCGGGCACCGCTTCACAGGACGGCCCGTCCGCGCCTGCTGCCGAACAGCCGCCGGTTGACTCAGACCAAATCTCCGAGGCTGCGAGCCGCCTTACCAAAGCAGACAAGGTGGTGATCCTGGCCGGCGGGGGCGCCAAGACTGCCGGCCAGGACCTCCGGACGCTCGCAGAACGCCTTGACGCCCCGGTGGTGCAAACCGTCAACGCCCGCGGTTTGATGCACGGCCACCCGCTGACCGTTCCTGCCAGCCCCAGCCTGCAAGCCATCCGGGCACTGATCGAGGAAGCCGATTGCGTTCTCGCACTTGGGACGGAGCTGGGGCCGACGGACTACGACATGTACGCCACTGGCAGCATGGCAGCCATGACCGGGCTGATCAGGGTGGACATCTGCCAGGACCAACTGGCCCGCCACGAGACACAGCTCGCCATTCACGCCCGCGCCGCTGAAGCCATCGCCGCCTTGCTCACGGCCCTGCCCGCAAACCCGAAAGATAGCCAAGGCGCGGCCCGCGCAGACCGCACCCGCGCTGCTGCTTTTGACGAGATCGGCGCGGACTACCGCGGCCAGGTCGAGGTGCTGAACGCCATGCGCGACGCTGTGCCGGATGCGCTGATGGTCGGGGATTCCACCCAGCCGATCTATGCCGGCAACCTCTACTACGACCACGACCGCCCCGGCGGCTGGTTCAATGCCGCCACCGGCTACGGCGCTCTCGGCTATGGCATCCCCGCCGCTATCGGTGCCGCCATTGCGGCCCCGGACACTCCGGTGATCTGCATCGCCGGCGACGGCGGCGCGCAATTCTCCCTGCCCGAGATCATGGCCGCGGCGGATGAGAAGCTGCCCATCACCTTCGTGATCTGGAACAACCGCGGTTACGGTGAAATCGCCACCTCAATGGAAGCTGTCAATGTCCCCGTCGTTGGCTGCGACCCTACCCCGCCGGAGTTCGGTCCCGCCGCCGCGTCCTTCGGCATTCCCTACACCCGCATTCCGATGGACCCGCAAGCGGTTGCCGCTGCCCTTAGCGAGGCCAGCCTCAGCGGCATCCCATCCATCGTCGAAATCGAAATCACCGGACCCGCTCAGGGACAGGAGTAACCCCATGCGAAACCCCACCTTTGAATTCACCCGCGCCATCACCCGACGTCCTGCGTCCAGCATCGCGCAGGGCTTGCGCGCCGAGGACATCGGTAACCCGAGTCTCGAGGGAATGCTGAAGGCGCACGCAGCCTATGTTTCCGCCTTGCGCAGCACTGGCGCGGCGGTGATTGAGCTGGAACCGTTGGAGGCCTTCCCTGACGCTCAGTTCGTAGAGGACACTGCCCTCTGCCTGCCCGAGGGTGCAATCCTGATGCGCCCCGGCGCGCCGTCCCGTTTAGGCGAAGTGGCGGAAATGGCCCCCACCCTGCGGGCCTGCTATGGCGATGTGCGAGAAATCACCGGACCCGGCCACATCGAAGGGGGCGACATTCTGGTGACTGGAAAGGAGATCCTTGTCGGCCGCTCTGACCGAACCGATGCCGCAGGTGTCGCGGAGCTGGCCGAGATCGCCGCCGAATGGGGCCACTCCCTGCGCGAAGTCTTCACTCCCGAGGGCGTTCTCCACTTCAAGACCGACTGCTCTCTGATGGATGCGGAGACTATCCTGTCCACGACACGCCTGGACGCCTCCGGCTGTTTTGAGGGTTACAAGGTAATGCATGTGCCCGAAGGCGAGGAAGCCGCGGCCAACGCCATCCGCTTCAACAATTTGGTGCTGATGGCCGCAGGCTTCCCGCGCACGGCAGAAATGCTGGATAAGGCAGGTTTTGAGATCGCGGAGATCGACAACTCCGAGTGCGCCAAATTGGACGGAGGCATGTCCTGCCTGTCCCTGCGCTTCTGAACCCAAAGGGTGAATATGCGAGACTGCCTTCCGCCAGGCAGGCAGTCGAATGCAAGGGTGCCAAGCCAAGGCCTGCCGCCGACCGCGGCCGGCCGCCCCCAAGTGGAGCCCTTGTGATTCAGGCCAAGCGCAAACCCTTGCGGGGCCAGGACTCACCTATTCAGCCATCTCAAATTTCGGGGTAATGGCGGAGACGATGGGATTCGAACCCACGAGACGGTTTCCCGCCTACTCCCTTAGCAGGGGAGCGCCTTCGACCACTCGGCCACGTCTCCGCTGACCCGTATATGTGCCGCAACCCAGAGAAACAAGGCGTTTTTTCAATTTTTTTCCGCGCCAGCAAAACAGGGAGTTTCCCCGGTTTTCAGGGAACCTTTGCGGAACTGCACGTGATTCACGTGCAAAATCCGTGCAGCCGTGTTCGCGCAATGTTCACGGCAATCGATCTAAATTTGATTCCCTCCCCTGCTCCGGTCGCAATGAGAGTCGCCAAATCACCAAACCGCATTCCAAAGGCCGCACATGGAGACGAAAGACTATCCCCTGGCGATAGTGGAAACCGCAGGCCATCGCTGCAAGCGCTTCGGCAGATAGGTACTTGCGCCTGGACCATGTAATGCACGCCTATTGCGCTTCGCTGACGCCATTGCAGCCGACAGCATCAAAGTATGCTGTACCGCCTCACCGGGCCTCCGCTTCCGGGAAGGCGACCCGGGAATGCCGCGTCTGCAGCAGTGTGCGCTTGGTACGGATGACAGAAGAACTGCCTTCCGTCGTCTTGGGAAACATCCGCAATCCCCTCTGTGCATGAAGGGCGGTGATTTGGTCGCCACGGTACAGCGGGAAGCTACCCCCGCGTTACATATCAGGGGTTACGTTCATGTTTATCGAGCTGGAGCGTTACGGACCGCCTCAATAATTTCAATGGCTTAGACAAAGCGTAACGCCGTAACGCCTGTAACGGCGGGGGAGAGTGTATACCTCTTACTCTCTCCGGCAGGATATCTCTTTCTCTCTTTATATATATAACTATTTATTTGTTACATACATAGACATACATACAAACTTCCAGTATTTTCAATAACTTAACCCCGTAACAGGCGTGTAACGCTCAGCGTAACACCGTTACATCGTTGATTTTAAATGACTTTTTTCAGAGCCACTGCCCCCGCCTGCGGTAGGAACATCGCATTTTCAAGCTCCTCGGTGTATGGCGGCCAATGAAATAAAGACAATCACCAAATGTTTTCAAAGATGTAACGGAACCTGCATGCTAATCGAGCCCTGATGCCTGTGTTGAACAGAAGGGAAAGCGCCATCTGGGGGCAATGGCCGGCTTGAAAGGCAGCCTGCCCTGGTCTTGCCGCAACAGCAGCAGGTCTCGGCGCGGGATCCTCGAAGGTTAACGGGGGCTGCGGTTCATGTCTCCCGTGACTTGTGGAGAACTGACAAATGCCTCTTTGGATTTTCGACCTCATCGCCCACATTACTCCCAAGTCTAAATTCAGGATGAAAGGTGAACCACCAGATGAACGAAAACCTTGTCCGCATCATGCGCGCGGAAAATCTTCTCCACCTGGTCTGCGAGGAAGCACTCTCTGAATACGTATGGGAGTGCGGTAGCCGTGAATCTGCCATCGCCAGGCTGTCCACCCAGTTCCTGTTTGTCGATAAAATCGTACAAGCAGACAGCGATGGTGATATGGAGGTGAACTGGGGTGTCTCGATTTCTTCAGACATTGCCGAAAATGACCAGCATTATTTGACCCGTTACAATGCCGCCGAGAGCCCTGAAGCTTTTGAGATACTCTTGGACGCAGTGCAGGATCCCGACAACCTGAGCTCGTTGGTGCAATTTGTTGCAGACGATTGGGACGATGAAGAGCACTTTCGGGTTTTCTGCGAAACCCAGACCGAAGCGGAACTCTGAAAAGCGGAATGGGAAGTAGACAGTGCCACGTTGTGAACGGTGGCTGAACCAGCGCAATACTTGGAGCCGCATCAACGCGCAACAGGTCATGGGGGAGAAAGCAGCGGTGCGAAAGCCTGCCAGGGCAGCGAATCCATGGCCTTGCTGCGGGCGGCGTACAAACTGGCGAGTTTTGGCCCGATCTGGTTCGAAGGAGAGCGGAAACATGGTCGTCGCAGCCGCGAGGTGTTTGCGCAGCTCCAGCATGCACCGAGAGTGTCCACAGAGCGAAATCAAACCCGAAACACCTGTACCACGAGCGGATAGATCCATACGAGGAGATTACACCCCGTTCCACCCACACATCGTTAAGGCCACGTAGTCTCAGCACGAAACGACGGCAAACCCAAAAGGCATAGAAAATCACGGATCGCGCAAACCGAAATCCTAAAAGCGGGCACCCGATGCTTTGTTCGTAACAATGAAAGGACTCTTGCCTCGACGCCCAGCTTCCAAAATCTGACCGAGCTTCCCGGTACGTTCCTTGCGCGGCCTCTTCTCACTCTAACTCACGCCAGGTTCCCCAGCAGCTCCAACTCACGAAACACATCCCATTGGAAGAGCGCGAAGTGAACTGCCGCTCGGTTTGTGACAGCGGTCGGCACTCTGGGAGACAGGATCCTTAGCGGGACAGCTTGGCAACCAGACAAAGCGCAGCTATATGCAGACAGTGGGCAGAAGATTCTTGATATGTCTGGCACGGCGCGTGACCATCATTCTCGTCGCACTGGCTTTCTCCTTTGCGGCGAATTTTACGTCAGCGATGGCCATGCACATGCCGCACCAGGAAAGCCTCGCGGAAGAAGCCAGTCCCTCATCACATTCCGGGTCCGGTCATTCCCTGCACCTGGCGGCTCCATCGCAAAGTCTTGACCTTGCATGCTGTGCAAACGATCAGGTTTCTTCCCGTTGCATCGGCAGCTCATGCTTCAGCTCCGACTTGCCGTCCGCGGCCATCCCGTCTGCAGCCCAGACAGCCTCCTCGCTCCACCTGAAAGCTGGTGCGGGTAATTTCGGTGTTCACCTGGAAACACCGCCGCCGGTCCGGCCTCCAAAGCACGTTTGACAAATTTCGCTTCCGGCGGAGCTCATGAGACGCGCCGGTAATTTGTCAACTATGTAGGCTGCTTCGGGAAGATCAGCCTGGAGGATATCATGCGCGGACGTTACACAGCGCTCAGCATCCTTGCCCTTGCCGCAGGAACGGTGGGCGGGGTTCTTCTGGAACGGACATATCTCAACCTCACTGAAAGCCCGACCTCGGGCGACCCGGAGATCCTGTACTGGGTTGCTCCGATGGATCCGAACTACCGGCGCGACGAGCCCGGGAAATCGCCGATGGGCATGGACCTGATCCCTGTCTATGCCGGCCATGAGCCCGCAGGTGATCCCGCTGAAGTGTCGCTCTCACCGGCCGAGGTCAACGCAATCGGTGTACGCACCGCTGTTTCACGGATGTCGGACATATCGTCGAGGATAGAGACCGTCGGCTTCGTGCGGTACGACGAGCATCGCACGAGCCATGTCCATACCCGTGCAGACGGGTGGATTGAGAAACTAAAAACCCGAGCCATCGGCGATCGCGTGCTCAAAGGCGATGTCCTGTTCGAGATGTTCTCGCCAGTGATCAGCGCGGCGACCGGAGATTTGGTCCGCGCGGTCAAGGCCGGAGACGCCAGGATCCTCGACGCCGCCCGGAACAAGCTTCTTAGCCACGGCATGTCGGAGGCTCAGATTGCGGAGATCGAAGCTAGCGGCGAGCTTGCACGGACTATCAGGATCGAAGCTCCGCAAGACGGCGTCGTGATCTCGCTTTCGGCTGCCGATGGCATGTACCTTCAGCCGGGAACGCTTGCAGTTTCACTTAGCGACTTGAAAACTGTCTGGCTGATCGTTGACGTATTCGAGCGGGACATCGCGCGGCTCAGCGAAGACATGCGCGCGGTCGCCCGCTTCGAGCATCTGGCCGGGCGCACGTTCGAAGGCGAAATCGATTATATCTATCCCGAACTCGACCCCAAAACCCGCACGCTGCCGGTTCGGCTAAAGTTCGACAACTCTGCGGGGCTTTTGCGGCCCAACATGTTTGGAACCGTCAGTCTTGTTCCGTCCCGGACACGAACAGCGCTGACCGTGCCGTCCGAGGCGGTCATCCGGACCGGTTCGGCCGAGCGCGTGATTCTGAAGACCGGTGAAGGAACCTTCAAACCGCGGCTGGTTACATCCGGCCTGCGCGACAGTTTCGGTGAGGGCGGCCGGACTGAAATCGTACAAGGGCTCGCGCCGGGTGAGGAAGTCGTCGCGTCGGCGCAGTTCCTGATTGACAGCGAAAGCGCGCTCAGCGCCGGTCTAATGCGCATGGCGCCAACAGACGAAGAGCCCGCGCACGGCGCTGGCAGGCTTGTCACGCTGGACCACGAAACCCGGCTGGCGACGATCAAGCACGGCCCCCTCGACAGCCTCGACTGGCCGGCAATGACCTCCGTTTTCCCAGTGCGGGCAGATGTGCCGCTTGATCATCTGGCCGAAGATTCCGGGATCGCTTTCACGGTTGCCCGGGGCGCGGATAACCTTCTTGCACTGATAGAGATCGGTGCCGATGACGGGATTGCCGCCACGGGGACTGGCACGATCCACGAGGTGAACCCGGACGGCACACTGACCGTGTCGCACGATCCGATTCCGGCGCTTGGCTGGCCCGAAATGGAAATGGAGTTCGAGGTGGCCGGGCTGGATCCCGAGGCGGTCGTTCTGGACAGACCAGTCGAGTTCGATCTGGCCAAGAACGACGCGGGCATGTTCAGCATTATCGCGGTCCGGGAAAAAGCTGCCACTGCGGCGCCGGCGTCCGGGAAAACCGAGATGGCGGCAGCGGCACCAATCGTCGTCAGCGGCACCATCGACGCCGTCGACCCCGCTGAACGCACGGCGACGATAAGCCATGCCCCGATGACCGAACTCGGGATGCCCGGCATGACGATGGACTTTCCCATCTCCGAGGAGCTGGAACCGGCGGCATTGGCCACTGGGACCGAGATGACCCTAACCTTTGCCCGACCCGACGGGATGACGCTGGTGCTGGCGAATGCCGAACCTGTCATCGCCCCGATGAAAGTCGCAGGCACCATCAACTCGGCGGATCCGGAGCGGGGCATGGTGAACATCACCCATGACGCCATGACCGAGATCGGGATGCCGGGAATGACCATGGATTTCGCGGTGGATGAGACCCTGGATCAGGCAACCCTGCCGATCGGCGAGAGAGTAGGCCTTCTGTTCCGCCGTAACCCCGATTTCTCGCTGACGCTGGTCGGCATCACAGCTGTGCCGGAGGTGAGCTAATGATACCCGCTATCATCCGTCTTTCCCTGGTCAACCGGTTCATGATCCTTGCGCTTGCTGTGATGATCGGAATTGCCGGGGTATGGGCGATCCGCGAAACCCCGGTGGATGCCATCCCCGACCTTTCGGACGTCCAAGTGATCATCCGCACCCCATACCCTGGGCAAGCGCCGCAGGTTGTCGAGGACCAGATCACCTACCCGCTTGCCACCGCGATGCTTGCCGTCCCTGGCGCTAGCGATGTGCGCGGCTTCTCGTTCTTCGGCGACAGCTATGTCTACATTGTCTTCGAGGACGGCACCGACCTTTACTGGGCGCGGACCCGCGTCCTGGAATACCTCGGGCAAATCGCATCCCGCCTGCCTGAAGAAGTGTCTCCGCAGCTGGGCCCCGACGCGACCGGCGTTGGCTGGATCTACCAGTACGCACTGATCGACCGGAGCGGAAACCACGATCTGGCACAGCTCCGGACCTTGCAAGATTGGTTTTTGAAGTACGAACTGCAGACCGTCGATGGCGTGTCAGAAGTCGCCACCATCGGCGGTATGGTCCGTCAGTACCAAGTCGTGGTCGACCCGGACAAGCTGCGTGCCTACGACATCACACTTCCGCAACTGCGGGGCGCCATTCAGGCAGCGAACCGGGAAACCGGCGGCAGTGTCATTGAAATGGGCGAAGCCGAGTTCATGGTGCGCTCGACCGGTTATGTCGATGAACTGGCGGATCTCGCTCGCGCACCTCTAATGGTGAACGAGCGAGGCGCGGCAGTCACACTTGGAGATGTCGCCGATATCCGCTTTGGCCCAGAGCTTCGCCGCGGCGTTGGCGAATTCGGCGGAGAAGGCGACGCCGTGGGGGGCGTCGTGATCCTGCGCTGGGGCGGCAACGCGCTTGCCACGATCAAAAACGTCGAGGAGCGGATTGAGCAGATCCGCCCGAACCTGCCTGAAGGCGTCGAGTTGGTGACTACCTACAGCCGCGCTGGCGTCATCGAGCGCGCTATTGACAACCTGCAGGACAAGCTGACCGAGGAGTTCATCGTCGTCGTGCTCGTTTGTGCGGCGTTCCTGCTGCACTTGCGCTCGGCGCTGGTGATCCTGCTGTCTCTGCCTCTCGGGATCTTCGCGGCCTTCATTGTCATGAAACTGCAGGGCGTTAATGCCAACATCATGTCTCTGGGCGGCATAGCCATTGCCATCGGCGCCATGGTGGACGCAGCGATCGTGATGATCGAGGCAATGCACCGCAGGCTGGAACGGGAAAAGCTGACCGATCAGAACCGATGGCGAATCGTCGGCGAATGCGCGTCCGAAGTGGGGCCTGCACTGTTCTATTCTCTGGCGATCATCACTGTAAGCTTCCTCCCGGTCTTCGTGCTGGAAAGCCAGGAAGGCAGGCTTTTCAAACCGCTGGCCTTTACCAAGACCTACGCTATGGCCGCGGCGGCGATCCTGTCGATTACTCTGGTTCCGGTCCTGATGGGGTACTTCGTGCGCGGGCGGATTATGCCGGAACACAAAAACCCGCTTAACCGCATGGTGATCTGGGCCTATCGCCCGTTTCTCGACGCCGCGGTTGCCTGGCCCTGGGCAACAACGCTGCTGTCGGTGGCGCTGGTCGCCTCGATGTGGTGGCCGCTTCAGCGGATAGGCACCGAATTCATGCCGGAACTCAACGAGGGCGACTTCCTCTATATGCCGTCTCTGTATCCGGGCGTGTCCATCGGCAAGGCGCGCGAGATCCTGCAGCAGACAGACCGGCTGATCGCAACGGTGCCCGAGGTGAAGACGGTCCACGGCAAGCTGGGCCGCGCCGAGTCGGCGACCGATCCCGCGCCCCTGACAATGATCGAGACAACAATCCAGTTGAAGCCGGAGTCCGAATGGCGGCCGGGAATGACGATGGAACGGATCCGCGAGGAACTCGACCGCACGGTTCAGGTGCCGGGGGTGACAAACGTTTGGATTCAGCCGATCAAGAACCGGATCGACATGCTGGCGACCGGTATCAAGACCCCTGTGGGGGTGAAGATATCGGGTGCGGATCTCTCTGTCATCGAAGGGATCGGGGTTGAAATCGAACGTGCCGTGACCGGGATCGAGGGCACGGCATCGGCCTATGCCGAACGGCCCGTGGGCGGGCGTTTCATCGAAATCGATGTCAACCGCGAAGCCGCCGCGCGTTACCTGATGAGCGTGCGTGACGTTCAGGATGTCGTGCAGACAGCGATCGGGGGCATGCAGGTCTCGGAAACGGTCGAGGGCCTCGAACGCTTCCCGATCAACCTGCGCTATCCGCAGGAATGGCGAAACAGCCCTGAACGCCTTCAGGGTCTGCCGGTTGTGACTCCCTCGGGGGCGCACATCCCCCTTGGTGCCCTTGCCGAGGTCCGCATCGTTGACGGCCCGGGCATGATCCGGTCCGAAAACGCCCGGCGCACCGGCTTCGTCTTCATCGACATCGCTGGCCGAGACCTTGGCAGCTACGTGACTGAGGCACGCGCCCGCGTCGCGGATGAGGTAGCGCTCCCGCCAGGTTACTCTATCACCTGGTCGGGCCAGTACGAATACATTCAGCGGATGCAAGAGCGGTTGACACTGGTGGCACCTGCCACACTTCTGCTCATCACGCTGATGCTGTTCCTGGCATTCAACCGCGTGATCGAGGTGGGCATCATCCTTGCCGCGCTGCCAGTGGCTCTGGCAGGCGGGGTCTGGTTCCTGTGGTACCTCAGCTTCGACATTTCAGTCGCCGTGCTGGTGGGTTTCATTGCGCTGGCCGGTGTCGCCGTCGAAACTGCGATCGTGATGCTCCTGTATCTCAACCTGGCTTGGGAAAAGAGGAAGAAACTTGCGATCTCGGAAAACCGAAGCCTGACGCCATTCGACATCGAGGAGTCCGTGTTCGAAGGGGCACTGCTGCGCGTCCGTCCCAAGGTGATGACGGTTGCGACGATTTTCGCCGGCCTGATCCCGATCATGTACGGCCACGGCACCGGATCGGAAATCATGCAGCGCATTGCGGCGCCGATGGTCGGAGGCATGGTCACGGCGACGCTGCTGACGCTCTTCGTCATCCCCGCAATCTTCGTCATCTGGAAGCGGTTGGCCTTGCGGCGCGTCAATCGTGAGATCAGCGCCCCTCCAGCAGCAGACGAAGCGGCCGTTCCGGCCGAATGAAACGCACCAAATTCTGACCCATGAGAGGAAAACCAATGAAGAACCTCACCTTCTCCAGCATTGTCCTGGCCTTCTGCGCCAGCGGTGCTTTCGCGCAAACAACCCACGGCATGGATCACTCCGGCATGCACATGAGCGAGAGCCAGATCGAGGGTGCAGTACACGCCACCGCCGTCCTCAACGCGATCAGCGAGGGTTCCGCAAATGTCAGCCACGACCCGATTCCCGAAATCGGCTGGCCCGGCATGACGATGGACCTGCCACTGCAGGCCGGCGCGCAGATCATGGGAGACGTCGCACCCGGCGACAAAGTCACCCTTATGCTGTTCAAGGGCGCTGACGGAATGTACGCAATCGGTGCCATCATGCCGAATTGACCGGCGCGGCATTGAAGCCGCGCCAGAAGCCCCGAAATTCCGGTTTCGGGGCATGAACGCCGCGCCGCTGATCCGCTGCCACAGGCAAACTCGGGGCGGGTCACTCATCAAGCGCGGCGTTCACATTTGCGGCGGCGCTGCCAGCCGTTGCAGTATTGCCCGCCACCGCCCGGGCCCGCCCCGCCCGCCATAGCGCCACGGGTCTCATCCGCTGCAGATCCAAACCGATTGCAGATTCATGATCACCGCTGCGGCACCCGTCAAAGCAAGCGTGAATATTGCGAAGAAAACCAGCGCAAGCAGGATCGGCCCGAGCTTGCCCGGCAGCTTGCATACCAAGCCGCGCAGCCATTCCCATCGCCTGGAGCACCTTTCAAGACTGCTGTCGATCACTGTTGCGTATAGGGGCAAGGCGCTGACCAGCGTCGCGTAAAGGTAAACACCGGAAATGTTCTCAAAGAAGGCGGACCGGACAAGTGTGGGCCCAACCACCTGCAACGCCTGCCAGTGATCCCCTCCGAACGAGCCGAACCAGTCAGCCGAAATGAAATATATTACTCCATGCAACAGGACGAAAATGACGACCCTTGCAGGCAGGTCGATCAGGAGGATACGGGCCTGCATGGCTGCTTCACGCTGCTTGGCGGTACTTACGGCAAAAAGAAAGAAGCTCACGTAGTTGACGGCAAATACAACAGGTACACCATTTGTCACGACCTGCCGCAGAAACCGGCTGAACGCGGGCCCACTTTCCAAAAGCAATGCCCCGAAGCCCGGCGTGAGGGCGATATAGAGCAGCAGTAGCGGAAACAGGCCTGCACAACTGACAACCAATGTGTTGCGGACAAATTTCCAGGCAGGCATATTGATGCTGAAGTATGTATTCATTGCACAGCGCATTGCCACCCATTCCGGCACGAAGCCGATGGGCGGCGCTCATAGTCCTCAAAACGTTTTGTTCTACCAGTTAGGTTATCCGTCAACATATTCAGGAAAGGGCGGGCAGAGAACGGCATTGACGAAAGCACTCATCCGCTGCGGCAGCGAAGCTGCTTCCGTCCCTGACAGCCAGTTATCATACCATCGTCATCAACTTGTACTCTTGTCAGGAAGTGCCTCCTGAGTTCTCAGCACTCTCAATCGCCTCGAGGATCGCGCAGTCCGCAAGACTTCCCTTTCCAGGGCAAGCACCAAGGAGGCGGTCAAGCG
Organism: Leisingera sp.; assembly: GCF_982940295.1. NCBI lineage: Bacteria > Pseudomonadati > Pseudomonadota > Alphaproteobacteria > Rhodobacterales > Roseobacteraceae > Leisingera > Leisingera sp. The sequence continues at coordinate 55,564 of NZ_CEYXRG010000019.1, forward strand.
AATCCCGGATGCGGATTAAACCTTCGATTTTGGCCTGAACTTCGCCGCGCTTGGCTTTTGCCTGCGCCTGCACGTCCTTACAGCTCGCGCCGGGCGCTTCCAGAAGCGCGAGCAGGCCGGCGGTCTCTGCCAGCGAAAAGCCGAGCCGCTTGGCCCCCGCAATGAACCTGAGCCGCTGCAGCGTTCCGCCGCCATAGTCCCGCGGACCGCCAGCGGTTGGCCGCGGCGGCTGGCGGATCAACCCCTTGCGCTCATAGAAACGGATAGTTTCCACTCCGATCCCCGCCGAACGAGCGGCTTTTCCAATCGTCAGAGTTGCCATGGCAGCCTCCTCTCAGGATCAACCATTGACTCCGTACCATGATACAGAGGGTAGCATATCCGGCAAGCGGGATTTGCATGGGACCTTTCATCAAACGCTGGCTTCTTCCTGTCTTGGGTGCAGCACTGGCGCTCTGGCTGATCTTCCGGCTGTACGGGAGCCTTGACTTCGCACGCTTCCTTGACGGGCTGCGCCAGGCCAACCCGGTTTGGCTATCTGTGCTGGCGGCCACGATCCTGCTTGAACAGGTATTAAGCGGCTGGAAGTGGCGGCAAATCCTCTTTGATGTGAAACCGGTCGGTTCGTTGCCACTGACAGGTGCGCTGCTCGCTGGGTACGGCGTGAACGTGCTTGTACCGCTGGGCGTCAGCCCGCTGGTGCGGGCCTGGCTGGTCGCGCGCCTGCACGGGTTAAAAATGGCCACGGTGCTTTCGACAGCAGTCATCGCCAGGTTTCTCGACGGAGTCGTGTTCGCGCTTTTTGCCGGAGCGGTGGCTGCCGCAGGGCGCATTCCGCAGATTGAGGGGGATCTGCGCCTCGGTCTTAGCGTTGCGGGTGCCTTGAATCTGCTGCTCTTCGGCGGGCTGCTCTGGGTGCTCTTTCGTTTCCGTGACCTCTTCAACCGCGAGGAACCGCTGATCTGCCGTCTCTTCGACTGGATCACCGAACGCATGGGCGCGAGCGGTCCGGGGCTGCGGGCATCGCTAGGCGCGGGCATCGTCTGGCCAAGGGCGCGCGCGCGGCGCATCGCGGCTATCATCGCGGCCGTCGCGGGCAAGCTGGTGGCGGCGACGCATTTCCTTTGGGCGGGACTTGCGGTGGGAGTGCTCCTGAGGCCCTGGGACTACCTCTTTCTGATGGTATTCTCAGGCTTTGCCATGGTCCTCGGGCGGTTCGTGCGGATCCCGGCGGGCTTTGTGTTCGGTGCGGGCTTTGCGCTCAAGGCGCTTGGGGTTGCTGACGAGCCTGCGCTTCTGATGATCCTTTTCAGCTATATCCTCACGATTATTCTTGTGGTCGGCATCGGGCTTGTTGTGCTTTGGCAATCGGGTCTCGACATCCGCCATGCCCGTGTAAAGGCGGAGACAGGCAATGCCGGGCCATGAAGCGCAAGAAGCCGTACGCCGGCGGGGGTTCTGGCGGATTGCCGGTGCGGGCGCGGCTTTTCAGGGCGGATCCGCGGCAGTGGACAGCGCAACAGTTGTAGCCAGCCTGACCCACATGCTGACAGGCAGCGCGCTGGCCGTCGGCTATGCCAGCGCCGTGCTGCGGCTGGGATGGCTTCTGCCGCAGCTGCCGGTGGGATACCTCGCCGAACGCGCCAAGCGCAGGATGCCGTTCTATGTTTTTGGTGCTTTTGGCCGGGCTGCAGCAGCCGGAGCCATCGCGCTTCTGCTCTGGCGTGGAGCGGATTGGCCGCAAGTTGACTGGCCGCCGGAGCCGCTCGCCGCTGGCTTTCTTGCGCTCTGGACGGCCTATGCTTTTGTCAGCGGCGTCGTTGCGGTTCCGTACAACGATATCGTAGGGCGTGCGATCCCCTCCAACCGCCGCAGCCGGATGCTGGCGTGGCGGTTTTTCGGTGGCGGGCTGCTCGCCATCGCCGCCGCGGGGGCGCTGCGTCTGGCCCTCGAAGTGATGCCCCCGTTGCAGGCCTATGCGTTCATGTTTGCGCTGGGTTCGGCGCTGATGTTCCTATCCTCAGCACTGTTTGTCTCGGCCGGAGAGCCGCCTTCATCGCCCGGCAGGCGTCCCGCCGTCCGGAGCGCGGGAGCGGCTGACTTTCTGCGCGAGGGGCTGGTCACCTTCCGGCAGAACCGCGCGTTCCGCCTGTTTCTGATCTTTCACTGGCTTGGCTCCGCCACGCTGATGGCGCTGCCCTTCTACATCGTAGCTGCACGTGAAAGCGGGATCGGGCTGGCCGGGGTTGGCACGCTCCTGGCCGCGCAGACCGCAGGAGCACTGGTCTCGAACCCGCTTTGGGGCCGCATCGGCGACGGCATGGGCAAACTGCCATTATTGTGGTGCGTGACGTTCCTCCGCCTCATGGCGCCCGCCCTCATGCTTGCCCTGCTCGCCGCCGGAGCGGGAATTTTGGGCTTTGCGGCGCTTTATCTTGTCATCGGCGCAATGATGAATGGCGTGACCATCAGCTACCTGAGCTTTCTCATGGAAATCTCGCCCGATGACCGGCGTCCCGCCTATTCAGCGTGGTTCAACACCTTCGCTGCACCTGCCGCCCTCTCACCCCTGCTGGGCGCCATCCTCGCCAGCCTGATCGCCACGCCCGCGGTTTTTGCGGCGGCCATCACCGCCGCTCTTGCGCAGTTTGCGGTGCTTAAACAACTTGACCGGCTGGCCGGGGAGGCCGCACCTTGATCCCACATCCACATTGCCTCTGACCTGGCCATCCGGCGAATTAATTTATGCCGTTGGCACGCTGCAGCTCCCGCACGTACTGGGTGATGCCTTTGACGTCGCCATCGGTCAGCCCCTGCTGAGCAGGCATGCTTCCGAAATCCCAGTGATGCGCGCGCACGCCGTTGCGGACTGCGAGCAAGAAGGCGGCGTCGCCATGGTGCGAAGGTTCATAGATCTTGTGGACCAGCGGCGGCCCCATGCCGTTGCGGCCCGCGGCATTGTCACCGTGGCAGTCGGCGCAGACCGCGTCAAAGGCGCGCTTGCCGATCTTTGCGGCCTCACTCAGGTCCGGCGGCAGCTGAACCTCGGCGAGCGGGGCGCCGGGCTCCGGAACGGCGCGCTGCGCAGTTGCATCGTTGCCGCCGGCGCTGCTGTAGACGAAATAGGCCGCCGCCGCTGCCACGGCTGCGGCCGCGAGGATGGCGAGAATCTTATTCATGAGGGTCTCTTTCTTTCATAGGTGAATGAATTGCCGTGAGCCGGGTTCGGGCCATACTGATGCTGGCTGGCCTCCGCCGGTCCGGGCTCCCCGCGGGAGCCGGATGCGAAGGCGCGGATCTCTTGGTAGCGGATCCGCACATCCTCGCTTTGCTGATAGAAACGGAAAAGATCCTTTAGCGGCGAAGAAAACTCCTTGTGTGCCGACAGCATCGCCACAAGCGCGCCCAGCGAAACCCGCTCCTGCAGCACGAAATAGCCGCCCAAGGAGTAGAACAGGAACGGGGTCAGGGCGGTCAGGAAGTTGTTGATCGCCTTGGCCAGGAACTTCAGCCGGTGGATTTGCAGCCGCAGGTCCTGCAGCTGCCGGAAACTGCGCGCAACCGGCAGCGCGCCCTGCCCCGAAGCCCGCATGTCCCGGTCCAGATTCTCACCCAGCAGGCGCATCTCGCGGATCCGTTTGCGGGACACCGCATTCACCCGCCGCTGCAGCTGCGGCACGATGATCAGCTGCAGCGGAAGCACCGTCAGGGCGGCCGCCGCAAGGATCGGGTCCTGCACAAACATGAACAGAAGGATCGTCGCCAGCGTCCCGCCCTGCAGCAGCGGGACGGTCAGCAGTTCAGAGGCAAAGCCGCCGACAGGTTCAACCTCGGGTCCAAGAACCGGCATGATGGCAGGCTGGCGCTGCGCGGGCTGATCCTGCCTCCACTGGCGGTAGACAGCAAGCCGCAGCCGGCGCACGAAGCTTTCAGCCACCCGGCCCTTGCGGATGTTCAGCCAGTATTTGTTGAGCCCGTTGAGCGAAATCGCGACCAGATAGCCGCCGCAGAGCAGAAACAGCAGCGAGACCTGCGAGACCTCGAAGCTCAGGACCGGAATCGCGGCGTCTCCGCTTTCGAAGACCCGGTTCACGATCTGCTTTGGCAATTCCAGGGTCAGGTAAAGGATCGGCATCGCGCTGAGGCTGAGCAGAACTAGGACCGTCTGCTGCTTACCGGTCGTGCGCAGGATATGGCGTGGCAGTCCCGGCTCCAGACCGCCTGCCGGTAACTGGGGTGGCGTAAACGGTGCCGCCCGCCGCAGAAAACGCTGGCGCAGCAGCCAGGCGGCCTGACCTGCCAGGGTCAGCACAAGCAGCGCGGGCGCCAGCACCAGAACCAGATGCATCACCGGGTGCAGCCATCCGGGCGCGGTATCATCATACCAGAACCCGAAAGCGCCCGCGGCGTCGTGTGTGAGAGAATGCAGATCCAGCATCGCGGGAATGATTGCCTGTTGTCTGATGTTCACCAGCGGCGCCGAAAAGTAAGTGTTTTTCTGCTCCTGGGCGCTGGCTGGGACCGCTGGGGTTTGAAAAAGGCGGAGGCCGGCGGGCGGCCTCCGCCACCGGTTATTTCAGGGCGGTCAGGGTCAGTTTGCCTTTGACCCGTTCGGCGACGAATTCGATGGCGTCGCCGGCTTTCAGCTGCTCCAGCATCGTGTCATCGGCGACCCGGAACACCATGGTCATCGCCGGCATGTCCAGATCCACAAGCTCCTCATGGATGATGGTGACCTTGCCGGACTTGGGATCGACCTTCTTGACCGTTCCCGCGGTGAAGGTGCCGCCGCTGCCTTCGAGCACGGCAACCGGGCCGTGCATGCCGGATTCGTAGTGGCCGGGGATCAGGCAGGCGAACTCGAAGGTGCCGGCGTTGGAGAAGGTCCAGACCACTTCGCCGCTGGCGCCCGGGTCCAGACGCACCGAGTTCGGGTCGTCATGCTCCATCTCCATCTTGGCCATCAGCTCCTTGTGGTGGACATTGCGCTCTGCCGTGTCCAGCACGAACTCATGCTCCAGCTCGCCGGCGTTGGTGATCACGAATTTCACCGTCTCGCCCTTGGCAAAGGAAAAGCTCGACGGCTCAAACAGCATCTCGCCGTCATCGGTTTCCTTCATGGTCACGGCGACTTCCCGGTCCGCATGGGCGGCATCGCCGGGCTTGCCCACTTCCATGCCGCCATGGCCGCCGCCGTGGGTGCCGCCAGCAAGGGCCGGCGCAGCGGATAGAGCTCCAATCAGGGCTGCGGAAAGGATCTTGTTCATGTCTGTCTCCTCGTGAGGTTTGGGTGGGTGCCTGAGGCCGTTCAGCCTTTGGCGGTTGGTTTTGGGGTAATGCGGGTCTGCGCGTCTTCGGCGCGGGCAAAGTCCGGCAGTTCGCCGGTCCACTCATAGGCCTGGGTGCCGGGCGGGTTCTCGTACCAGCCGGGGTCGCTGTAGTCGTTTGCATCGATGCCTTCGCGCACCTTCACGACCGAGAACATGCCGCCCATCTCCAGCGGCCCGTACGGGCCCCAGCCAGCCATCATCGGCACGGTATTGTCGGGCAGCGGCATCGACATCTCGCCCATGTCGGCCATGCCGGCGGTGCCCATCGGCATGTATTCGGGCTGCAGATTGCGGATCTGGCCCGTCAGCTTGCGCTTGTCGGTGCCGATGAAGGTCGGGACGTCATGGCCCATCGCGTTCATCGTGTGGTGCGACTTGTGGCAGTGGATCGCCCAGTCGCCCGGATGCACCGCGTCGAACTCATAGGCGCGCATGGCGCCGACGGGAATGTCGATCGACACCTCCGGCCAGCGTGCGCTTTCGGGCACCCAGCCGCCATCAGTGCAGGTGACTTCGAAATCATAACCATGCATGTGGATCGGGTGGTTGGTCATGGTCAGGTTGCCGGTCCTGACCCGTACCCGGTCGCCCTGGTTCACAACCAGCGGGTCGATGTCCGGGAAGATCCGGCTATTCCAGCACCACAGGTTGAAGTCCGTCATCTCCATCACCCGCGGCACATAGGAGCCTGGGTCGATGTCGAAGGCGTTGAGCATGATCAGGAAGTCCCGGTCCACCCGCATGAAATCCGGGTCCTTGGGATGCACGATGAACATGCCCATCATCCCCATCGCCATCTGCACCATCTCATCCGCGTGCGGGTGGTACATGAAGGTGCCGGATTTGATCAGGTCGAACTCGTAGACAAAGGTCTTGCCCGGCGGGATGCCTGGGTGGCTGAGGCCGCCGACCCCGTCCATGCCCGAGGGCAGGATCATCCCGTGCCAATGCACCGAGGTATGTTCGGGCAGCTTGTTGGTCACGAAGATCCGCACCCGGTCGCCCTCCACCGCCTCGATGGTGGGGCCGGTGGACTGGCCGTTATAGCCCCACAGATGCGCGATCATGCCGTCGGCCAGCTCCCGCTCGACCGGTTCGGCGACCAAGTGGAATTCCTTCACCCCGTTGTTCATCCGGAACGGCAGCGTCCAGCCGTTCAGGGTGACCACGGGGTTGTAGTCCGGCCCGGTGGAGGGCGACAGCGGCGGCTGGGTTGCCGCGCTGTCCATGCTGGCGGCTTCGGGCAGGCCCATGTTCACGGTCTTGCCCCAGGCCTGGCTGGACACCAGCGCAGCACCCGCGGCGCCGGCCCCAAGCAGTTGACGTCTGTTCATCATGTCATGTGATCCTTTCAATGGCCTGCGCCGCCGCCCGCGGCGATTTCCACGCTTCCGCCCTGCGGGGCTGAGCCGGAACCGCCGCCGTAAATCGCGGCGCTGACATTTGCCTGAGCCAGCCAGAAGTCGCGCTTGGCGTTGGCCGCTTCCAGCGAGCTTGCCAGTTTTTCACGCACATCGGTCAGCAGTTCGAAGGTATTGGTGATCATGCCATTATAGCTGAGAAGCCCTTCTTCCTCGATCGACTTGCGCAGGGGCACCAGCACGTCCCGGTAGTGGCGCGCGATCTCATAGGAGGAGTGATATGCTAGCTCAGCACTGCGGGCCTCCGAGCGGACATTCACCGCCCGTTCCGCCAACGTATTGGCCGCCTGCATGTAGGAGAGTTCAGCCTTGCGCATCCGCGCCTTGCCGGTGTCGAATACTGGAATTGCGAACTCCAGCTCCAGTTGCGGCAGGGTTTCGGTGTGGGTTTCCCCGTCCTCGCGCTCGCGCTCTGCCTCGGCACCGGCAATCAGCTCCAGGTCGGTGACAAGCCGGGTCCGGTCGGTCAGGCCAAAAGCGCGGGCCTGCGCTTCCAGCCCGAGCTTGGCGACTTTCAGGTCAACCCGGTTCCGCAATGCCGCCGTCTCGATCGACGAAACCCGCGGCAGGGACTTTGGCAGCGGCGGCAGCGCATCCGGCACATAGTAATTGGCATCGCTGCCCCACAGGCCCATCAGCCGGGTCAGCTCCTCCTTGGCGAGCTTTGCCTCCAGCCGGGCGCGGGCTACTTGCCCCGCAAGCTCTGCATTAAAGGCAAACTCCCGCGCCTGTCCCGCCTTGTTCAGCGCACCTGTCTTGCCCAGCTGGCTGGCCAGCTCCGCCCCCGCTGCCGCTGTTCCGCTGGCCTGGCGCAGATAGCTCAGCCGCTCAAAGGCGGCCACCGCATTGATCCAAGCCTGCCGGGTCTGCCCCGCCAGCGCCAGAGTATCGTTCACCGCGTTCAGCTGGGCCTGCTGAAACTGCGCCTCAGCCACGGCGATGCGCTGCTTGCGGGTCTTCACGTCCAGCAGGTTCACAGCGATGGTGGATTCCAGCGCCCGGTACAGGCCCAGCTCCGGTGCGCCGATCCCCATCAGGCCGATCGAAACCACCGGGTTTTCCGGTGTCATCTGCTGCCAGGCCTCTGCTGCTGAAAGGCCAACCGCAGCGTAAGACGCCTGCAGCCCCTTGTTGTTCAAGAGCGCAGCCTGCACCGCGGTATCGGCAGAGATCGTCTTGCCCTGCACCAGCTGCCGGACCTCTTTGGCCAGCGCCTCATTCTGGGCCTGTGTCTGGGCGAAGGCCGTGCGCTTGCCAATGGCGGCAGAGGTCTGGCGGGCGACTTCCTGAAACCCGGCCTGCGGGCTGGTGTATTTCTCCGGCACCGCAGCCGAGCAGGCGGCCAGCACCAGGGGCGGCGCCAGAAGGACGCGCCAAGTTTTTGCCGTCATCAGTGGTTCTCCTGCTGCTGCTCGTTGACACCACGCCAGGAGGCGGGGCCGCTAGGCTCGTAGTTTTCAAACCCCTTGAGGGGAGACTGGTACTTTAAGGAACGGTATGGACCGGAAGGTGCGGCGGCAGTTTGCAAGGCTGCGGTATCGGGCAGTGCCGCCGGTGTCCTGGCGCACGCCCCCAGCAGCAGGGCGCCCGCCCCGGCCAGAAAAAGAGACTTCATGTGGTTTTCCTGAGAAAAATCTGTAGAAATTCTGTGCTAGAGCACAGAACAGATTCAATGACCGCTGTGGCGGTTCAGGATCTCAGGTTCTTGGAGGACGCAAGACCTTGACCTGGTCCTGTGAGGGAAGCTGGGCGGAAGCCATTACCCAGCGGATAGGCTGCTGAACAAAGGTTGAATCCGGCTGCAGAGAAATCACCGCAACGGCCATACAGGCGCCTGCGCAGCAGTTTCCGGTATCAGCAGCGTTCCAGGGAGCGACCGGTCCATCGTGTGCGCTGGTATGGGAAGCGTCGTATGCCGCGCCTGAGATGGCCGCATCGGCGTGGCTGCCCCCACTATGAGAAACTACCGCACTACCGTGATGGCCAGCGAGGGAATGCGCGGCGGACGGAAGCGCAAATCCCAGCGAAAGGATCACTGCAAATGCAGCAGCCACCCTGATCAGCCGGAAGATATGTGCCAGAAACGCCATTCCGGTATTTCTCCTGACAGGACCGGCCCGCGTCAAGACGGCAATGATGCATGCAGCGCACAAATTTGCGTGCCCCTAAGGAAATTCTGGATTTTGCGCAACATTCCGCCAATGCATGCATTGCTTCCAGCAAACCTTCCCGCGCGGGAGGGGTGGCCGAAACCGGAAACACTTGAGAACCAAAAGTTGAGTGAAAGGCGCGAATCATACCGCAGAAATCTGTCAGCTTTCGGAGACTGTGCATGCCTCGACGACACACACATAAGATCATGCAAAATGTGGCCTAACCGGCTTGCTTTCAAGCTAGCTTCAAGGTGGTAAGCCCTGTCTGCCAGCGGCTGGAGACAAGGCCGGCTTCGATCACTACTCTACAGAAAATTTAGCTGGAGTGAGCTGCGCAGCAAATTTGACATGCATTTCGAGGACTAATGCCGGGTGTACCCTAAGTTGGCTTGATTGCTGCTGCATGACTGAAGTAATTTCCGCACTGATCACAGGCCTAAGACCGGTAGGCAGTAGTCTGGCGCATGACAGGCTTTATAACCCTTGCGGTCCTGTGGGCCCATCACTAGTGCCCGCGTTTTAGCGCGGGACGCCATTTGATTTTGTTCATAAGTTGTGAGCGGGGCCGTTGCTGAGCGTTTTCAGGATCGGGCAATCGGGCCGATGGTCGCCAGAGCATTGCTCAACAAGGTACCTGAGCGTGTCTCGCATGGCTTTCAGACCTGATATTTTTGCGTCGATCTCTTGCAGATTTTGTTCCGCAACGCGTTTTACTTCGGCGCTGGTGCGGGACTCGTCATCATAAAGCGCCAGTAGGTCACGGCAGTCCTCAATCGTGAACCCAAGTGATCGGGCCCGACCGATAAATTCAAGACGGTGCAGTTCTCTCTCTTCGAATTCGCGATATCCATTGCGACCGCGCGTGGGTTTGACTAATCCGATATCCTCATAATATCGGATGGTTTTGGCCGGCACACCTGACCGTTCTGCAACATCCCCGATATTCATGCTGTTTCTCCCTTCGGTCGGCCTTATTCAGCTGGCGCGGACTGCAATGCGGCTTTCGGTCCTCTGATTTCCACATGGTGCTTTCCTGCCGCTGGCTTAATCCAGCGCAGGCGCAACGCATTGGTCAGAACAAATACGCTGGACAGCGCCATAGCGCCTGCTGCTAGCACCGGTGACAACAACGGCCCGCCGAAAGGGTATAGCACCCCCGCCGCGACCGGGATCAGCAGCGTATTGTAGCCGAACGCCCAGAACAGGTTTTCCCGGATGTTGCGCATGGTGCCCTGGCTGACCGCAAAGGCGTTGACAACTCCATTGAGGTCACCGGACATCAACACGACATCGGCGGTCTCAATAGCCACATCGGTTCCAGTGCCGATAGCGATACCTACGTCCGCAGCAGCAAGGGCCGGTGCATCATTGATACCGTCCCCGACAAAGGCCAGCTTGCCGCCATCCGCACGCAGGTTGTTGAGCGCAGCAACTTTGCCTTCTGGCAGCACTTCGGCAACCACATGGTCAATCCCGAGATCGTCGGCGATCGCTTGGGCCGTCACGGCGTTGTCGCCGGTGATCATAGCAACCTTGAGGCCCATCCTGTGCAGCACCTCAATGGCACCAGGCGTTGTCGGCTTGACCGGATCGGCCACGGCAATCACCGCGGCAATCTGTCCGTCAACAGCAGCGTAAAGCGGTGTCTTGCCCTTGCTGGCCAGCGAACCGCTTTTCCCGGCCAGCGCACCAAGATCCACGCCTTCGCGTTCCATAAACCGGTCCGCGCCGATCAGCACCTGACGGCCTCCAACCGATGCCTGGACGCCAAAGCCGGTGATCGAGTCAAAGCTGTCGGCGTCCGGCAGCTTGATCTCCCGCGCTTCCGCTGCTGCAACGATAGCCTTGGCAATTGGATGCTCCGAACTTTGTTCCACGGCGGCGACCAGCCGCAGCACCTCATCTTCGGTCTGGCCCCCGGCCAGGATCAGGTCAGTCAATTCCGGCCGGCCAGCGGTAAGCGTGCCGGTCTTGTCGAGCGCAACCACCGTGCTTTCCTGCAGCAGCTGCAGCGCATCTCCCTTGCGGAACAGCACGCCCATTTCGGCGGCACGGCCGGTTCCAACCATGATTGAGGTCGGTGTCGCAAGGCCCATTGCACAGGGGCAGGCGATAATCAGTACCGCCACCCCTGCGACCAAAGCGAGGCTGAGCGCGGGCTCGGGGCCAAACAGAAACCAGACAGCGACGGTCAATGTCGCAACCGCTATTACGGCGGGCACGAACCAGGTGGTAATCCGGTCCACCAGCCCCTGGATCGGAAGCTTCGCGCCCTGCGCCTGCTCGACCATCCGAATAATCTGAGCCAGCATCGTATCACTGCCCACCTTCGCCGCCTGGAAGGTCAAAGCGCCGGTCCCGTTCACAGTGGCACCTACGAGCTCGGAGCCTTCGGTTTTCTGCACTGGAATGGGCTCACCTGTGATCATGCTTTCATCGACATAGGAGGAGCCGCTCAAAACCACCCCATCGACCGCGATCTTTTCGCCCGGTCGCACGTGGATGATATCGCCCACAGCAATGTCTTCGACCGCGCGCTCCTCAATTTCGCCGCCACGCTCAACCCGTGCGGTTTTCGCCTGCAGCCCGACAAGTTTACGGATCGCCTCGCCCGTGCGGCCCTTGGCCCGGGCTTCCAGCAGCCGACCCAGCAGGATCAGCACGACGATCACTGCGGCGGCCTCGTAATAGACATTGGCCGTCCCCGAAGGCAGCCATGAGGGCGCGAAAGTCGACACCAGCGAGAACCCGTAGGCCGCCGATGTGCCCAGCGCCACCAGCGAATTCATGTCAGGCGCGCCTTTGAGGAGGGCCGGAAAGCCCTTGGTGTAGAATTGCAGGCCCGGCCCGAACAGGACGATTGTGGTCAACAGGAATTGCAGGAAATAGCTGGTCTGCATTCCGATTGCGCCCGCTACGAATTCATGCATGCCTGGAATCACATGGCTGCCCATCTCGATCAGGAACACCGGCAGGGCAAGAACGGCCGCAAAGAGCGTCCGCCGGGCCAGTTGCCGGGTTTCCTCAGCTTTGCGCTTTTCTGCGTTGTTCTGCACACTTGATTTCGGCTGCGCGGGATACCCAGCTGCCGTAGCCAGCGCTGCAAGTTCGGCAGGTGTCGTGGCGCCTGCTGCAAACCGCACCGTCGCGGTTTCAGTGGCCAGGTTGACGGCGGCGTCCAAAACCCCCGCTCCCTCCTTCAGTGCCCGTTCCACGCGGCCGACACAGGAGGCGCAGGTCATGTTTTGGACTTCCAGTGTGGCTTCATCGGTCACGGCGGGATATCCGGCCTCCTTCAGCACTGCAGCCAGGCCAGCGGCAGAGAGCGACCCGTCGTGGCTGACCTGCGCAGTCTCGTTCGCGAGATTGACCGTGGCACCAGTGACTTCGGGCAAGGCCTGCAGCGCGCGTTCCACGCGTCCCACGCAGGATGCGCAGCTCATGCCTTCAACTTGGAACCGGACTGTTTCGTTCTGTGTCATTTCATCACCAAAGCTGGTTGTTTGCAGCAACATGGGACTTCCAGTTACTGGAAGGTCAAGGGTCATTCCCCTTTCCTGCTTGAAAATAGTTTCATCAGGCGATTGACAGTGCATTGCCCGCTTGACCTTCCCGTGCGGTAACCCGGTAACACCAGGCATGGAACCAAGGAGAACCAAGCATGATCACATTTAAGGTCAACGACATGAGCTGCGGCCATTGCAAATCGGCAATTGAGAAGGCAGTCACCAACCTGGACAGCAGCGCGACGCTGGAGTTTGATATGGAGGCGCGGAAAGTCCGGATCGAAAGCAAAGCTGCTCGTGAGAGCATCCAGGCAGCGCTCAAAGAGGAAGGCTACGCGTCCGAAGTTTGCTGACACTGTTCAAGGGTGCCGCTAATGGCGGCACCCTTGTTTCTGGCTCGGGACACCTTTTTCCCGCGTTCCCGCTGCCGGGCAAGCCATGGTTTCGCCAGCGGCTTCCGGGCAGCCATCAGTCCTTCGACAGTTCCGTTGCCCTTCGCGCAGCAGGCAAAGGCACCACAGCAGAATTCCGCGGCATCAGCCGATCTTCACCAGCGTGTCGGTAACAAATTCGTAGGTCGGCACATCCAGGTTGCGCGGAGCCGGGCCCTTTCGGATACGGCCGGAAGTATCATAGTGCGAGCCGTGACAGGGGCAAAACCATCCCCCGTATCCGCCAGTCGGATCGCCACCTCCCTGGCCTAACGGGATACAGCCCAAGTGGGTACACACGCCAACCACTATCAGCCACTCGGGCTTCTGAACCCGATCGGCGTCCAGTTCCGGATCTATCAGCGTTTCTGCATCATCCGCGCGGGCCTGAGCAATCCGGGCTTCGGTCCGGTGATCGATGAAAACGGGTTTGCCTTTCCATTTCAACGTGATCCGGCTGCCAGGCTCGACACCCTCAAGATCGACCTGCACAACCGAAAGCGCCGAGACATCGGCACTCGGGTTCATGCTGTCGATCAGTGGCCAAATGGCGGCTCCAGCGGCCACGGCTGCGGTACCTCCTGTAGCATAGTAGAGGATGTCGCGCCGGGTGCCAGGGCCGGAATGTTCCGGATGGTCATTGTCCTGTACCATTGTCAATCTCCCTTCCCTTTGAGTGACAGCCGGGCGATCCTCAGCGGCCGTGTCCAACTGCCATAGTGCCCCCCTCTCCAGTCCCTTTTGTGCTTCGATTGGCTTCGCCTTGGTGACGCATCGTGCTCATCCTTGGTTTGGGTATGGCAATTTTCGAAAGAACTTCCGCTTACCTACAAGATGCCGTGAGACGGCACCCATCCAGCCGCCCTTCCATCCCAGGCGGAAGCTCAAGACAGTCCGGCACACCGCCCCCGTTGGCCCGGAAGCAAAGGAGCGCTTCAAAAAATTGCCCCGATACAGCGCCCCGAGATGGCCATTAGGATGTATCGCCGGGCCCAACTGTGCCCTCTTCTTCCTTTTCGCGCCTTCCGGAGCTGTGTGTCCCAACGTGGCCACGGTGCCCCCGGTGCATCAAGAAATGCATTACCAGGCAGGCAACTAAAAGTGAGGCCGGCGACAATATAAGCGGCAATACGAATTCACGGTATTCCCATCCCATTACAATTGCGCCAAGGGCAAGTGACCCAGCCAATGGCCCCCATTTGCGCCAGATGGATGGCTTCCGGGTGTTTCGAACGATGCTATCCTGTCCGGTTTCTCTACTCATTGCAGTCTCCTTTCATCTACCTATTCAGTTGGCTGCCGGTGCTGGCTGTGTACGCCAGACGTGTTGTCCCGTTGCCCTTCCCGGGCAAGAAACAGCCGCTCAGCCAGCAGCACCGCGATGATCACGGCTAGAGCAATCAGCACAATCATTGGATCCGACTGCCACTTGATCACTGAAAATGCCGCCAGAACCGCCGCGTCGAGAGCCAATGCTGTCAGCAGGATCCAGCCGCGCACTTCGATCTTGCGCCGCAAGTTCCGCCAGACGCCCCAATGCACTGCCATATCCATGACCAGATAGAAGAACGCCCCCAGCGAGGCGATGCGCCCAAGGTCAAACAGCACGGTCAATGCACCGGCAACAAACACGGTATAAATCAGCATGTGCGACCGGATGGAGCCGGACATGCCGAAATGGCTGTGCGGGATCATCTCCATGTCGGTCAGCATGGTGAGCATGCGGGAAACGGCGAAGATGCTGGCTATCAGCCCCGACGCAGTTGCCACCATAGCCAGTGCCACGGTCAGGTAGAATCCAACCTGCCCGAGCACCGGGCCCGCGGCCTCGGCAAGGGCGTAATCCTGCGCTGCGCGGATCTCCTCTGTGCTGAGGCTGGCGCCGACAGCCAAAGCCACCAGCAGATACACTGCGGTACAAATGGCGATTGAGATCAGGATGGTCCTGCCGACATTGCGGTGCGGATCGGTGATTTCAGCACCGCTGTTGGTTATCGTGGTGAAACCCTTGAACGCCAGGATGGACAGGGCCACCGAGGCTGCGAAGCCCAGTCCGCTGGTTTCTGCACCGCCGTTCCCTGATTGCCATTCACCGCCGCTGGCCCAGAGTGCCGCAATGCCGAACAACGCGATCCCTGCGATCTTTATGGCGGACATCACGATTGACCAGCGCCCGACAGAACGGTTTCCGGAAACATTGACCATATACGCGAAGATGATCAGCGCCACGCCGATCAACGGCACCAACGGTCCGCCATCGATACCGAAAGGCCGAAGCGCGTAAGTCGCAAAGGTGCGCGCCACCAGGCTTTCGTTGATCACCATCGACAGCGCCATGAGAACCGAGGCCGCAGCCGCCACCGTACCCGGACCATATGCCTTGGTCAGGATCATCGCGATTCCGCCGGCGGAGGGCCAGGCGTTGGACATCGCAATATAGCTGTAGGCGCTGAACATCGTGACCAGCGCACCTGCGGCGAACGACAGAGGGAACCAGGACCCGGCCAACCCCGCAATCTGTCCCGTCAACGCAAAGATACCGGCCCCGATCATCACGCCGGTGCCCATGGCGACAGCCCCGGTCAGAGAAATCGAGCCGGACCTGTAGTCCGCGGCCTGGGCATGTCCTTCACTTTCCTCGCTCATCGCGGACTCCTATGAACTAATTGCCTGGTTTCTTTGCTGTTTGCTGTTGCGTCTGCGATCCGGCGCGGGCCTCCCCGACCTCCTGCACCATCACGCTCTCCGCTCACGGCCCGGCCCCGGTTGTTCACTCGCCTAGTGTCGAAACAGCGGCCTGCAGCCGTCTGGCTCTGAACGCGGCGACCACGCCTGACTGCGCTTGCAACACCGGACAGAGAGGCGAGGAAAAGGAAAGTTTGCCCGGTCATATCTTTACCCCGCGTAGGCGCAGGGAATTGAGCACCACGGAAACAGATGACGCGCTCATTGCAAAAGCGGCAAACATCGGACTGATCAGAATGCCGAAGAACGGAAACAGTACTCCCGCCGCGACCGGCACCCCGGAGGCATTGTAGATCAACGCAAAGAACAGGTTCTGCCGGATGTTGCGCATGGTCGCGCGCGCCAGGCGCCGGGCACGCACGATGCCATCCAGGTTGCCCTTGACCAGAGTGAAACCCGCACTTTCGATGGCCACGTCGGCGCCGGTGCCCATGGCGATACCGACATCCGCCTGTGCCAGCGCGGGCGCGTCATTCACGCCGTCCCCGGCCATGGCGACGCTGCGCCCCTGTTCCTGCAACTCGCGGATAATTCGGGCTTTGTCCTGCGGCAGCACATCCGCGCGGATCTCGTCGATACCCAGCTTCCCGGCAACGGCGCGGGCCGTGCGCTCATTGTCGCCGGTGGCCATGATGATGCGGAAGCCCAGATCATGTAGCGCCTTCAGCGCGGAAGGGGTCGCTTCCTTCACCGGATCGGCAACGGCCACCAGGCCGGCCACGGCGCCATTCAGTACCACGAACATTACGGTTTCACCCTGATCCCGACGGGCATCGGCCGTAGAAGCAAGACCGGCAGCCTCCAGCCCCAGGTCCGCTATCAGGCGGAGGTTGCCAAGCGCCACCGCATGGCCGTCCACACGCCCCTTCACCCCCTTCCCGGTGACTGCATCAAATTCCGTGGCCTCACCGAGTTTGATGCCCCGTTCCAGCGCTCCGGTCACGATGGCCTCGGCCAAAGGGTGCTCCGAGCCTTTCTCCAACGTCGCCGCCAGCCGGAGCACTTCTGCTTCGTCATGGCCCGGCTCGGGCACAACCGCGATCAGCCGCGGCTTGCCCTCGGTCAGGGTGCCTGTCTTGTCGACAATCAGCGTGTCCACCTTTTCGAACCGCTCAAGCGCCTCGGCGTTCTTGATGAGCACACCGGCCTGCGCACCCCGGCCGGTCGCGGTCATGATCGACATCGGCGTCGCCAAGCCAAGCGCGCAGGGACAGGCGATGATCAATACGGCGACCGCCGCGACCAGGCCATAGCTCAGCGCAGGAGCCGGACCCCAGATCGCCCATCCGGCAAAAGCCAGAACCGCAACAGCAATCACGGCCGGCACAAACCAGCCTGCCACCTTGTCGGCATACTTCTGGATTGGTGCGCGGCTTTTCTGCGCCTTAGCCACCATATCGACGATCTGGGACAACATCGTGTCGGCCCCGACTCTCGTGGCTTCAATCACCAATGACCCGGTGCCATTGATCGTCGCACCTGTAACACTGGAACCCTCGACCTTCTCGACCGGGACAGGCTCTCCGGAAATCATGCTTTCGTCGACCGAGGAGCGTCCCTCCAACACCGTGCCGTCCACCGGCACCTTGTCTCCCGGCCTTACCCTCAGCCGGTCTCCCACCTGCACCTCATCTAGGGGGATCTCTTCTTCCTGTCCACCGATGCGGATCACCCGTGCGGTCTTGGGCGCCATATCCAGCAGGGCACGGATCGCCCGCCCGGTCCCTTCCCGGGCCCGCAATTCCATCACCTGCCCCAACAGAACAAGCGTGACAATCACTGCCGCAGCCTCAAAATAGACGCCGACATGCCCTTCGGCGTCACGGAAGCCGTCAGGGAACATGCCCGGTGCAAGTACTGCCGCAACGCTGAATAGCCAGGCCGCCGCCACTCCCATGCTGATCAAGCTGAACATATTGAGGTTCATGGTGCGGAACGAGTTCCAGCCGCGAACAAGAAACGGCCAGCCGCTCCACCAGACAACCGGCGAGCCAAGAAGCAGTTCAATCCAGAGTGTGTTACGTTCCCCGAAAATATCCCGGACACCTGCCAGGCCGGCATAGGGCCCCATGGTAAGAACCAACAATGGAACTGTTAGTATCGCACCGGCCCAGAGCCGCCGGGTGAAATCGGTGAGTTCTGGGTTTGGCCCCTCCTCCGCAACAGAACCTGCTTCTCGCTCCAGCCCCATCCCGCAAAGAGGGCACGCGCCCGGTTCGGTTTGCCGAACTTCCGGGTGCATTGGGCAAGTATACACAGGGCCTTCCCAGCCAATGGGAACCTTGTCATAACCTCCACTCAGAGCAGTTTTTCCATGCCCGAAAGCTGCGTGCCCATGGTGGTGAGCATGACCGGCCGTTTCCTTGCCAGCTTCTGGGACAAGGTGCATGCCGCAAATCGGGCAGTTTTCAGCTTCAGCGCTCCGAATGTGCGGGTGCATCGGACAAACAAATTTGTCTTCGTCTGCTACACTGGAGCTTTTATTGTTGGGAAGTTCGTTCATGTTATTGCCCTTCCGGTTGGGGAATGCCGCCATCGTGAGTTTTCAAGTCACTGTAAGGTCAACGCAGCCAGCGTATGATTTGCCGCCTCGGCTAGAAGCGGGGCGATGCCGATAGCATTGCTTTCATGAGGAATCGTATCGGTGGTCACGACTTGGCTTGCCCCGGCGGCCAGAATCTCGGCGTGAGCTTGCCCGGCAAAGACTGCATGGATTACCGCACACAGAGGCGGCTTGGCTCCGGCTTCCGCCAGCCGTTCGATTGCCCCCACCAATGTTCTCCCCGAGGACGCAATATCATCGACTAGAACTGGTGTGCCGGAACATCTCCACTGGCGGCCGGATTTGCTAACCTCAACTCTGCGGTCGCCGGAACGCACCTTGCGCAAAACCTCGTATGGACAGCCAACGAGCGAAGCGACCTCCGCAACCCATTGCCGGCTTTCGCTATCGGGGCCAACCAGCACCGGATTTTCAACACTCTCCGCGATCCACTGTGCCAGCAGTGGCGCAGCAGAAACCCGGCCAGCGGGAATGGCAAACAACTCATCAAGGGCCTGGATCCGATGCAGATGCGGATCCACCGTCACAAGCCAGTCAAAGCTTTCCTCGAGGAAACGGGCGAACAATCTGGCGCTAACCGCCTCTCCAGAGTGGAACCTCCGGTCCTGGCGCATGTACCCCAGATAGGGCGCAATTAGACCGGCGTGTACAGCGCCCATCTCGCGCGCCGTATCAGCGGCAAAGCGCAGCGGCATCGCATGCCGGTCCGGGTCACACAAAGAACACAGGATCACCGACTCGCGGCCTTCGAGATCACCATGCAGGGTTATCCGGCTCTCGCCATCCGGAAACCGGTGCCAGTCCACTGGCGCCACTTCTGCCCCGATCAGCGCCGCCAGTTGATCTGCCAGTGGACGCATATTGTGAAATGGGATCAGAACGGGTCTCATTTTGGCACCTCAATGCGGAAAATCTCTTTCTGCGCGCTGGAAAAATCGCTGGCATAGGCCAATTCGCCCGGCGTCTCAGCCCAGATTTCGAACAGGGGTTGTCCGAGCTGGACCAGTGTCCCGGGCCGCGCCATAAGCAACACCCCTGCGCGGGCCTGCTGCGGGGCCCCGGCCAGTTTTGCCACCCGGGCAATAAGGCGGTTGTCGATAGCTGTGATCACTCCATCGCAAGGGGCTACAAAAGGTATCCGGTAGGGGGCTTTAGCCGGCTCGGCAAACCCGCCCTGAGCCGCGCATATCGCCATGAACCGATGCTCCGCCGCGCCGCTGTCGAGCAAAACCCTCGCCCGCTCAACGCCTGCGGTTTCTCCGCTCATTTCCAGCAGGAGCCCAGCCAGTACCAGCGCCCGTTCTCTCAGATCGCCCGGCGCATCTGGTGTACGGCGCAGCACCTTCAGCACATCCATTGCCTCGAGTGCCGGACCGATCCCGCACCCTACTGGCTGGCTGCCGTCGCTGACATGAATCGCCAGGTCCAATCCAATCGCCCGGGCTGTGGCGCGCAGCCGCGCCGACAGGGCTTCGGCCGCATTTTCCGAACGCACTTTCGCGGTGGGCCCCACAGGGATGTCGATCACGACACGGTCCGATCCGGCCGCCGCCTTTTTGGAGAGAATGCTGGCAACCAATTGCCCGTCGCTGTCAAAGTCGAGAGGCCGCTCAATGCGGATCAGAATGTCGTCGGCCGGGCTAAGCCCCAAGGCTCCGCCCCAAACGATGCAGCCACCCTGCGCTTCGACAACCTTGCTCATGGCAGCAGTATCGAGCGCCACCGGAGCCATTACCTCCATTGTGTCAGCGGTCCCTGAAGGCGAAGTAATGGCACGGCTGGATGTCTTGGGGATCACAAGCCCTGCTGCCGCGACGATGGCCACTACGATCGGTGTGGTGCGGTTCCCGGGCAATCCGCCAACGCAATGCTTGTCCAGCACAGGCCCTTCGCCCCATTCCAGTGATCTGCCAGCCTCCTGCATGGCACGGGTCAAAGCGATGGTTTCACAGGTACTCAGATGCTCTCCTGCACAAGCCGTTACGAAGGCAGCCAGATCCAAATCCGACAGCCGGTGTGCCATCGCATCTTTTATGATCGTGGCGAATTGCGCTTGGTGCAGCCGCTCACCATAGACCTTGGCGCGGATTAGCGAAGCCGCCTCTGGCAGTTCGGGGTGGGAGAACTGACCCATATCACCCAGCCTCGGCCGCAATGCAGCCCAAGCTGCGTCGGATAGCGCTGCCGCTTCCGGACCCAGCCATCCTGCCCCGGTGACAACGTTCAGCGATGCGATCACCGACCGTCCGCCGCAGTCGATCCGCACCCGGGTCAGCGCACGAAATCCTTCGGCGCGGCAAACATGGCAGTCCAGATGCATGAAGACGACAGGCTGGCTGTAAGTGTCTATTTCCGCCCGTACTAGCGGAAGGCAATGTCTATCACGCGTCATCGCGGCGTCTCCAAACTGATTGTTTCAAGGTGCTCTGGCACCCTCGCTTTCCAGCCCAGTTCATGGTTGATGCGAAAACGCAGCGCGTCGGCCGCTTCTGGCTCACCGTGAGTTACATAGGTCATCCGGGGAGGGACCGGCGCAGCGCCCAGCCATTCAAGCAGCTCGTTGGCATCGGCATGGCCGGACAAGCTGCCCAGAGAGATCACCTCGGCCTCGATCGGGATGTCACGCCCAAAGATGCGCAAGTGATCTGCTCCGGCGGCAAGCGCAGCACCGCGCGTTCCGCTGGCTTGAAACCCCGACAACAGGATCGCGTTACGGCGATCCCCTCCATATGAAAGAACGTGATGCAAAATACGTCCTCCAGTCAGCATGCCGCTGGCTGAAATGATGATTTTGGGGAAAGGCATGGTGTTGATCTGCTTGGATTCCTCAACAGAACGCACACGCTTGGCGAGTTCAAACATATCCGAGCATTCGGCCCAACTGACCTTATGCTCCTTGTGATGGCGGTGATAAATTTCGGTGGCATTTGTTGCCATCGGGCTGTTTAGAAAGACCGGCACTTCGGGAATATCACCGCGTCTGCAAAGCCGCGCGATGTGATACATCAGCCCCTGTGCCCGCCCTACCGCAAAGGCCGGGATGAGGATTGTTCCGCCCCGCCCGATAACTCGGCGGATAACACGGGAGAGCTGCGCTTCGGCATCGACAGGCTCATGCTGGCGGTTGCCATAGGTGGATTCACACACGAGGACGTCCGCCCCCGCAAACGGGGTTGGAGAGCGCATCAGAGGGTCGCTTTGACGGCCGAGGTCACCGCTGAAATGCAATGCCGTGCTACCAAGGCATAATCGTATTTGCGCCGCTCCAAGCAAATGCCCTGCCGGGATGAAGTTGGCCGTGATCCCGTCGCCTAAATCGACTGGCGTGTCGAATGGTACAGTTTCCAGCTTGCTCAGCGCCTTCTGCGCATCCTTTTGCGTGTAAAGGGGGGTCGGGCGGGCATGGACCGAAAACTTCTTTCGGCGGGCAAAGGACGCCTCTTCCTCCTGCAGATGTCCACTGTCGGGCAGGATCAAGCCGCACAATTCCTTGGTCGATTGTGTGCAAATGACCTTGCCCGCGAACCCTGCCTTAACCAGCGCAGGGATATAGCCGGAATGATCGAGATGTGCATGTGTCAGGAGAACAGTATCGATAGATCGAGGCCGGACCGGAAAAGGCTTCCGATTGCGCAAGCGGAGCTGCTTGAACCCTTGAAACAGTCCGCAATCGATCAGGATCCTGCGACCGCGCCATTCAACGAGGTAGCGGGATCCAGTGACGGTCCCGGTGGCCCCGAGGAAGCGCAGGGTCGGTTGCTGCGACTTGCTCATTGCGCTTCTCCTCTTCTATTGCTCCGAACGCTTTAGGGTAGCAAGGTGACCTGTTGCACCTCATCCACGCGCGGCGATCACGTTGAAAATTGGCCCAAATACGAGTGCCACGAACCAACCGTAGGCAAAGGCTTCTGCTAGACCGATCAGGAAGGAAGTTGCTGTGAGCCACGTCATGCCAGGCATCAGCGAGATCCAAGCGCGGTACATCGCATACTGCGGAAAGATCAGATCGAAGCCGACACACAGCATATAAGTCACGGCCAGGAAAATGCTCAGCGCCCAGCCCAGCTTGACGACAGGGATACGCGGGGGCGCCATCACGTTTTCGGGGCCGACCTCAGAAACATGACCCGTTGCGCAAGGGCCGCATCCAAGCCGCAGCACAGCAAAGACTAGCAGAGCTGCAGTCGCAAAATAGAGTATGGCAAACACTTCTCGAACTCCTGAACACACCACACAGCATGTGAACCGGGCCGCTTGGCTGGACGCTCAACTGGACCGGGTGGTTGGTTCAAGAAAAATTCGGAGGGTGAGGAGACGGTGAAAGGGCTATTCCGTCCGCAAGCAGCCGGATATTGAATACGGCAACCGACATTTCCGGCTTCCATTCAGGCATCAGGACAAGTGGGAGTAGAGCCAAAGCGTGACACATTGCATGCAGTCCACAGTCACCCAAAGACGCAGGCACGCTATAGAGGCTTCGATCGTGCTGAATAGACTCTTGCTGCCCATAATCCGCAGCTAAGGCCTGAACATGGCTATAGCCAGATACTGAATGCTCTGCACCTACCGTTCGGTCCGCCCCCGCAGACGCCATCAGAATTGCAGACAACAGCAGGACCAGTGTCAGGTGAAGCGCCGAGCGAAGCCGCCGCAGTCCAATTCTCCTGTACGTTACTCCTGCAACTCCCACGATCCGCTTCTCCAAATGACTACTCAAGTCTACATGTTATTTGCCCGGAGGCCTTGATTTGCCTCAACCGCCTTGCTCTCGCTTCCAGGTTGCCCAAAGAAGAGGCGCTCCGGTCAGCAGCCCTAGCCCCAGCACTGCCCAGATGGCACCAGGTCCATCAGGCCCGGCCAGCTCACTGCCAAGATGCGCCAGGATGAAGCTCGCTGGCAAAATGCCAGCCGCGGTTGCGAGTGCGAAGCGCCAGAACCGCAATGCAGTCAGCCCTGCTGCATAGCTGATCAAGTCAAATGAGACGAAGGGCAAAAGGCGGCTGCCAAACACCGTCAGCATCAGTGCATTCTGCGATCCCATGAGACCTGTCTCAAGCTTAGCGCCCAGATAGCGCTGGATAGCCGAGCGCCCCAATCGCCGGGCAATCAGAAAGGCGATGATCGCTCCCAACTCGGCCCCCAGTGCAACGAGACCGGTGCCCAGCAAATGCCCGTAGGCCGCCCCGGCTGCCACCGCTACAGGAGCTGAAGGCAAAGGGCTGGCAACGATCGCCATAGTCATCAGCCCTACGATCACCAGCGGCCCCAAGATGCCAGCCGCATCGACCCAAGCTGTAATGTCTGCACGCGTCATTGCAGGCGGCAAAGCATCAGCCTTCCAAAGAACAAGCACCATCAACAAAGCGACGGCCATAACCGCTAGCACCGACCTGTGGCGGCGACGGAAATCCGGTAATCGTCCTGTGCGCAGCATGTGCCTTCCTCGTCGAAATCGTTGGCGCGTTTTTTGATGTACCGCCATCTTCCACAGACTAGGACATTTAGGATTGGCCGATCCACCTTGCCCGGATGGGCAAATGTATCGCTCAGTCGTAGCAAAGCGCTTTGCGACAGCTCGATACAAAATAGGCGAGTTTTCCAAGCAATATTGCACCGGCCCTGATTGATGTTGCCCGCAATAGAGCAATCGTTATTAATCCGCAGCTTCGCG
This sequence comes from Leisingera sp., assembly GCF_982940295.1. Lineage (NCBI taxonomy): Bacteria > Pseudomonadati > Pseudomonadota > Alphaproteobacteria > Rhodobacterales > Roseobacteraceae > Leisingera > Leisingera sp. The sequence goes on from NZ_CEYXRG010000019.1 coordinate 79,384, forward strand.
TGCCTGTTTTACCAATTCTTGCAGTTGCGGTTGCTCAACAAAACCGGGAATCAAGTTTTCGCCAATTACGAAAGAGGGCGTGCCGTTGAAGCCCAACTTGCGCGACAGCGCCATAGAAGTGGCAATATGCTCCTCCACCTCCGGCGCGTCCATGTCCCGGCGCAGCTGTTCCACGTCCAGCCCGGTTTCACGTGCGATACGGATGACCGAAGCCTCTGTGGCCCTGCCCTCCATTCCCATCAGCGCCCAATGGAATTCTTCGTACTTGCCTTGTTTGCGCGACGCCAGAGCGGCACGTGCAGCAAAGACAGAACCCTCGCCCAGGATGGGCCACTCGCGGTAGACCAGCCGGACATTGTCATCATCTTTCAGCAGCCCCTGCACCGGAGCCATCGCACGGCGGCAATAGGGGCAGTTGTAGTCGAAGAACTCGACAACTGTTACATCCCCTTCGGGATTGCCCAGAACCGGGGCGTTGGGATCGCGTTCCAGCGTGGCACGGTTGTTGTCAAGAACCACCCGAGCAGCTTCAGCTTTGGCGGCGTCCTGGTCAAGCTGCAGCATTTCGACCGCCTGCATGATGATTTCGGGCCGCTCCAGGATTGCCTCATAGACCAGTTGCTTGATCTCCGCCTCTGTCAATTCTTTGGCCAAGCCGGGCAAAGGCAAAAAGGTAAGACAGAGTAACGGCAAAATACGTTTAGGACGGATCATTGGTTTCTTCCTTCTTGCTGGGCTTCTACTTCTGTTCTTTCTGCTTGGTACCGCTGCTCGCGCTCGGGCCAAGCTGATTTTATGAAATTCAGGATACCGCGAATTTGCGCATCACTCAGCTGGCTGCCAAAGCCTGGCATGCCGCTGTCCAAGGCGACTCCGCTGTTTGCTAGCGCAGCCTGCCCCCCCAATTTGGTATATTCGAACAGCATTCGGTCAGAATGGTGCCAAGTGTGGCCCGTCTCATCATGCGGAGGCGCCGGCAGGCGGCCATCCTCCCCTGGGCCGCGCCAATTCGGCTGGCCCTCAAGATTTGCCCCGTGGCAAGACGCACAGTACTCCGCATAGAGCACCTTTCCCTGTGCAACTGACACCGCATCAGCCATTGGCGCGACCGGGAAAGAAGGCCGGAAAACCCACGCCGCTGCAACTCCGGCGACCGCCAGCACCGCCGCCGCACTGATGACCGCCCGCGTCATGCCTGCACCCGGATCCAGGTCATCATGCCAGAGGCCGCATGCGAAAGCATGTGACAGTGGAATGCCCAATCGCCGGGATTATCGGCAACAAAAGCAATCTCGTGGCTTTCGCCGGCAAAGCTGAGAAGCGTGTCGCGCAGGTGGCCCATCGAGCCATCGGCATTTACGGTGCGGAAATGCATCCCGTGCAGATGCATAGCGTGCGGGAATGCTGTGTCGTTGGACACTGTGACCCGGACAGTCTCGCCCCGCGCCACCGTGGCCAGCGGAGTCTGCGTCATGCCAACAGTACCGTTGAAGGCCCAGAACTGGTTCGCCTCCACCATTTGCCGGAACCCGGTGTTCTGCCCGTTAAGAACAGCACTGCGCAGCGAACCCATTGCTCCGCCAGCCATGTCAAGCCGCAGCTCCCTCGCAGCATCCAACCCCGTCACCTCCATCGCCGGGTTCGGCGGAAGCGGCGCCGGGGAACCGCGCCGGGCGCTACTGGACACGCCGCGCACCGGGAAGGCAGCCTGGGCATAGCCTTGATTGTCCTCGATCCGCGCGAGAAACGCCTCTTCGCCGTCTCCGGCTGTGACATCTACAAGGAGATCAGCACGCTGGCCGGGACCGAGCAGCAAATCTCCCGAAACGGTCTTGGGTGCTGGCAGCGGCATCCCGTCCAGCGCCATCACCCAGCCCTCGAAGTTGACCAGCGCCAGCATGAAGATCCTAGCGTTGGAGGCATTGATCAGCCGAAGCCGGAGCCGCTCATGCCGCTTGACCGATTGGGTCCAGGCTGACTGTCCGTTGGTCGAAATGAAATTGCCCAACCGGCCAGCATGTGACCGGTCATGGCGCGTCTCGAAGTCTGGATTTAGCTGCCCGCCATCAGGTTCCAGCAGCCAGTCATCGAGTACCAGTGTGATATCCCGGTCAATATCCGGAGGTGCCTTTTCGTCAACAATGAGCGGGCCGTGCAGTCCGCGCGCCACCTGTTCGACGGACCGGTTGTGCGCGTGATACCAATAGGTGCCTGCATCCCGAACGGTGAAATCATAGTCGAAGCTGCCCCGTGGCTGAACCGGTGCCTGGGTAAGCCCAGCAACCCCATCCATCGAATTCGCCGCGCGGATGCCGTGCCAATGGACCGTGCTTGCCTGCGGCAGATCGTTGACAAAACGCCGTCGCACCCGGCCGCCTTGGGGCACCCGGATTTCCGGTCCCGGCGTGCCGCCTGAATAACCCCAAATCTCAGTTTTTGGGTAGTCTGACGGCAGTAGCTGCACCGCTTTGACGGTGGCGCGCAACTCCATCATGTCCGGCACCAGGGCATCCCCCCGGACCGGCAATTCCGCCAACACGCCAGCGGCACCCGCCGCTGTCAGAAACCCTCGTCTTGAAAACATTTCTCTTTCCTCTCAGACAAGCGAACCGCGAGGGACGGTTCACTGATGTTCTGATTATCTCAATAATCAGAACATTCACTCAGTTTGGCGGAGGGCGGTATGCCTCTACTGCTTCCAAACCGCGTCTCCCTTGGCTTTGCACTGCCGCCTTCCAGCATGGGAACGTCAATGCCGCCTCATCACCATTTTTGTATCCGAGAGTATCCCAGACACATTCGCCCAAGTTCTTAGGACGGGCCCGAGCGCCTGCTTTTCCATGACAGGCTTCTAGAGCTCCCACACCGCGCCCCTGCCAAGGCCGTGGTGCGGTTAGTGAACGTTTGGGGACGCATCTCTCTGCATCTCGGACCGAACTCTGCCTATCCGACAACCGGCAAGTCCTATGCGCAACCTCAGGCTGGCAAGTTCACCACGGGGTGAAGCACAACCCGGGTATCCAACGGCACCCTGTCGTAGAGGTTGATCATCTGATCGTTTACCAGCCTTGCACAACCATTCGACACGCGCCGTCCGATTGTGTCCGGTTCATTGGTGCCGTGAATACGCAGAAACGTATCCCCGCGCCCGGGCTGAAACAGATAAAGCGCGCGTGAGCCAAGTGGATTACCGAGACCACCGGGCATGCCATCGGCAAACCTGGCATAGCGGTGCGGTTCGCGCTGTATCATGTCCGGTGTCGGCTTCCAACTGGGCCACACCTTTTTCGCGCCGACATAGAATTCGCCCGCCTCGTACAGGCCAGGCCGGCCAATCCCGACCGCATAACGGATCGCGCGGCCCTCAGGCAGCGTCCAGTACAGTGCGAACTGCTCTGGATCCACATGCACCTCATATGGCGTAAGGTCGTTCTGGATGCGCACCTCGCGCGGCAAAAGCTCTTCGGGCATATCGTAGACCGGAAGCGTTGGCGTATGCGCGCTGCCCTTTGAACCCAGCACCGTCAACGCCCCTGCCCCGACAATGAAATCCCGTCTCAGCATAATTCCTCCTTCTGACTGTTTCACCGGTACCGTATAGTCTTCTGAGCCCCTGCCAAAGATTAACACCCGCTGCGCCCTCGATAATCAGCACGTCTGCTTGCCTGCCATTTCTTTCACGAGCCCCTGCCTCCGGCTCAGCCTCTGACACGCGCCGCAATACGCGGAGCATGAGATGTCATTCGTCGAGTGCGGCCTTGCGGCGCCTGAACTCTTCTTCGTCGATTTCACCTTGGGCAAACCTGCTGCGCAGCACCTTCAGCGCGTCACTAGAGGTGTCCGGGCCTGCGCTACGCTTGTCAGTCAGCCATCGCACCGCCACTACGATGAGAGCAATAAACGCTCCCCAGAACAGCAGCATCATCAGGGCGCCGAGCATACCGAAGCCGCCTGCCCACATCATGTGGCCATATCCCCGGTCCCAGTCACCCGAAGTATCCGCCCAAGCCACAGCAGAAGCCAAGGGCAGAAGCACAATTGCCAGAGTTGCAACCTGTCGTTTCATCTTTGTCTCCGGTTCACGTTTCAATTTCGGTTTGATCCTTCGCCAGAGGGATTGCGAGCGTCGCCAACAGCCCGCCATCCGGACGGTTAGCCAGGGTTATGTCACCGCCATGAGCCCGCGCAATCGTACGAGCGATGGATAAGCCGAGCCCGTAGCCGCCGGTTTCGAGCGACCGCGACGCCTCCAGCCGCAGAAACGGATCAAACACCCGCTCCAAATCTTCCTCAGGGATACCTGGGCCGGAGTCTACCACCGTGATCAAAGCGTTTTTGCCATCGATCCCGTATCCAACCCGCGCCCAGCCACCATAGCGCAGCGCGTTCTCGATCACGTTGCGCAAAGCCCGCCGCATCGCGTTTGGCCGCAGGCCAACTTCTGTCGTCACCCCTGGATGTAAATCGAAGCGATCAAGCATATCAGCGCGCAGCTGTTCCAGGAACTTACCCAGTTCACACACCTCTAGCGGCTCGGACACCGCCAGCCCCCGGGCGAAAGCCAATACCGAGTCTACCATGCTCTGCATTTCCTCGATCGAAGATATGAGGCTGTCCCGGGTTTCCTCCTCGTCGACAAATTCTGCCCTGACCCGCATAGCTGTCAAAGGCGATCGAAGGTCATGGCCCAACGCCGCCAGCAGCCGGGTGCGATCTGCAACAAAACGTTTCAGGCGTTCTTGCATCCGGTTAAACGCATCGGTCAGATCTTGCACTTCGCATGGCCCTACCGCAGGCAGTGCGTCCACGTCTTCTCCCCTCCCCAACCGGTCAGCAGCAACGGAAAGCCTGCGCAGCGGTCCCGTTACCCGGCTCATCAAGAACCAGAACACAACAATTAGAATGAAGCCCGCTGTAAGCGCAAAAGTCAGTGTCGAAAAAAGCGGCCATTGCAAAGGCGGCCGTTCAAACCGGGTATCAACATTCAGCCATTGGCTGCCAGACAACGCAATGGACAGCTTCAATTCAATCGCCGACATGTGTCCGCGCATCATTTCCCGGTGCATAGCGGCCATTTCCTGATCGAGGTGGGGCAGCGGCAGATCCGCGCCATCAACCTCATGCAGCTCAACCCGGATCTCGCGGCTGAAGTTACCATCCAGAAGTGCCCGCACTCGCTCTTCGACAATCCCATTGCCGTTATGCGTCATATGTTCGACTTCGGGCTCCGGTGCGATACCGAACCGTACCAGCGGCGAATTCGCAGCCCGTAGAATCGAGGCGTGTAGACTTGCAGGCGCTTCTTCGATCAGTCGGGCCACATTGGCGGCACGTCCAGCAGTTTCCGCTCCGAGAGCCGCGCGTACCGCCAAACTGCGCTCGTCGACAAATAGCCAAAGGCTGACCGCCTGAGCGGCGGCCAGCGCCAGGATCACCAATAGCACCAGTTGGCCGCGCAGACTGTTGAGGACACGCCTCATCCGTCCATCACCTCTACATCTGCCGCCAAGCTATAGCCGCCGTTGCGCACGGTGATGATCAGGCGCGGCTGCATGGGGTCCTGCTCAATCTTGCGGCGCAAGCGGCTGATCTGGTTGTCTATTGTCCGATCCAGCGGCGGCGCCCGCCGGCCCGCAGTTAAATCCATAAGCTGATCCCGGCTCAGGACCAAACGCGCCCGCTCCAGCAAAACCGTCAACAGCTTGAAGTCGGCACCGGTCAGGGCAGTTTCCTGCCCGGTGCCGTCAATGAGGACACGACGGTCGCTGTCCAGCACCCACTGGGCAAACCGAACGTTTTTCCCGGCCAAGCGGCCTGCCAATGGTTCGGAACGATCGGTGCGGCGCAAGATCGCTTTGATGCGTGCCAATAGCTCGCGCGGATTGAATGGCTTGGGCAAATAGTCGTCGGCACCGATCTCCAGGCCGACTATCCGGTCTGTTTCCTGCCCAAGGGCCGTCAGCATAAGGATTGGGATACCGCCTTCCCCAGACAGTCTCCGGCAGACCGAAAGCCCGTCTTCACCCGGCATCATCACGTCCAGAACAATCAGATCGAAATGCCCGGTTGCCAGTTTCGCATCCATCTCTGCCGCGTCTTGCGCTGCAGTTGCGCGCATGCCGTTCTTTTCCAGGTATCGTGTTACCGCAGCCCGGATTTCACGGTGATCGTCAACGACGAGAATATGTGGCATTTCATTCATTTGCATCGATTATAGGTTATTGCTGCAAGTGGTCCTGCAGAGTTTTGTCGCAGAATGTATCAACTGCTTCGGCTGTGACAGGGCGATACAATTCCCCGACCCGGCGCTCTGGCAAGCTCACGCCTGACATCCCAAATTGGATGTATCCAAACACCCTGGGAAAGGTCTGGACATGACGAATTTGAAACTTATTGCGCTTACTCTCGCGGTATCCGGCACATTGGCGGGCGCAGCACTGGCAGAGGCCAGCCACGGCCACAGCGGCAAACCCGGTGCCAATACATCAGGCATGATGCAACAAAATGCAGATTCGCAGATGATGGGCCGAGGTATGATGTCTGACATGAAGCGAATGCATAACATGATGATGCAGATGCACGGGCGGCACGCCATGGGCAGCGCCATGATGGACCGCCAGATGTTGGGCATGGGCAAACCCGGCATGTTGGCGGAAAAACTTCAATCCGCTCTGAAGGAGTACGACGCGGACAGCAATGGCACGCTTTCGATCGATGAGTTCGAATCCTTCCACAGCGCTATAATCCGCGAACAAATGGTAGACCGTTTTCAACATCTCGATGCAGACGGCAACGGCGCGGTGACTGAGGAAGAGATCTCAGCCCAGACGGCACGCATGAAGCAGATGATGGCAGGATCCGGCATGGCCCATAGCGGTCAGCAATCCAAAAGCAATCAGCCCGGCAATGGTATGATGGACCAGCCAAAGGATAACTGATCCTCAAGACACTTTACTGGATGCCACCTGGCACTGCCTGATGGCATCCTTTCTAGGGGCAAGTATCTCAACGTATCCCTTAAAAGCTGGGCATTTTTGCTGTACTACTAAGCAGCGGCAAGCTTGTGGCGGGTGATCGAACAATTACTCGCTTGCCGATTGCTAATGCAAAGTAGATCCCTTTTCTCGCCCCATAGCCGTACCCAGGTCATTTCCGCAAATGATGCACTCCCATCGTTTCCGAGACACGGAAACACGCAGCTGCTGGACGCGTTCGCGGTGGACCGTGGAGCAGGTTACCGGCCGTCACGTCTTTCCCGACGGCTCAGCCGATCTGCCGGCGCGAAAGCTCTAAAGTTCTATATTTGTTAAACATTTTGACACCGGCCTGCGGCATCTGGGTCCAGCGCGGGGCGCACCGAAGATTGGAACAGCTCATTACGTTTCAAATTTTCGAGTCGTGCGCAGCGGCAATTTGTGCTATTTTTGTCACGAGGCGAGCGCTGCGGGAGTTGGGATATGTATATCCTTCCAATAGTGTTTGGTCTTCTTCTTTTTGCCACGCCTAGCGCGGGTCAACAGACAGTCTTTCACACAGCCAGTTTCCCGGACGCCACCACGGTTCAATTGAGCGTGACCCAATACCAGGTCACCAGCGAGGAAGACTTCGACTTTGAAGTCGCCATCAAACTGGTTCAAACAGATGCAAACGGCACAGTTCTCTACGACGACACTAGGAAACACCCGGTTCGGGTCAAATGCGGAGAACCGGCATATGTCGACACTGGTCTCAAAAGATTCATGATCAACACAGCCACCCCCAGCGGCGATTGGCAGCACGACCTTTGGGCTATGCTCTGCACAACAGCAATATCCTGAATGCCAGCAAAGCGTCATACCAACCCTGAAGTTGGCTCAGAAACCCTGTCTCCAGCCATACTGAGAACAGCGGTAAGGGTTAGTCCGGCCGAAGGCGCTCACCGAGACCATTTCGAGCTTCGGCGTCAGACACCAATTCGACAACCAGGCGACCGTATCACTTTCGTAACCCTCGTCCACAGATCTGACAGCTTTTTCGATGATACCTAGCACGACCTGAACGTCGCCTGGCACTTCTGAAACCACCAGGGGACCGTATCCAAAAAATGGACAACACTTGATAGTGCCTTCTGAGCCGGCTGGACTTCTGAATACCCTCGCGTTTTTTGTTCCTGACGAGGCACTTAAATAAGTCTCTGGTTCCGCATGTTGAGCGGATCGTCTCAGAGGTCATTTTAGCATGTATTTAGCACTGTTGCCTACACTGGCCCATTCCCCGGCTCCCCACGCGAGATCCCTGACAGCCGCGCATCATCTTCCGGCGCCCATTTCTGACGCAGGCCGCGCACATAATCCGCGTCCTGCTTCAGCTTTTGCCGTTCCTTGGCGAGGACGCGTTTCACGGTCCGGGCCACCAGTTGAGCAATACGCGTGACTATCCGCATTGCTGGACGGATTTCTTTCAGCGTTTCGGCCCGCGCACCCTTGGTATCCGGAGCGGCCACGCCCCAGGTCAAGCCTGCCTGCTGATCCGCAGACGCCTCCCGCCAGCAAATCGCCCCTTCAGCAACCAAATCCAACCCGGACTCGATGGCATCCGTGATGACCTCTGCCACCGTTGCCTTCAACCGGACCTTTTCTTCTGCCTCCTGCAGCCTCTTCTCCTCAGC